>CAOKIU010000025.1 GCA_948468595.1 uncultured Christensenella sp.
AACTTCATTTCTTAACACCAAAAAAAACCCCCCGGGGGGGCCACACGGGCCCCCAACTAAACGGGGTGGGGCCCGCCCCATACCCTTTTTTCGTGCCGGCCCTTTCCGCTAGTAGGCTGCCAGCCCGCCCGCCTTGGTGGAAAACGCGGTCGCCTTCTTCCTAGCGGGCTTTTGCACCGCCGCCTCCGCGCGCTCCATCAGGGCCTTGGATACGGATGTCGTCGCCTCCTTTTTTCGGCTCGTTCCGCTCTTTTTCGCTGGCGTTCCGGCCTTTTCCAGCTCAGAGGTGTACTGTTTCCACAGCGCCGTGTCCGTCTGCTGCTTCATCTGCGCGTTGAACTTCTGCGCCGATAAAATGGCGTTTTGCTGGGAGTTCCACATGTTCGAGGCGTATTGCGCCGCGCCGGAGGCGCGGTTTGCCTCCAGCTGCATCAGCGCGTCGGAGAAGCTGTTGAGCAGCGCGGTGTTGTTCTTCTGCGCCTGGACCTCGTTTTTTTGCAGCACGTCCATGGCGTAGGAGGAGCGGCCAAAGCCCCTGGCGTTCGCTGCGTTTTGCAGCGTTGCGGCCGACTGCACGCGCTGATCCTCCACCTGCTGCTGCGCATACTCCAGCTGCCGCTGCGCCGACCGCTTCTGCGCCTCGTACTGCGCCGCATACAGCGCGTCTCCGATGCTGAGCCACTGTTCAAAGCTCTTGCCCTCGGGGACCTCCACTTGCGCGGGCGTAAGGCTGCCGGAAAAACCGCCCGCGCCCACGCCGGAGACCAGAGCGTCCACCGCCGCCTTGTTCTTCTGGTAGGCGTTCTCGGTATAAGCGCCCCACTTGCCGTCCACCCCTGCGGCGCCCAGGTCCGCGCCCAGCGTCTTGAGCGCGGCCTGCACCGCCAGGGTGTAGTCCACATTCTTGCTCTTGTCGTAACTTGCCATGCGATCCCTCCTCTACTCCATCACCAGCGCGGAGGCGAACGCGCCGTACTTCTCCACGCAAAGCTCTCCGCCGCTGACGCTGGCCTGCACCGCGATCTGCGTCACGCCCTCCTGCCGGTTGACGAGCAGAAAGGGCGCGCTCACCGTCACAACGCCGCTGACCGCCTGCCGAAAGATGGCAACCTGCGCGTTGTTTTCCAGAATCTTGACCGTCAGCACCGCCGGCGCGGTTCCCGATGCCGCGGCCTCGCCGGTGATGGAGAAGGTCACCTGAATCTGCGCGCGCCCGCCATGGGCGAGCTGAAAATCGCACAAGGAGGTCTCGCTCGCTCGGATCAGCGCCGGCGCGCTGTTGCCCGAGGTATAGCCCCTTACATTGCTGCGCTCCTGGGCGCTCGCCTTGGAAAAGCCCTTGATGATGAAGCTCTCGTTGACATACTGCAAAAACTTATTGAGTTTTTCCTGTTCCTTGGCCATCTGGGAGCGCGACGCCGCGGGGAACTTCCCGTTGGCGTCGCGGTAGTTTAGGTCCCTCGCCGTCGCGCCGCACAGGTCCAGGCGCGGCGTGGCCACGACGTCCACCGCGAATTGTCCGCTCAAAATCCCCTCACTCCGTTTCCATCTCCAGTCCCCCTGTAAAGCAGAAGCGCGTGCCCGCCGTGGCCTCAATGTCCACGCGGAAGCGCCTGCCGCCCAGCCGGAACCGGCGTTTGTACAGCTTGTCGCCCTGCCCGCGCGCTTCCAGGTAGCGCACCTTCATGCCCCGGTCGCTCTCCACGCATACGCGCACGCAGGGCAGCCTGGACGCGGACTCCATGCGGCCGAAAAGCGCGATGGAGCGCATCACCTTCTCCTTGTTGGAGCCAAAGTCCATCCACGGCGTCGTCCACTTGCCCGGCGCGGGACTGCCGCTGCCCATCACGCGCACGATGCCGTCACCGCAGAGCACCAAGAGACGCTCGCGCATCTGACCCGACCGGGCAAAGCCCACCGCCTGCGCGCCGTCGTGCAGCACATAGGCCTCCCGGTTCAGGTCGTATTCCAGCACCACGCTGTTTGCCGTCTCCTGCCCCAGCGGCAGGGCGAACCACAGCCGCTCGTGAAAGCAGATGCCCGCGGCGCACTGTCCAAAATGCGGCGAGAGCCCCTCCTGGCAGTCCTGCTCTTCGCAATAATGCGCGTCGAACATCCTGGGCAGCTTGCGATCGTCCAGCAGGGCGATGGTGGCGCCGTTTTGCACGCCGATGCCATGCGCCGTGACAAAATACCCGGTCTGACCGTAGACCGCCGCCGTGCGGCCGGCGATGGTGCCCAGCGCGCCCGTCATCTCAGTGACCTGGTAGTTCTCCGGCGAGGTGCCGTAGAGCAGCAGCGCGGTGGTGGATTTGAGAATGCACAGGTCGCCCCCCACGCTGTAAAGGTTGGTGATGACGCCCCCGTCAAAGGTGGGCAGGTCCACAAATCCCCCGCCCGTCTCCGGCGTCACCGCGTCTCCCGTCCAATCGTTGGGATTGAGCTGCCTGGAGTAGTAGAGGCGGTCGGGGTTCTCCTTGTCCCCGCACATCCATACGCGCTCATAGTGCAGGGCAAAGTACCTGCCCTTGGCCGGCGCGCCCGCCAGCGGCGACGCGCTTTCGCTCTGCCCGTCCCAGCACTGCACCGGGTCCACGCCGTTGCCGAAGATGAGGATGCTGTCTTCTTCCTTTTTGTAGGAGAGAAATCCCCAGTCTCCCGCCGTGCCCGTATAGAGCACCTGCCACTCATCATCCCGCCATACGCGCACGTCGGTCTGCGTGCCCACTACCACGTACTCGGTGCGCTCCGCGTCCTGACCCATCTCGCAAAACACGTAGATGCTGCTCGCGCCTCCCGTCACCGGCGTTTCGATGTAGGGTTCCATGCCGGGGGCGCTGGCCAACCGCCCGTGGTCGGTGGCGACGTTGCGCGCCATGCGCGCCGCGGCCGCATTGCCCGCCAGCGCGCCCAATTGCTCGTCCATTCCCTCAAAATAGGGAATGACATATCTGCTCATCCATCCTCCTCCCTTTCTCTCAAGCCCCCGCACCCATTGCCCGGCAGGGAGGCGCCCGCATCGCTACAGCCGCCTCCACGCGCGAAACGCAAAGGCGCGATCCTGCACCGCCTCGGAGAGCCCGCGCTCAAAGGCCGCGTACAGCCCGCCGGCCTCGGATGTATTGCCGCGCAGCTCCTGCCCGCGCGCCGCGGCGTAATCCGCCAGCAGCGGGTGCAGCGAGGCGTCCAGCTTGACCGGCTCGTCCTCCTCGGCGCGCAGCGGGTCCAGGCATTTGACCGCCTCGCGGCCCAGCGTCCTTAGCACCGCGCGCGTGTAGCCCTCGTTGAGCCAGCGCATAAGCGTGCCCGCGTACTCCGCCACCACGTCCGGCTCCGCAGCGTCCGCGCGCGCATAGCCCATGTTCATCAAAAACAGCTCCGTCAGTGCCGCAACCGTCATCCGCTCCCTCCTTTCCGCGCCGCGCCCTCATAGGGAGAGCGCGGCGCCGTCGCTTTGCCTTCCCGTCAATCCTCAATCGCGTGCTCTATGCGCATGATCCAATCCTGGTTGAGGATCGCCGCGGTAAAGCCGTCCACCTTCCAACCCACGGTGGCCTTCTGGTCCAGAGGATCGGCGCTGCCCGCGGAGCCCAAGGGCTTTACGATGGTGCGCACGGGCGATGCGCCCACCTGGCCCAGGTCCACCACGCCGTAGGCGTCCTCGCCAAAGATCAGCGTCGCGCCCACGTCGGCGCTGCTGGCGCCCGCCTTTTCAAACACCTTTGCCTCGGAGCTCTCCACAAAAATCACGCCAAAGAGCTTGCCGATCTCCCCGTTTTCAATCTGCTCGGCCTGCTGGTACTTGGCCTTGTCCTCCCACAGGGAGTCCCCCATCAGGGAGAACTTGGCATCCGAGCCGACAATGGCCTTGTAATACCCCTTGCCGCCTCGGTTGAACTTGGGCGCGCCCGCCTTTTCCAGCGCGCGCACCGCGCGGCGGATCTCCTCCACGGTCAGCACGTCCGTGGCGGTCACGGCGCTGCGCGACGCCCGGCCGCCCACATAGCGCACGTTCGTGCCGGCGCAGATGGCGTCGCGCACCAGGTGATCGATGCTCAGCGCGCCCTGCTTGGCCATCAAATGCACCAGCTGATTGGTCTGGGTGTTGATGCCCGTCATGTCCAGCACGTCGGTTGTGGCCACATACCCGCCGTAGGACTGCACCGTAGCGGTGATCTTCTCCATCGAAAGGGTTTGGCCTTCCGGCACCACGCCCTCGCTCAGCGGCGTGGTCACCGCCGAGAAGGGCTCGTAGCGCCAGAATTCCACCACCCTGCCGCTGCCCTTGGGCAGGCTCTTGCGCTGGCCGCCCTGGTAGAAGACCAGGCGCTTTTCCATCTCCATGAGGAGCTTGCCGTCGTAGTAGTTCTGCACCGTCGTGTGCAGGTTCTGATTGCTCGTGGTGTTGAGCGTGCTCACCGTGGTCTCCGACATGTTCTCTTCCTCCTCTTATTCGTCGATTTCGTAGCGATTTCCCGTGCGCGATACGTAGGCGGAGATGCGCTCGATCTCCTCCGGGGTGAGCGTATCGCCCGCCAGGCCGCCCAGGCCCAGGTTGGCTTCCCTGTCCGGCCGCGGTCCGCCTGTGCGGCGCAGGAAGAAGCGCCGGTATACTTCGCCAATGGGCGCTCCCGCCTCCACCGCGCGCATGGCCTCGGGATCGGCGCGCAGCGCTTCCACCGTGAACCGCTCGTCGCCGATGGCCTCAATGGCGGCCATGACCTGGCGCGCGCGGCCCATCATCTCCTCCTGGCGCCGGTAGGCCATCTCAAGCAGCTCCAGCGCCGCCTCCTGGCTCATCCCCGTGCGCTCCAGGAACTCCTCAAGCCCCGTTTTTTCCGCTTCCCTCGTCTCTCCGTCCTGTTGCCATTGCATCCTGCTCTTCTCCTTCCGTCTCTTCAATCGCCTTTAAGATGGCCTCCTTGTTGGATAGATCCATCAGCTGGAAGGCCGTCCTGACCGGCATGGCGCCCATCTGCAACAGCTGCATGAGCAGTTGGTTTTGGTAGACGCTCTCGTACTTGGGCATCCGCTGCAAGCGCACCTGCAAGTCGTACTCCCATTTGCCCAGCGCATCCTCCTGGCCCAACACGGCGTAGCCCTTGTCCGTTCGGTAGCTCGCGTCTTTCGAGCCATAGGCGCTCAGATTGGATACCACCTGGCGAACCATGGTCAAAAACGCCTGGTTGATGGTGGCCTGATGCAGATTCGTGCGCTTGGAGCCCGCCGCCTGCAACATGGAGATCGCCGCGCCCGAGGTCGAGTTGGACGGCAGCTCGCCGCGGCTGGCGGCGTTCTGCCCGCTTTCCGCCTTGAGCATTTCGCACTTGGTGCCCAGCATCTGCACGGCGTATGGCGCCAGCGGCGCGCATTCCTGCCAGCGAATGGCGCTCTCGTCAATGCGGTCGGCCAGCACGATTTCCCGATCCTCGTCCATAAAGGCGTCAAGGTCCAGCCCCGCGGACCGGTTGACCATCAGCCGGGGCTTGGCGCCCCTGGCGATGTTCTGCATCACCAGCGTATCCAGCTTGTCGATGTAGTTTTGCACCGGCGCCAGGTAGTCGAACGCGCCAAACCCCCAAGGCGTGCCCGGCAGCCTGTCGTAATACCACGCCACAAAGGGGTACTCTCCGTGCGCCCAAAGCCCGCCCGGATGCTGCGCGCGGGAGTCGTAAACAACGCAGCCGCCGGCGATCTTCATTTGGTGCACCGCGCATCTTCCGTCCTCCCAGGTCTTGTAATAGGCCGTCAGCAGGGCGATTCGCTTTGCGTCCGGCGTGTCCAGCGGAGGATTGTCGGGCTTGATGCGCCTTGCCTGTCGGGGATAGTGCGCGCGGTAGTAGTCCATCGTGTGGTAGGATACCTTGAAGACCGCGCGCCCCTCCTGCAACTCTTCCGTCGCGGGGTCCACCAGCACCGCCCGGGGATCATAGGCCACAACCTGCGGCTCCCCCTCCACAACCATGGTCTCGCAGTAGCCCACGCCCAGCCGCGCCCGGTATTCGCACAGGCGGATGTAGGTCTGCTCAAACCCCATTCGCTCCATCACCGCGCGGTAAAGCGCCGTCATGCGCTCTGCGCGCGCCTCGTCCTCCCGCCTGCGCGCCAGGAATACCGCCTCCGGCATCATCTCCACCGCGTCGGCCAGCTCTTGGCGGTAGGTCGCGTAGAGCACCGGCGTGCCGGTGCGCAGCCGCTCTCCGCCGCCGCGTCGGCCCAACGCCTGGTCCAGATAAAGCTCCTGGTTGCGCGCGTACTTTTCGCGCAGCACCCGGCTCTCGTCGTAGAATTCGCGGTAGAGCGCCAGCAGGCGCGCCTTTTGATCTTCGCTGTTCAAAAACTCTCCCTCCTTTCTTCGGTCATCTTACCGGCCTTTAGGGCGTACACCGTGTTGGACACGCCCGCCGCCCCGTTCGCGCGCCCAAAACGCAAAAAAACCGCGCGGACGCCTTGTCCGCGCGGCATTTCGCATGCCCTAACCCGGTTTAAATCACCATTCCCGTATCGTGCGCACAACCTTCCCCAACACCCGAAACGCGCCCCCGCTGAGCACCATGGGCGTATAGGCGTTGTTAAAGGGCTGCAAAATCACGCTCTTGTCCGAGAACACCACCCGCTTGATGGTGGCCTCCTCATCCTCCAGCAGCACCACGCCGATCTCGCCGCTTTGCAGGGTGCTCTGGCTGTGCACCAGCGCTAGGTCCCCCTCTTGGATCTGCGGCGCCATGCTCTCGCCCGTCACGCGCAGGAAGAAGTATTCGTCCGGATTGGCCACGTCCGCCACCTCGTATCCCTCCAGCTCCTCCCGCGCCATTCGGTTGAACCCGCCCTTGACCGTGCCCAGAATGGGGATGGGCACACCGTTTTCATATTCGCTCACGCGGCCCAGCAGTCGCCCCACCGGACAGCGAAATAGATCGGCCAGCGCGCAGAGCGTGGCGTATTCCGGCTCGCGCAGCCCGCTTTCGTAATTGGAGTAGGCCTGGCGGGTCAGGCCCAGCCTGTTCGCAACTTCTTGTTGCGTCATATGGAGCGAGAGTCGAATTCGCTTGAGATTTGCCAACATTGCGCAGCCCTCCTTCCCCTTCATTATGCAACATTTCATTGTTATTATCAAGGCACTTAAAGAATTTTTTCAAAAATTTTCCACAAAGTGTTGACATGCAGGAACTAGCGTTCTATACTGTAATAGCAACAAACAGTGTCATCCTCGCAGAGGAGATCCCCAACGATACGCAAAGGAGTGAAGAAAACATGGAACTTAAGCAAGTGGAAAATGTGCAACCGCATCGCCGGCAGAAGGGGGCTACGCGCCTGGCCATTTACGATTTTATCATCGCGTTTTCGGAAAAGTACGGGTTTCCCCCCACCATTCGGGAGATTGCGGACGCGGTGGGCCTATCCTCGCCGGGCACGGTGAGCATGCATTTAAAGCGCCTGGAGGAGGACCAGCTCATCAAGCGCTATACCAACCATGCGCGCGCCATCCGCGTTGAGAACATCCTGTAAAACACGAAAGCAGAGGTGAGGACGAATGAAGCTTCCCAACGGCATCCACAACCGCGTTCAATACATTTTGGAGCGCACGGATTCCCTGCGCGCCGGTTGCAAAAGCGTCGATCCCCGCTGGCTCCAGTGCATTGACCAGGTGCTGCGCGACGCGCCCACGGACGCGATGCGCGCCTTTTACGATCAGTTCTTCTGCAAGGGCGTGCCCTGCGACGACATTCAGTACAATTTATTTGTGGAGCGCTCCACGCTCTACAGCTGGCGCGATTATTTTCTTTGGCACATCGCGCTGCTGGCCGCGCAGAAGGGCCTGCTGCAATCCTAACGGCGCGCGCCGTCAAAGAACTCCCACTTGGGGCGAATAAAAAAAGAAGGGGCCGTGGCCCCTTCTTTTGCTTCCGAGGGAATCTATCTTGCAATGCGGCAGTCCGGATAGCTCTGTGTGGGATGCGATAAGTGCAGGTGGCTGAGCCTCAGGCCCTCCTCCTTCCTTACGGCCATGCCGCTCATGCGGATGGGCAGCACATGGCGGCTGCCGCGGTTGGCCTCCATCAGCATCTTGGTCGAGAGCGCGCCAAGCTCGTAGAGCAGCTCCTTGGCCTGACCGCCGCGCAGCACCATGTCCTTGACATCCATCATCGCCCGGCCCAGGAACTCGCTCTCCTCGATCTCCCAATCCACATATCCCGTGATGAGGAAATCCAGCGCCGCGCCGTAATCGTGCGCCACCAGGCTGTCAAAGTCCAGCATCAGGTCTCCCCAAACCGTCCAGTCATACCCGATCAGGCGCAGGATGCGCCCCGCCCCCACGCATTGCTCCGCAGGGCTTGCGCCGTAATAAACCGGCTCCTCCCGGACAAATACCTCCTCAATAAACGCCTGTGCCTGACTCAAATCTCGCGCGGTATAGGCCCTTTGGAACTTCTCCAGCAGCTCAATCAGCTCTTCCATTCGGTCAAGTCCCCGCTTTCCAACAATTCTATTCGAAATCTTTCCATCGCAGAGGCCATGGGCAGGGCGCGCAGCTCGTCCGCGTTGACATAGACGCCGCCCTCTATCTCGCCCGCAAGATCAGCGCGAACCCCGTGCATGAGCCAGATCTTGTGGGTAAAGACGTGCTTTACGTCCAGCGCCTCTGCGCCGGGGCGCGGCGCCGCGCCGTCTATGCCGTGCGGGAATTCCCAAAGCCCCGCCAGCAGCCCGCGCGCAGGGCGGCGGCGCACCAGCGCGCGGCCGTCGCGCACGATCAAATACACGTCGAATTCCTCCTGCGCCTTGGCCGTTTGGGCCTCCTTTACGGGATAATCCTCTTCCTCGCCGTTTGCCCGCGCCGCACAGCGGGCGCGCACCGGGCAGGCCGCGCACTTGGGCCCTCTGGGCGTGCAGACCGTCGCGCCCAGCTCCATCAGCGCCTGATTGAAGATCCCAGGGTCCGCATCCTGCGGCATCTCTGCCATCACCCAGCCGGCGCAGGCCTTTTTCACCGAGGGGAGCTTGATGCTCTCCCCCACGCGCGCCATGCGCGCGTATACCCGCATGACGTTCCCATCCACCGCCGGCACGCGCTCGCCAAAGGCGATGGAGGCCACCGCCCCGGAGGTGTACTCCCCAAAGCCGCTCAGCGCCTTCAGCTCTCTTGCCGTGCGCGGAAATCCGCCCAGCGCCACGATGCGCTGTGCCGCCTTGCGCATGTTGCGCACGCGCGAATAATACCCCAGGCCCTCCCACAGCTTGAGCAGCTGTTCCTCCGGCGCATTGGAGAGCGCTTCCACCGTGGGCAGGGCGGCCATGAACCGATGAAAATAGGGGATGACCGCCTCCACCCGCGTCTGCTGCAACATGACCTCCGAAACCCAAACAGGGTACGGTTCGCGGCTGGCGCGCCAGGGCAGGTCGCGCCGGCACGCGGCGTACCACGCCAGCAATCCGTCCGTCACCATATCGTCGCCAACGCCTGCGCGCTGATGCCTTCCCCGCGGCCCTCAAAGCCCAGGCGCTCGGTTGTGGTCGCCTTGACGTTGATCTGCGCGCCCGGCAGCGCGCGCTCGATGCGTTCCACCATGCGTGGGATGTACCCAGCCAGCTTGGGCCGCTGCGCCACGATGGTTATGTCCGCATGCGCGACGGTGTACCCGTCCAGGCGGCGCACCACATCCTTTAGCAGCTTCATCGAGTCAATCCCTTCATAGGCGGGATCGTCGTCCGGGTAAAGCCTGCCAATATCCCCAAGGCACGCCGCGCCCAGCAGCGCGTCAATCAGCGCGTGCACCGCCACGTCCGCATCGCTGTGGCCCGCAAGCCCCAGCTCGTAGGGGATCTCCACCCCGCATAGCACCAGGCGTCGACCGGGAACCAGCCGGTGCACGTCGTAGCCCAGGCCCGTGCGCGGCGCCCGCTCCCCGCCTTCCCGGCTTCTGAGCAGTTCGCCGGCCACAAGGAGATCGTCCGGCGCCGTGATCTTCAAATTGCATTCCGCGCTCTCCACCAGGCACACCTCCCCGCCCATGCGCTCCATTGCGGAGGCATCGTCCGTGACTTGAATCCCCTCCCGCTCCGCGCGCTCATAGGCCGCGAGCAGGTCCCCAACCCGGAAGCACTGGGGCGTCTGCACCGCCCGCAGCACCGATCGATCCACCGTCTCCACGATTCTGCCGTCCCGCGCGCGCTTGACCGTGTCGTATAACGGCGCGCAGGCCACCGCGCTGCCGCGCGCCAAGAGGGTTTGGGCGCATGCCTGGATCAGCTGCGCGCCCACCAGCGGGCGCGCGCCGTCGTGCACCATGACCCAAAGGGCGCCCTCTGGCAGCGCATGCAGGCCGCGCAGCACCGATTGCTGCCGCGTCTGCCCGCCGTCCACCACGGCGCAAACCTTGCCTAAGTCCTTGACCGCTGCCCACACCGCCTCCCGCTCCTGGGGGGCGGCGACCACGCATATGCCGTCGACGCACGGGGACTGGCTGAACGCGCGCACCGCGTGCCAAAGCACCGGCTTTCCCCGCAAGGGCAGCAGGACCTTGTTCACCTTCGCGCCCATGCGCGCGCCCTTCCCAGCCGCCACGATCACGGCCCAAACGCCCGTCACGGCAGGGCGCGGTAGAGCTGCGCCGCATCCGCCTTTCCAACGTTCTCTTGCACGCTGAGCACCTCGTATCGGGTCGTCTTTTCGCCAAAGCGGATCTCAATTACGTCGCCCGCCTTCACCTCGTAGGACGCGCGCGCCACCTTGCCGTTGACCGTCACGCGGCCCGCGTCCGCCGCGTCGTTGGCCACGGTGCGGCGCTTGATGATGCGCGAAACCTTCAAATATTTATCCAATCTCATCGCTTTTTTCTTCCTTTCTCACGTTGACCATGCGCAGGTTGTTCGCCGCAAAGCCCGCCTCTCTGAGCGCCTGCTCCAGAGTCCCGGCGTCCAGGCGCATCACCTGCTCCGCCGGCGCGGCTTCCGGCGCCGCTTCAGCCGCCAGGGCGGTGAATACGCCGCATTCCCGCATCCTTGCGGCCAGGGCATAGATCTCCTCCACGCCCGCCTGCGCCTCCACAAGGCAGACCACGCGCGCGCCCTTGAGCCTGTCGTGCACAAGGCGCAGGTCTGCAAAGTCCCGAAGCACCCGCATCAGCGCCTCTTCAAGCGCCTCCGGCTCCATGCCCGCAACCGCCTCCTGCGCGGGGAAATCCATTAGCCCCGCCACGTCCGCGCCGTAGCGCGCCCGCATCTCCCCTTCCAGCGCGGTCAGCAGGCCGCGCGTCGCTTCCACCGCGCTTGCCGCCCTTCCCAGGCGAAGAACCAGCCGCTCCTCTCCTTGCGGTTCTGCCAGGCGCGCATGCAGCGCGTCCAAGGCGTCCGCCGCCCCGGCGCCGCACAGCGCCGTCACGCCATGCGCGCCGAGCGCCTCTTCCGGCCGAGGCCCGCCGCCCGGCGTCTCCTCAAAGGCCGCATTCAGGGCAAGCGCCCACCGCTTTTCGCCGGTCCTGCCCTCTATTTTCACGGTTTCCTCGCCGCAATTGCCGGGCAGGGCGACTTGCAGGCAGCCCTCAAGCGGCCCGATCTCCACCATCCCGTCTTCCAGCGCCACCGACGCTTCCTCAGCTCTTCCCTCGATTTCCAGACAGGCGTAGCGTACGCCCACCCTCTCCAGCGCGCACAGCGGCCGCGCCAAGGGCGACTGCGCATCCTCCTCGCCCCGGCTTGCCCGCTCCTGTGCGTCCAACACAATGGGCATCAGCCATTCCACCGCCAAGCGCGTGGGCCGGCGCAACAGCTCCTCGCGCGCCGCGCGCAGGGTTTCCGCGTCCTGCGGCGCATCCGTTTCCAGCAGCGCCGCCCAATGAGCGAGCTTGCCCTCCGGGTCCCGTTGGCGCAGCGTCTCCGTCGTGCGGGGCAGGCAGGCGCAATCGGCGCGCTCGCGCTCCGCCAGTACCAGAGGCCGCCACAGGTCCTTGAGCTGCTGGGCCGTTTCGGGCACGCTGCCAAAGCGCGTCAGGATCTCCCCGCGCAGCGTCACCAGCTCGCCGTCGGCGGCGATGATGCCGCACAGCCGGCCAAACGCTCCCTCGGATACCGCGAACAGCCGCGTCAGCGCGTCAAACATCTCCGCTCCGGCATAGGTGGCCGCGCTTAGGAATCCGCTCAGCTCCTCGCCGCCGCCCTCCTGCGCGTAGGCGCGCAGGTAGCCCAGCATGGCGTCGTCGCGCTTTTCCTTCCGAACGTCGCTCAGCGCCACGATCTCCAGCAGGACCTCGCGCCGCACCTCCTCGTCCGCGCAGGCGGCCGCCACCTGGCGAAGCTGGTCGGGGAGCTGATCCTGCTGGCCGCCCCACGCGCGCAGGTAGTTCGCGCAGTAGGCGTTGAGCGGAGCGGGCTCCTCCTTTTTCTCCACCTTGACGGGCGCCTGCGGCTTATCCGGCGCGGCGGGCTCCTCCTGCGCTTCGCGCTTGGGCTGCCCCTCCTGCTTGCGCGCCTCCCAGCACACCCGGCCCGCCGCCAGCTTTCCCGTCGGCAAGCGCTTGACGGAGAAGGTCACCCGCGTGTCCTCCACGTCCTGGGGCGGTCGCTGGCACAAAAAGTCCAGCAGGCTCTTTTGCATCACATCCCCGGAGCGGAAATAGTACCGCTCGCCATCCTCCTGCCTTAGGCGGCCGAAGAATTTGTCCGTGTTGTAGAACATCACCATGCCCGCGCGCACCTCTTCCTCCATCACCGTCCCATCGGTAAAGACGGTGCGCGCCTCGGGGTTCACGTCGTCCTCCTCGCCAAGAAGGGCAGCCTCCGCCGCGAAATCCGGCGCGGTCAGGGTTTCCGGCGTGCCCAGCTCGCCAAGCTCGCGGATGCAGGTGTATTTGCCGTCCTTTCCCACGGTAAAGGCGATCTTCATGCCGCAGGTGTTGGGCGACCTTAGGATCTCCTTCCAAAGGCCGGCGCTGGCGATGTCTTCCCTGCGGAATAGGAATTTGACATTGCCCTCGCGCGCCTTGCCGTAGCCATTCTGCTTGTCAAAGTGCAGTATTTCGCCAAAACCATACCGCTCGCCCGCGTTAGACTCCTCTTGCGCCTGCTGGGGCTCGTACTTTTCCTGCGCCCGGCGCTCGGTAATGCCGGTAGCGGTCTTTTTCGCGCCCTGGCTGTGCAGGGTGAACTGCACGGGGATTGCCCGGCCAAACCAGTCCCCCAGCCGGTCGTAGAGCTGCTGATCGAGAACATCCTCCAAACGAAAGAGCGCGTGTTCGCCGCCGCAGGCGATGCTGCCCATGCGCGCGCCGCTCTCATAGCGCTCAATCCAGCCCTCTTGCCTGATCACTTCCTCCTTGGGTCCGGCCGTATCCTCCTTAGGCTGGTCTTGTGCCTCCTGTGCATCGCTTCGCGGCAAAACCATGCGAGTGGGCAGGAACGTCGCTATGCCCGCAAAGGCGATGGGGCGCTCCATCTCGCCGTCTTTGAGAAGTATTCCGTCTTCGCCAAACGCCGTAATGCTGCCGCGCAGTTCGCGGCCGCCAATCAGCGTCACATCCACTCGTTCCCCCACGCGCATGGTCTTGCGCAGGGCCGCTTCCACAATGCCCATTTTTGCCTCCTTTGACCGTCCTTACGGAACAACGCCGAGAAAAAACCATTATAGCTATATTATAACATAACGCGCGTATTTGTAAAAGAGACCGGAAGCATCCAAGCCCAAATTTGCCCGGCTTGCGCGCCGCTTTTTTCGAGGCGCAATGGGTATTTTTATATAATCTCTATTCCCGCCTTAACCGGCGCCGCCTGCCCGCAACGGCGGCGCCTTGGCCGCCCTTCCAGGTGCAGTCAAGCAGCGCGCCGACAACACCCCGCCGCTCCTCGTTCCCGCAGGGCGGTTCATCTCCGCCCGCATTCCTGCGCGGCGCGCCTGCCCAGCGCCTCCGCCGCGTCAAGGGCCGCGCGGTCGCGGGCGGCGGGCAACCGATTGGTCTTAAGGGACGCCGCCGTCCCCACCCACTTGGCGCGCATGCAGCGCAGCAGCGTCTTGGCCGTCTTTTCCGCGGGCTCGGGTCCGCCGTCCCCGCCGCCCGCCAGCAGTACAGCGCCCAGCCGCTCCTCCGCAAAAAACCGCTCACCGCGGAAGCTCTTAGCCGTATACGCGCATTGCAGGCGGCTGCCCAGCGTCAAAAGCGGGCCGGTGAGCTGAGAAAAATACAAGGGCGAGGCAATGACCACGCAATCAGCCCGCGCCATTTTCTCATAGACCTCCTGCATTCCGTCGCGCACGCGGCAGCCCCGCTTCTCCCAACACCAGCGGCAGTCCTGGCAGGGAGCAATCCCCGCCTCGCACGCGCGCACGGTTTCACATTCACCCTCCACTCCGCGCGCAAAGGCCGCGACCAGCGCGTCGGTATCCCCTCCGCGGCGCATGGAGCCGTTCAAAACCAGCGTATACACGCGCTCTTCCCCCTATTCATGCCCGATGCCAAGCGAGGCGGCCCACTTATGGCCGCCTCGCTCCCATTCAACCCTCCGGCCGCTCAAACTCCTCGCGCAGAATCGCGTATTGGTAGGTATCCTTCCAAAGGGGCCGGCCAGCATCGTCGGTATCAAAGTATACGTTTTTGCGCATCCATCCCTCGCGCCGCATGCCCAGCCGTTCGCACAAACGCCAGGAAGGCGCGTTTTGGGGATCGCACAGGGCGAAAACGCGCCACGCGCCCAGGGCGTGAAACGCCCGGTCCATCGCCGCCCGCGCCGCTTCCTGGGCATAGCCCTTGTGCTGATGCGCGCGGGCGAACACCCAGCCGATCTCAAAGGTGTATTCATTGACCTGCTCCAAGTAGATGTTGCCGGTCAGCACGCCCTCCAGCGTCACCGCCCAAAAGCGCGGGTCCTGCGCGCGCCGCGCTGCCTCCCGCTCGCACTCCCCGCGGGTAAACGGCGCGTAGGGCTCAAATTTCGTCACCTCCGGGTCGGATAGATAGCTGAATAACCCCTCGCCGTCCGTCTCCTCAAAGGGGCGCAGCACGAGGCGCCGCGTCTTGATTTCCATCTACAGCTTGACCCTCTCCCCGCCGCGGTCCGCCGATTCCACCTCGGCGCGCGCGATGCGGATGGTCTCCATCGTGGAGGCGGGCGTGCAGCGCGCCGGCGCGCTGCCGTTCTTCAAGCAATCCAAAAAGTAGAGGATCTCGCGGTAGTATCCGTCGTCCGGCGCAAGGTCCGGCTCCACCTTTTTCCCGCCCACAGGGTAGAGGGTCAGCCCCTCGCGCCCCAGCACCGCGCAGCCCTTTTCAAAGTTGACGCGGAAGATCATCTCAAAGCCAAAGTCGTCCCCATTGATGGTCCAATCGTCCATGGCGTTGATCACCTTGCCGTCCGCGTAGAGGTAGTTGGTGGAGACCGCGTCGTACCCGCTGCCCTCCACGGCGTTGACCGCGCTGGTGGAAACGTAGGCCGGCGTGCCAAAGAGCCACTGGATGGTGTCCACATCGTGCACATGCTGATCCAGCAGCGCGCCGCCGCTCTTGTCCTTCTTGCGCAGCCAGTCCTCAAAGGACCACTTGGGCGTGGCTCCCCCGCGGAAGAACATGCCGCTGATCACCTTGCCCCATTCCCCGCTCTCCACAAGGCGCTTCAGCTCCTCATAGGCGGGCCAGAACCGCAGGCATTGGGCGACCATGAGCGTCCTTCCCGTGCGCATGGAGGTTTCGATCATGCGCTCGCACTCGTCCACCGTCAGCGCCATCGGCTTTTCCGAGAGAACGTGGAACCCGCGCTCCATGGCCGCAATGGCCATCTTGGCATGCAGGTAGGTGGGCACGGCGAAATCGATGTAATCCATCTCCTCCTTGTCCATCATCTCCCGAAAGTCGGTGTACTTGTTGTACTCCGCCTCGAATTCCTCCCGCTTGATCTCGATGTTCAGGTCGCTGTTCTCCTTGCGCTCCAGCTGCTCGGGCCGGATGTCGCAGGCGGCCACCAGCTTTACGTCATGCCCTTCTTTCATCAGGCGCAGGTAGTTGGCTAGGTGCCCGCTCCCCATCGCGCCAACGCCCACCAAACCGACACGTATCATGGTCCCGTCCTCCTTTTATCCGTCTTATCTCAGGGCCGCCAGCCGTCGCCCGGCTCGGTGACGATCACCTTGCCCTCCCGGTCCAGCAGCGGCGTCAGGCCGCCCGAGTTGCCGGAGGCGTGGAAGAGGTAGTTTACGCCCGTCTCCTTATCCACCCAAATCTCGGTGACGGCGAACGCGCCCTGGGTGTACGTCTTTACAAACCGATCGTCGTATCTGGCCATGCCGTTTCCCTTCTATCTTTCCAAAATGATGTCCAGCGCGCGGGAGGTCTGCTCCACCAGCGCCAAAGGATAGTCGTTGTACAAACCCATCTCCGCCGTCAGGGGACCGTCATAGCCGATCTCCCGGCACGCCTTGATCACCGCGGGGAAGTTGACGTCCCCGGCCATCAGGTCGCAAAAGCCCGCAAGCGTGCCCACGCTGCGCTTGAAGTCCTTGACGTGCATCCGCACGATGCGGCGGCCCAGCGCCTGGATCCAATGCTCCGCCTCGCCAAAGAGGAGGACGTTGCCAATGTCAAAGTACGCGCCCACGCGCGCCGATCCCACCTCGTCGATGAAGCGCGCCATCTCCAGGGGCGAGAGCAGGAAGTTGTTCCAGACGTTCTCCACGCCGATGGTCACGCCCGCCGCCTCGGCATGGGGCGCGGCGGCCCGCAGTCCCTCCAGCGCGCGGGGATAGGCATCCTGGTAGCGCACGTTGTCCTCTCCGCCCCAGAAGCCCCGGCCCACGGTGCCGGGCACCACCAGCACGGCGTCCACGCCCAGCGCGTTGGCGCAGTCGATCTGCCGCTTGACAATGTCCAGCGCCTTGCGCCGCACGCCCTCCTGGCTTGCGGTCAGGGGATAGGTCCAGTAAAGGCCCGATGCCAGCGAGGTCAGCGCGATGCCCTCGTCCGCGGCCAGGGCGCGCAGCCTGCGCGCGTCCTCTTCAAAGCCCTCCAGGGACATTTCGCCCGCCTCGTTAAACGCCGGCTCGAATCCCTCGTATCCGGCTTTCTTGGCGTAGCGCAGGCATTCCTCCGCGCTCATGGACGTTGGAAAAGACCACTGGTTGATGGATTTGATCACGAATGACGCACCTCTTTTCCCGAGTTATTTAATGTAGAATCTCGTGCAGGGAACGTCCCCGCCCAACAGCTGGGAGATGCGGTACTTGGGGCTGCCGATGATGACGGTGGTGCCCGCTTTGGCGCAGGGAAGGATGTATTCCAGCTTCGCCTTGGCGCCGTTAGCGCCCGCGCGGCTGGCGCCCACGCAGTGCTCCTGCAAGGCGCGGATGCGGCGCTCCATCTCCTCCCCATCGCCGGCGGTCACCTCGCCCACCAGCGTGGAGGGGTCCTTGGGGTCAGCGTAAATGCCATCGGCAGAGGTGAGGATCAGCAAGGTCTTGGCCTCCACCAGCCGCGCGATGACCGCGGCGGTTTCATCGTTGTCCACGCATTCCACCACGCCTTCAGCCTTGTCGCGCAGTTGGGAAAGCTCCATCTTGCGGTGCTCCTCAAAGGAGACGGGGTCGTTGTAGTTGACGATGGGCACCGCTCCCTGCTCGGCGCAGCGAATCAGGGTGTTTTTGACGTATTCCCGCGTCTGGCGCGAATTAAAGTGCGTGTGCTCCACCAGCAGCTGCCGCACCGAATACTCGGGATGGATGAACCTGCGGTAGTTTTCCATCAAAATGGTCTGACCCTGGGCGGCGTAGTCGGTCTTGACCTCCTCCTTGTCGCCCTCAAGCTCCCGCCCCGTGCGCTTGATATAGTCCAGCCGTCCAATCTCTATCGCGCCGGAGGAGACCCAGATCACTCCCGGCTTCAGCTCCGCCCCCAGCCGCGAAAAGATGTTGTAATCAATGTCGTTATCCTCGCGCCGAATCAGCGCCATGGAACCGATCTTGCCCACAAGTTCGATGCTACCGGCCATCTTGATTCTCTCCTCATGTTCTTTATTTTGCACCAAAGCATTTGTTTTGTAAAGCCCTGAAAAGGATCAACCTCTCCATTCCGCCATACATTTTTCGCTCTCCCACCACGGCAAAGCCGTTGGCCAGAAAGCCCTTGAGGCTGGGCGCGTTCTGCGGGTGCACCGTCGCGGCCAGGCCGGCGAACCGGCCCTCCGCCTGCGCGTGCTCGATCAGCCTTCCCGTCATGCGCCCGTGCAGGCCGCGCCCCCGGTAGGCCCCGTCCAGCATCGCCAATTCAAAATGCGCCGTAAGCTCCGGCGGCAGATCCACCGCTGAGGCCAAGCTGTCCTGCCGGTCAAAGGGATAGTACAGCAGCCACGCGCCCACAATTTTCCCATTCTCCGTCAAGCCCAGGCCGTATCCGCCGCCCGAGAGCATATATTGCATCTGCTCCCGCTCCACTTTGCACAAAAAGCGGCTCTGCTCCAACCCTTGATGCAGGCGGTCCTGCAACTCCATCAGCTCACTTAGGTTCTCCGGCGCAAGCACTCGCTCTTCCAAGGTCCCCTCCTCCTCTCTTGCCCTGCATCTTCCGCGCTTGAGGCTACGCCTCGCTGCCAATCGCTCCGATCTCCAGCAGGCGGTTGTGCAGCTTCAGGCCGTTTAAGTCCTTAAACGGCGTCCTTTGCCGTATCTGGTCGGCGGCGGCAAGGCCCGCGGCCTGACCCATGGCCGCGCAGGCGGGCATCACCCGAAGAGAGGACTGCGCCTCGTGATCGCAGGAGATCGCGCGCCCCGCCACCAGCAGATTGGCGATGCGCTTGGGCACCAGGCACCGGAAGGGAATCTCGTAGTACCCGCCCTTGGGCAGGTAGTGGCGCTCCGTGCCCGTACCGTTGGGGTTGTGGATGTCGATCATGTAGGCAAAGCGGCAGACCGTGTCCGGGAAGCGCGCCTGCCCCAGCACGTCCTGACCGGTGAGGGTGTATTCCCCCACGATGCGGCGCGATTCGCGGGCGCCAATCTGCGTGCCGGTGACCTGCAAATACGCATTCTCAAAGCCCGGCACTTCCTTTTTGAGAAAACGCACCATCTCCCAAACCTGTTCGCGGGCGATGAGCTCGGCATCGGTGAGCGAGCGGGCGCTGAGGGGATCGTGCTGGATGACGCGCGTGGTGTTAAAGTGCACCACGTCCTGTTGCATCACGTTAAAGTAGAGCACATCTTCCCTGGGATTGTGGATTTCTGCGCGCGCCTTGGCCGCGTCGTAAAGCTCGTTGATGCGCGCGTTGGTGGGCATTCTCTCCCGGTCCACGCCCGCCATGCGGAAGGAGAGGGTCATGGGCTGGCACTGGCCGTCCGACTCCTGCCCCTTCTTCCACGGCACGCCGCAAAGGTGCGCCACGTCCGCATCCCCCGTGCAGTCGATAAAGGCGTCTCCCGCCATGAACTCCACGCCCGTTTTGCTGGCCACCCGCACGGCGACCAGGCGGTCGCCCTTTACGTGCACCTGCTCGACAAAGCTGTGCAGCAAAAGCTCTACCCCCGCCTCCAGGCAAAGGCGCTGCAAGACGATCTTCATGCACTCCGCGTCAAAGTGCTCGCGGCTGGCGGACAGACCGCCCAACGCATCCAGCGCGTTTAGAATCTCCTCAAAAATGCCAAAGACCAGCTGCCCGCCCTCCTTGGGCGGCACGCCCTGCTTCCAGTAGGGCATAAAGGGATTGATCAGCCCCGCGGTGGCCATGCCGCCCAGGAAACCGTAGCGCTCCACAAGCAGCACGCTGCCCACGCCCGCGCGCTTGGCTTGCACCGCCGCGGCCACGCCCGTCAACCCGCCGCCGCAGACGACCAAATTGTATTTCCTCATAATTGCGTACATCCTTCCGTCTTTTTGGGAATTCCTCTTCGCCCCTACAGTATACCATTTTTTGCGCGATTGGCAATGATTCCGCGGCAATTCCGCGTGGGAGGTTTGCGTTCAATCAAGATAATTCACAGAAAAAACTTTTGACGGATGGGCCAAAAAGGTCTATCATATACATATGTACTGCAATAAAAATACGCGGAGCGCGCAAGCACAAAGCTCAATAGAAATAACTGCGCCCGCGCGATTTCAGGGGAGGTACAAACAAACATGGAGACCATCAAACGCATTTGCCGAATGTGCAAGCCCCACGCAAAGTACGCCTTAATCGGCTTTGTCGGGCTCATTTTGGCAAACGCCACCCGCCTAATCCTGCCGCTGATCTCCGGCTGGATGGTGGATGACGTCATCAAGGGCGGCCTCATCGAGCGGTTGGTACCGCTGTGCGCGTGGATTCTGGGCCTTACCGTGCTGCGCGCGGTGAGCAACTACGTGCGCGGCGTCGCTTTTGAAAACCTTTCGCAGAACTTTTGCTACGACCTGCGCACAAACCTCTACAAGCACTTGAGCGAGATGAGCTACCGCTTCTACGACCGCAACTACATCGGCGAGATCATGTCCCGCATGACGGGGGACATCGAGGGCCTGCGCAACCTGCTGGCCGGCGGCGTGGTGCAGATCTTCGAAAACGCCATTTGGTTTTTCGGCTCGCTGATCTTCTTGTTCTTCATCAACTGGAAGCTGGCGCTGGTGATGGTGTGCATCGCGCCCATCGTCGCCGTCATCGCGGTCAAGTTCCGCAAGAAGATCCACAAGGCGTTCAAGGACGTGCGCGAGCAGAATGCCGTGCTCTCCACCAAGACGCAGGAGAACATCTCCGGCGTGCGCGTGGTCAAGGCCTTTGCCCAGGAGGAGCACGAAAAAGAGGCCTTTAAGGTGGAAAACCAAAAGCAGCTCAAGCTGCTGCTGCGCACCACCTACATCTGGTCTGATTTTGTGCCGATTTTGGACTTTTTGGGCAATTTCTGCACGCCGCTGCTGCTGGGCATCGGCGGAGCGATGGTCATCGGCGGGTCCATGACCCTGGGCGACCTGGTCGCCTTCACCGGTTACATCTGGATGATCACCGACCCCATGCGCATGCTGGGCAACCTCATCAACATGCTCACGCAGGCCATCACCTCGGCTGAAAAGCTCTTCTATTATCAGGACCTGGGCGCCGACATCAAGGACCGCCCCGTCACCAGCTTCCCCCAGCCCTTCCGGGGCCACGTGCGGTTTGAAAACGTCACCTTTGGCTACGGGGACGAAACCGTGCTGCGAGACCTCAACCTAGATGTGCCGGCAGGCAGCACCTGCGCGCTGATGGGCGCCACGGGCACGGGCAAGACCTCCATCGTCAACATGCTGGGCCGCTTCTACGAGTGCCGCAAGGGCGCCGTGACAATCGACGGCGTGGACGTAAAGGATATGCCCTTGCTCTCCCTGCGCGACCGCATCGGCTATATCATGCAGGAAACCTTCCTATTTTCTGAGACGATTGAGAACAACATCCGCTTCGGCCGCCCCGACGCTTCCTTTGAGCGGGTTAAGGCGGCGGCCGTGGCTGCCCAGGCGGACGAGTTCATCACCCAGATGCCCGATGGATACAACACCATCGTGGGCGAGCGGGGCATGGGCCTTTCCGGCGGGCAGAAGCAGCGCATCGCCATTGCGCGCGCGCTGCTGTACGATCCCACGATCCTGGTGCTGGACGACTCCACCTCCGCTGTGGACATGGAAACCGAGCACGAGATTCAAAAGCACCTAAAGACCGTGATGAAGGACCGCACCACCTTCATCATCGCCCACCGCATCTCCTCGGTCAAAAACGCCGATCAGATCGTCGTGCTGGAGAACGGCACCGTGGCCGAGCGCGGCACGCACGACGAACTGCTGCAAAAGAAGGGTTTGTATTACGGCATGTATCAGGATCAGTACCGTGATTTTGAGAAGATCACGCAAACGCCAGCCTTTAAAATCACGTCCGCTCCCAAGGAGGTGATGTAGCATGGCAAGACTGCGCGTCATCGACGACGAGGTGATCGAGCGCCCGTTTGACAAACGGCAGTTCCTGCGCCTGCTCGTCTTCCTCAAGCCCTATAAGTTTAAAATTGCCTTCTCCCTGGTGCTGATGGTCATCACCGCCGTCTGTTCCCTGGCCCTGCCCATGCTCATGTCCAAGGCCATCGACCAAATCGATCAGGGCAATAGCCACAACTTCCCCTTCTTCCTCGTGGCCATGGTGTTCTGCGCGGCGCTGGGCTCCCTTTGCGTGCGCTATCGCGCCCGCATCATGGATACCGCCGGCCGATCCGCCATCGCGGACATGCGCCAGACGCTGTTTGACCACATTCAGAACCTTTCCTTCAACTTCTTCGACTCCAGAAGCGCGGGAAAGATCATGGTCCGCGTCATCAACGACGTCAACTCCTTAAACGACCTGTTTACCAACGGCATTGTCAACGTCTTTATCGACTGCGTGACGCTGGTGCTGCTGCTGACGCTGATGCTGGTAGTCAACTGGAAGCTGACGCTCATCTCCATGAGCATCCTGCCCTTCCTGCTGCTCATCCTCTTCGGCCTCAAGCGCAAGATGCGCAAGAACTGGCAGGTGGTGCGCAATAAGATCTCCAACATGAACGGCTACCTGCACGAGAGCCTGTCGGGCATGCGGGTGACGGAGGCGTTCACCCGCGAAGGGGAGAACTGCTCCATCTTTGAGGATACCAACGACGACATCCGCCACAGCTGGATTCGCGCCATCAAGCTCAACAACCTCTTCTGGCCCAGCCTGGACACGGTTTCGGCCATCGGCACGGTGCTGGTTTACCTCTTCGGCGTGGCGATGCTGGGGCCCAACGTTGCCGCGGGCGAAATCACCGTGGGCACGCTGCTGCTGATTCTGTGGTATCTGGGCCGCTTCTGGGCGCCGCTGAACAACCTGGCCAACTTCTACAACAACGTGCTGGTGGCCATGGCCTCCACCGAGCGCATCTTCGAAATTCTGGATACGCCCATTCAGATCGATTCCAAGGCGGGCGCAAAGGATCTGCCGCCCATCTTAGGCGCCGTGGACTTTGACGATGTGACCTTCTCCTATGATGCGGACAAGGTCATCCTCAAAAACGTCTCCTTCCACGTCGAGCCCGGCCAGACCATCGCTCTGGTCGGCCCCACGGGCGCGGGCAAGTCCACCGTGGTCAACCTCATCTCCCGCTTCTACGATGTGGACAGCGGCAGGGTCCTCATCGACGGCCACGACGTGCGCGATGTCAACCTTCACTCGCTGCGCGCGCAGATGTCGGTCATGATGCAGGATAGCTTCATCTTCTCCGGCACCATCCTGGACAACATCCGCTACGGCAAGCTGGACGCCACCAAGGAAGAGGTAATCGCCGCGGCCAAGGCCGTGCACATTCACGATACCATCATGGCCATGGAAAAGGGCTATGACACGGAGGTCAACGAGCGCGGCAGCCGCCTGTCCACGGGACAGAAGCAGCTCATTTCCTTTGCACGCGCACTGCTCAACGACCCCAAGATCCTGATTCTGGACGAGGCCACCTCCTCCATCGATACCCACACCGAAATTCTCATTCAACAGGCGCTGGAAACGCTGCTCAAGGGCCGCACTTCCTTTGTCATCGCCCACCGTCTCTCCACCATTCGCAAGGCGGATTGCATCATGGTTGTCAACGACGGCCACATCGCCGAGCGCGGCACCCACGATGAACTCATCGCCCTGGGCGGCCACTACGCCGACCTTTGCGCGGCTCAGTACCGCTTCTTACAGGAAGACTGAGAAAGAGCTCCCGGAAACGGGAGCTCTTTTCATGCGCAACTTCGCGCGCCCGCACCCCCAGCGCTTCCTTGGGCGGCGCAATGCTCGATCCTCCCTAAAATACCGGCAGTGTGCCGGCCGCGGGCACGCCTTCCCCCCTTCCGGAAGTTAACAATTCGATTTCATCATCCTCGTTCGTTTTTGCAAAAACCAAATCATCGTCATGCACTTTCCTGCATAAACCGCGGCATTTGTGCCCGCAATATGCAGGATTCCTTTTCTCCGTGTTAAAAATCCGAATTATTGCGCCTAGGCGCTGGATAAATCGTTGTCAATCTTAAGTAAAGAGTGTATAATGAGATCAACGCGATGGTCAAGAGGAGGGGGGTGATTTCACCCCCGTTGCATACAAAAATCGCGCACGAGGAGGATGTCGCTTATGAACCGCGTCTACAATTTTTCGGCCGGCCCGTCGATGCTGCCCCTGTCTGTTCTGGAAAAGGCGCAGAAAGAACTCGTCTGCTACGGTGAATCCGGCATGTCCGTCATGGAGATGAGCCACCGCTCCAAGATGTATGAGGAGATCATCTTCAAGGCTGAGGCGGATTTGCGTCAGCTCATGAACATCCCCGAGAATTACAAAGTGCTCTTTTTGCAGGGCGGCGCGTCGATGCAGTTCGCGCAGGTGCCGCTGAACCTGCTTTCCGCCTATCAGACCGGCAAGGCCGACTATATCAACTCCGGCAACTTCGCAAACCTTGCGATGAAGGAAGCCAAGCGCTATGGCGACATCAAGGAGGTCGCCTCCTCCAAGGCGCAGGGCTATTCGCAGATCCCCGACTGGGATGAAAAGAAGTTCCGCGCGGACGCGGATTACTTCTATATCTGCATGAACAACACCATTTACGGCACGCGCTTTACCAAGCTGCCCCAGACGGGCAACGTGCCCCTGGTTGCGGATATTTCCTCCTGCATCCTCTCGCAGGAATACGATATCACCAAGTTTGGCATCGCCTTTGCCGGCGCGCAGAAGAACGTCGGCCCGGCGGGCGTGACCATCGTCATCATTCGGGACGATCTTCTGGGGCATGCGCTGGACATCACGCCCACCATGCTCAATTACCAGGTCATGGCCGAAAAGGACAGCATGTACAACACGCCGCCCACCTACGGCATCTATATGGCGGGGCTGACGTTTGAATACCTGCTCTCCCAGGGCGGCGTCAAGGCGATGGAGCAGCGCAACATCGAAAAGGCGCGCATCCTCTACGACTTCCTGGACGAAAGCAAGCTGTTCCACAATCCCGTCCGCAAGTGCGACCGCTCGCTGATGAACGCCACCTTCGTCACCGGCGATGCGGATAAGGACGCGGCCTTTGTCAAGGCGGCGACCG
This sequence comes from uncultured Christensenella sp., assembly GCA_948468595.1. GTDB lineage: Bacteria > Bacillota > Clostridia > Christensenellales > UBA1750 > Spyradocola. The sequence goes on from CAOKIU010000025.1 coordinate 25,029, forward strand.
CGGCCGGCTTTGTCAACCTCAAGGGGCATCGTTCGGTTGGCGGCATGCGCGCCTCCATCTACAACGCCATGCCCGAGGAGGGAATTGTCAAGCTCGTCGCCTTTATGAAGCAGTTTGAGGCGGACAACAAGTAAGCAAGGAGTGATCCATCATGTATAAGATTCAGACGCTCAACGCCATTTCTCCTGTGATCTACAATCATCTGCCCCAGGAGAGCTTCACCGTCGTCAAGGAGGAGGCCGCGCCCGACGCCGTGATCGTGCGCTCCGCCTCCATGCTGGAGATGGATCTGCCCGCATCGCTTCTCTCCATCGCGCGCGCGGGCGCCGGTTACAACAACATCCCCGTGGACCGCTGCACAGAGGCGGGCATCTGCGTGTTCAACACCCCCGGCGCCAATGCCAACGCCGTCAAGGAGCTGGTGCTGGCGGGCCTGCTGATCGCCTCGCGCGATGTGATCGGCGGCGTGGAGTGGGCCAAGGCGCTCAAGCCCGGCGAGACCTCCGTGGCCAAGCAGGTGGAAAAGGGCAAGAGCCAGTTCGTCGGCCCGGAAATCGCGGGCAAGACGCTGGCGGTGATGGGCCTGGGCGCCATCGGCGTGCTGGTGGCCAACGCGGCCGTTCACCTGGGCATGAACGTCATCGGCTACGATCCCTTTATCTCCGTGGATAACGCCTGGGCGCTGTCCCACGCGGTGCAGCGCGCGTCCTCCATCGACGCGATGTTGGCGCAGGCCGATTACGTCACCATCCACATCCCGCTCTCGGACAAGACGCGGGGCATGATCGACGAGCAGGTGCTGGCCAAGATGAAGCCTTCCGCCGCGCTGCTCAACTTCTCCCGCGCGGAACTGTGCGATACCAAGGCCGTGGTGCAGGCGCTCTCCGCCGGCAAGCTGCGCAAGTACGTCATCGACTTCCCCACCGAGGAGGTCATCGGCGCTCCCGGCGTCATCGCCATCCCGCACCTGGGCGCTTCCACGCCCGAATCCGAGGATAACTGCGCGGACATGGCGGCCAAGCAGACGCGGGATTACCTCGTCAACGGCAGCATTCGCAACTCGGTCAACCTTCCCGCCTGCGAGCTGGCGCCGGCCGAGAAGCACCGCATCGCCGTCATCCACAAGAACATCCCCAACATGCTCAGCCAGATCACCTCGCAGATGGCGCGCGCCAACGCCAACATCGAGCACATGGTCAACAAGTCCCGCAAGGACATCGCCTACACCGTGGTGGATTCGCTGGACGAACTGCCCGCTGACATCGTAGAGACCCTCAACGCGGTCGAGGGCATCATCCGCGCCCGCGTGGTTTGCTAATTTCGCTTAGACTCGCATGAGGACAGGTTTTTCCGCCTGTCCTCTCTTTCATTCTAAGGGAGGTGTTTTGTACATGGAACTTTGGGACGTTTATGATGAGCGCCGCAACAAGAAGCCCTATGCGCATGAGCGCGGGAAGCCTCTTGCCGACGGCGACTGGCACTTGGTGGTGGAGGTTTGGACCGCCACGCCGGAGGGCAAACTATTGATGACGCTGCGGCACCCGGACAAGCAATTTGGCAACCTCTGGGAATGCACGGGCGGCTCCGCGCTGCAAGGCGAGGACTCCCTGACCGCCGTGCGCCGGGAGCTTGAAGAGGAGACGGGCTTGCGCATGGGCGAGAACCAGCCCACACTGTTGTGCACCACGCTGCATCATCACTCCATCGTGGATACTTATGTCATCCGCCTGCCCTTCACCCTCTCGGATATCGTCCTTCAGGAGGGCGAGACGGTGGACGCAAGGCTTGTGGACCTTGACTGGCTCGAAGACCCCGCCAACGAGGCCTTCCTGCCCGAGCCAGTGCTTGAGCGCCTGCAAACCGCGCGACCGCTGCTGCGCCGCTTTTTATCGGGTGGCGAACAGTAGGCCATGCCCGGCATAAACGATCAATCGCCCACCACCGGTCACCTGCCCTTCTCTTCTTCGGATATCGTCCTTCAGGAGGGCGAGACGGTGGACGCAAGGCTTGTGGACCTTGACTGGCTCGAAAACCCCGCCAACGAGACCTTCCTGCCCGAGCCGGTGTTTAAGCGCCTGCAAACCGCGCGACCGCTGCTGCGCCGCTTCTTATCGGGCGGCGAACAGTAGGCCATGCCCGGCATGAATGGTCAGCTGCCTGCGCGCGCCGGACAAGTCGCTCCCCGGCCAGTGGGCGTGCCCCGGCAGCGCGCAGTTCGGGGAGACGCCGCTGCAAGCTGTCGTGCGCGAGGTCTGCGCGGAAACCGGTTTACACGCCCCGCCTGCTGGCGCGCGCCCTGGGCACGTGTTCCGCACGCCCTTGTCAGGTGCACACCGCAGGGCTGAAGCCGGATTTTGACCGCTACGGCCTGCGCCCGCAAATTGAGGATGTCTCGCAGGCTGAGGCGCTTCCGCTTGTGGAGGACGCACGCGGGGCGGAGCGCACTTGCCGCGCTCATGCAAGACGGGGAATGAACCTTGCGGTCATTCCCCGTCTGTCGGATCTATTGAATTCCCTTGCCGGTCAGGTAATCGTAGCTCATCTTCAGGCTCTCAAACGGGCTGCGGCCGTGGCAATCGTCCTGCTCGACGAGGTACCACTTGACGTTGATATTACGGCAGTCCGCGATGATGCCCTCCCAGTTGAGGTTGCCCTGGCCAATCTCCGCCATGATCTGCTCCGACCCGGCGCTTAGCGCCATGTCCTTAAAGTGTACCACGTCCATGCGGCCGCGCACCTTCTCAATCCACGCGCGCACGTCCGAGGCGCCCTTTTGCACCCAGTAGGTGTCCAGCTCAAACTGGAAGTTTTCCGATGTGTTATCAAAGAGGATCTCCATGCCCGTTTTGCCGCCGAATTTGCGAAATTCGAAGTTGTGATTGTGGTAGATGAACTTAAGGCCCTCCTTGCTAAGCGCATCGGCCACGTCCGAGGCCTCCCGAGCAAAGCGCGCAAAGCCCGCAGCGTCCTGACGATAGCGCTCCGGCATGGAGCCCACGCCCACATAGTCACAGTGCCAGGCCCTGTGCTTGGCAATCACCGCGTCCAAATCCGCTTGGCACTCGTCAAAGCCGACGTGCGTTGCCGCGCAGATCAGTCCGTTTTCCGCGAGCCCTTCCGCCACCGCGTCAACCGGGATCTCCCCGCCGATGCCCGATACCTGCACCGCTTTGTATCCAATGGCTCGGATCTTCTGTAAGGTCTCCAACAGGTCCTTGGTGTTCCTGGTGTGCTCCCGCACGGTAAACATCTGCGCGCCCAACTGTGTCATTGCACGGCCTCCTTCGCAATGTTGCGATTTGCATCCTCATTATACCGCGGCCACATCCAAAAGAAAAGGAGAAAAATCCCATGGACAACAAGACCAAGCTCATCCTCTACTTTACTTGCCTTGTCGCCTACCTGGCCCTCAATACCATCGCCTTTGTGGCCATGGGCATAGACAAGCGCCGCGCGCAGAAGCATGCCTATCGCATCCCGGAAAAAATGCTCTTCCTCTGGGCGGGCTTATTCGGCGGCGTGGGCGGCACGCTGGGCATGGCTGTGTTCCACCACAAGACGCAGCATTGGACCTTCAGGCTCTTCTTCCCCCTTATGGCCATCGTCCAACTCGCCTTGCTGATCTGGGGCAACGCCGCGCTGTTGGTTGCGTAATCCCCACCCACGCGCGTCCGTTTCACAGCGGCACGGCGATCAAAAAAGGCCCGGCGGAACGCTCCGCCGGGCCTTTTGCCGCTATGATTGCGCAAAGAACTCATAGACGACCGTAATCATCAGTAAAACCAAAACCACAAAGAATATCGGGCGGATCACCCTGGCGCCCTTTTTCACGGCGAGCGCGGACCCCAGGTAGTTCCCTGCCATGGAGCACGCCGCCGCGGGCAGCGCCAGAGGCAGCAACACATTTCCGCCGGTGAGAAAGGCGGCCATTGCGGCCACGTTGCTGGCCAAATTCACCAATTTGGTGCTGCCGTTTGCCATGACCAGATCCATTCCGCAGAACATGGAAAACGCCAGCATCAAAAACGTGCCGGTTCCCGGACCAAAAAAGCCGTCGTAACAGCCAATGGTCAAGCCAATCAGGAAGCAAACCCAGGTCTTGACCGTGCGATTGGGATTGGGCCGGTCCATCTTGTCCCCGCGCAGCAACATCACGCCCGCGATGACGGGGATGGCCACCATCATAAAGACCTGCACAGCGCGCTCGGGAATCAGCATCAACAGCTGCGCGCCCAGCCAAGCGCCGGGCAGCGCGCCGGCAACCGCGGGCAGGGCCGCGCGGAAGTTGATGCACCGGTCCTTGGCGTATTTTCCCGTGGATAAGGCCGTGCCAAAGAGCGCGCCCATCTTATTGGTGCCGGAGGCCAGGTGCGGCGGCAAGCCGGCGATGAGGTAGGCCGGCAGGGAGATCAATCCACCGCCGCCCGCAATGGCGTCGACAAAGCCCGCCAAAAAGACCAGCGGGCAAACAATCAGAAAGGTTGCAGGCACAAGCTGCATCGTCTATTTCTCCTTTGCGGTGCGCATCATCAGAATGCGCGTATACGGCTGGTCGTCGCCGCCGCGCATGACGTTCTGCCGGCGCAGCGTCTCGGTAAAACCGCACTTGATTAGGCATCCGATGGCGCGCGCATTGCTCTCCATCACCGTAAGGCTCAGGCTGTGGAAGCCGTACTGGCCCTCCGCCAAGAGGCACAGCTGCTCCACCACGCGCTGCCCCAGCCGTCCCCCGCGCCACTTGGGGTCCAGCACCAGGAAGTCCACCGCGCCCCGCCGCATCTCCCAATCCAGCTTGGTCAGCGAGACCACGCCGATCATGCGGCCAAACTCCACCGCCTTGACGGCAAAATCCATCTGCGGCGCGCCGATATAGTGCTTTCCAAAGGCAAACTCCTTGGAAAACTCCGCCATGGTGAGGGTTTTGTCGCGGCCATGCACCCAAAGCGGGCAATACTGCCCCGCCGTGGAATCTTGATTGCACCACTCGATCACCGTGCTCAGCTCCTCGCGCCGGAGGGGCTCCAGCGAGAGCGTCACCATCGAAGAGGCGTCCTTTTCCATGCACAGCAGCGTGATGCGGTCTGTCGGCTTTTCATAGGTCGGCTGGGCGCGATAGCCCATCTTCTTGAGCAGCGCCAGGGCCGCCACCTCGCCCGAGATCACGCGCGCGCGGTATCGCGCCGAGGGATAGCGCTGTTCCGCGTGCATCAGCGCCACCTGCCCCACGCCCATCTGCTGGAAATCCGGCTTGACGTAGAGCTCCGTGACCTCCACCGCGTCCTCCTGCGTCCGCACGGTCAGTCCGCCTACCAGCTTATCCCCCATGACGATCAGATAGGTGTCCCCCTGCTCGATTTGGCGCACAAATCCCTCCATGGGCTGCACGCAGGGGCAGCAAGAGCTTCCATAGGCGCCGTACTGCGGCAGATACGCCTCATAGCGCGTCAAATAGAGCGCCTGAGCGTCCGCCACAGCCGCGCGCTTTAGCAGAATGATCTGTCTGGAATCCGCCCTTTGCAAGCGCGCTCCCCCCTTTTTTCTCTTCTGTCAATTGAGAACAACGGCCGCATGGTCCGCCATCAACCCGGCCTTCCGCGCCGCATCCGCGGCCGTGTCCACCGCGCCATCCTCAAGGTCCGCCCTGCGCACCAGCGCGCCCATCAGCGCGTAGGTGCTCGCCGCGCGGTCGCCCACGCTGAGGGTGTATTCCGCCATGGACGCATCGGGCAGCCGCACGCTCAGCAGGCTCTCAGGCATGTCCAATAGTTCCAGCCCCTTGATGCGCTTCAGCGCGCGCGCCGCCCGCGCTTCCTTCGGCGCCATCATTCCCATCACGACGTCCGCGCGCTTGCCCGAAAGCGCTTCCATCGCGTCGCCCAAATCCATGTAGCGCACCGTGCCGTAAAGCGCGCAGGAGAGTACCTGCTGGGCCAGGATGTCTCCATACCCGTCCCGCTCACCCACGATGATCACGCGCGTGTTCTTCGTCCATTTTTCATAGGCGCCTTCCCGCGAGAGGATGTAAAACGCGGAGAGCGTCACCTCGCCCACGCGCTGAGGCGAGAAATCCTTCCCCGCCTCCAGGGCGCTCAGTCCCTCCCGCGTCACCAGCGCAAACTCGCACGCGCCGCTTTCCACCTGCTGAAGCGCCGCCATATCGCTATCCGCCGCGGCAAAGGAGAGGGCCCGCGCCTCGGCGCACATTGCCCGCGCGGCGGGCTCAGCCTCCTTCATGCAAAGAATCGCCGCCCGCGTCTCCCCGCCGCAGCCGCTAAGAGCGCACAGGCACAACAAGAGCAGAAGGGCGACAATTCTCTTCATTCTCTCCTCCGTTTACTTCAAAAAGGCGTTGTAAATGGCGTTCACCGCGCGCTCAAAGTCCGCGCTCTCCACGCCCGTAATGATGTTGATCTCCGAGGAGCCCTGGTCGATCATGCGGATGTTGATGCCGCTCTCGGCCAGCGCGCCGAAAACGCGCGCCGCGGTGCCGGGATAGCGCACCATGCCGCGCCCCACGGTCGCCACCAGCGAGAGCCCGCTGATGACCTCGATGTGATCGGGCTTGCAGGCCCTGCGGATCTTCTCCACCACCTCGTCGATGCGGCCGGCAATCGCGCTGTCGGAA
>CAOKIU010000026.1 GCA_948468595.1 uncultured Christensenella sp.
AAAGGGAAGCGCCCGCGGCCCCTTCCATGCATCCCCGGGGAAATTCCTGGGGATGCGTCAGACTTCCGACGCGCTTGCGCCCGAAAGGGCGCGAGCGCGTTTTTTTCCTGCGCCTCTTCCACGCATCATGAAGAAATAGCCTGAATTTCGGCGAGATTTGATTGTGTGCCGGCGAGAATTGTGCTATAATAAAACGCTAGCGTCTAGGCTGGACGCGCGGCGAAGAATGAAAGGCGCTGAAGGACATGGAAATGGAAAAGGTGCGGCGGCTCAATGGGCTGCAACTGGCCTTTATTGGGGATACTCTCTACGATTTATATGTGCGCGGGGATATTTTGGAGTCGCACGACGGCTGCATGCGCGATTTGCACCGGCGGGCGGTTGCCCGCGTCAACGCGGGCGCGCAGGCCAAGGCGTTCGACGCCCTGGAGCCGCTGCTCACCGACGAGGAGGCGGAGGTTGCGCGCCGGGCGCGCAACGCGCACACGCGGCCGCCTAAAAACCAAGACCCTGCCGCTTACTGCCGCGCCACCGCCCTGGAGGCGCTGATTGGATACCTTTACCTATGCGGCCGCCTGGACCGCCTGGGCGCGCTGCTTAATTCGATTCCCAAGGAGGAGCAAAATGGCTGAACGGCAATTAAACGTAACGCTCATCGCGCACACGCCCGATGCGGAAAAGGTCATCGCCATGGCCTCGCGCACGTGTTATTCGGCGATGGACTTAGAGGGCCTCTCTCGCAAGGCGGATCGGGCGAATAACGCCGCTTACATTCGCGGCGTGCTGGCCAGCGGGCATCTTTCGGTCGCAGAGCACGCCTCCTTTACCTTCGGCATGGAGGGCGTTTCCCGCACGCTGCTGGCGCAGATCACCCGCCACCGCCTGGCGAGTTTTTCCGTGCAGAGCCAGCGCTACGTCTCCCAGGAGGGCGAGGAGGTCTTTGACTTTGTCATGCCCCCGCGCATCCGCGCGCTCGGCCCAAAGGCGCAGGAGCGGTTCCTTGCCCAGATGGCGACCATGCAGGCGTGGTACAACGAATGGATGCAGGACCTGGGCCAGGACGCCGCCGAGGACGCCCGGTTTGTGCTGCCCGGCGCCGCGGCCACGCGCATTGTCATGACCATGAACGCCCGCGAGCTGCTCCACTTTTTCTCCCTGCGCATGTGCAACCGCGCCCAGTGGGAGATCCGCGAGCTCGCCTGGCGCATGTATGAATTGGTGCTTCCCCTCGCGCCCGCCGTGTTTGAAAACGCGGGCCCCGGCTGTGCGCGCGGCGCCTGCACGGAGGGCAAGCGCAGCTGCGGCAAGGCGGACGAGGTGCGCCGGAACCTCAAGGAGAGGGGGAGAACGGAATGAGCAACCAAAACACCGGCCGGTTCGGCGGCAGGCGGGGCGCGGCGGGGGCCATGCCGCCCCCGGCGGACCAACAAAGGGAGGCGCCCGAAAACCTCGTGGTGGGCCGCAACGCCGTGCGCGAGGTGCTGCGCGCGGGGCGCGGCGTGGAAAAGATGTTGGTGGCAAGGGGCGAGGCGACCGGCTCCCTGCGCGAGATCCTGGCCCTTGCAAGGGAGAGCGGCGTGATTGTGCACGAGGTGGACCGCCGCAAGCTGGACGAGCTGGCGCCCAACCACCAGGGCGTGGCGGCGTATGTTTCCCTGTACCGCTACGCGCAGGTGGAGGACATTCTCGCCCTGGCCCAGGAGCGCGGCGAGGCGCCCTTCCTGCTGGTGCTGGACGGCATTACCGACCCGCACAACCTGGGCGCGATCGTGCGCTCGGCCGAGTGCATGGGCGCGCATGGGGTCGTCATCCCGGAGCGCCGCGCCGTGGGCCTGACGCCCGCGGCCATGAAGGCCGCCGCCGGCGCGCTGGAATGGGTGAAGGTGGCGCGCGTGACCAACATCACCCGCACGCTGGAGGCGCTGAAGGAGAAGAACATCTGGACCTATGCCACCGACATGGACGGGGAATCGCTATACGATGTGGACTTTTCCGGCGGATGCGCGCTGGTCATCGGCGCGGAGGGGGAGGGCGTGTCCCGCCTGGTCAAGCAGACCTGCGACCGGGTGGTGTCCATCCCGATGAAGGGGCGCATCGGCTCGCTCAACGCCTCCGTCGCGGCGGGCATTCTCCTTGCCCAGGTCGCTCACCAGAGGGCGAAGTGACATGCTGTACCTTGTGGACGGTTACAACATGATCGGCTCCTGGCCGGAGTTTAAGACGATCCGCGACATTTCGCACTCGCGCGAGCTGCTTGCCTCCATGCTGGCGGACTTTGCCGGGTTTACCGGCGACGAGGTGATGCTGGTCTTTGACGGCTACAAGGGGGATAAGATGATCACCGCGGTGGAGCGCGTCTCCGGCATAGACGTGGTCTTTACCAAGCGCAGCGAGACGGCCGATCACTTCATCGAGCGCACGGTGGACGAGCGCATGGCCGACCTGCCCCGCTTTTCCCGGCAGGCCATCCGCGTGGCCACGTCCGACGCCACCGAGCAGAACGTCATTTTCACAAGGGGCGCGGTGCGCATCCCGGCCAAGGAGATGCGCGCCATCGTCCTGGGGTCCAAGCGCGCGCAGAGCGGGCACCGCCAGCCGCCCAGCGCCGCCAACGCAAAGACCATTGAGGACCGCCTTCCCGACGACGTGCGCAGAAAGCTGGAGGAGATGCGGCGGGAGAGCTGAGCCTGCCGCGCAGCCAGGGGCGGCCGGGAAAGCCCGGGAAATACCCGGCGGAGAATCGAAAACAAGGAGGTGAGAGCGAATGCCGGACAGCGGCAAGGACAAGAGCCTTTTGGAGGGCATGACAGACGAGGAGCTCGCCATTCTGGCCCGAGACGGGGACGACCAGGCGCAGGAGGCGCTCCTAAACAAATATAAAAACTTCGTCAGGTCCAAGGCGCGGAGCTACTTTTTGATCGGCGCGGACCATGAGGACATTGTCCAGGAGGGCATGATCGGGCTGTTTAAGGCCATCCGCGACTTCCGGCCGGACAAGCTCTCCTCCTTCCGCGCCTTTGCGGAGCTGTGCGTCACCCGCCAGATCATCACCGCCATCAAGACCGCCACCAGGCAAAAGCACATCCCGCTCAACTCCTACGTCTCCCTCAACCGGCCCATCTACGACGAGGAGTCCGACCGCACGCTCATGGACGTCATCTCCGAGGTGCAGATGGCGGGACCGGAGGAGCTGCTCATCTCCCAGGAGGATTATTCCAGCGTGGAAAGGCGCATCTCCGAGGTGCTCTCCGACCTGGAGATGGAGGTGCTCACCTCCTACCTTGAGGGCAAGAGCTACCAGGAAATCGCCCTCGACCTCAACCGGCACGTCAAATCCATCGACAACGCGCTCCAGCGCGTCAAGCGCAAGCTGGAAAAGTCGCTGGACATCAAGACTGACCTTTGACCCTTCCCAGGAGGACACATGCACATCATCCGCCGCCTGAAAGAGGACGTGGACCTTGGGTTCCTGCGCTCCTTTCTCACCCTCGCCCTGCCCATTGTCGTGCAGAATCTCGTCTCTTCCTCGCTCTATATTGTGGATAACCTGATGATCGGCTCCATGGGCGAGCGCGAGCTTGCGGCGGTGGCGCAGGCCAACCAGCTCTCCACGATCATCAACATCTTCATCTTCGGCATTGCCAGCGGCGCGGTGATCTTCGGCGCGCAGTTCTGGGGCAAAAAGGACCTGCGCGGCGTTGGGGCGGTGCTGACGCTCTCCACCCTTTCCGCGCTGATCTTGGGCGCGGCGGGCTCCCTGGTCGCGCTGTTCTTCCCCCGGCAGTTCCTCTCGCTGTACCTGCATGACGAGGCGGTGATCGATCTGGGCGCGCAGTACCTGCGCATCGTCTTCCCCAGCTACATGATCCTGGGCGTGACCAACGCCGTAGCCTCGGTCAATAAGGCGACCGGGCGCGTGCGCCTGCCCATGATCGCCTCCGTTCTCTCGCTGACGATCAATACCGCCCTCAATTACTGCCTTATCTTTGGACATTTCGGCTTCCCCCGGCTGGGCCTGCGTGGCGGGGCCATCGCCTCGCTCACCGCTTGCACCGCCGAGTGCGTCATCCTGGTGGCGTTTACCTTTCTGCTGCGCTACCCCGCCGGGAACATCCGCAACATCCGCTTCCCCCGGTGGACCTTTGTGCGCACGTTTTATAAAACCACCGTGCCCGTCATCCTCAACGATGGGCTTTGGGGCGTGGGCGCGACGACGTTTTCCGTGGTTTATGGCGCCATGGGCACCCAGGCGGTTGCCGCCATGTCCATCGCCGGCACGCTGGACCGCTTCCTCTATGTCTGCATCGCGGGCGTCGTCCACGCCACCTCCATCCTGGTGGGTCACGCCATCGGCGGGGGGAACGAGGAGGAGGCGTTCCGCTGCGCCCGGCGCGCCATGGCCATCTGCGCCGGCGTGGCCGTCGCATCGAGCGTTCTGATCGCCTGTGTGCGCGTGCCCATCATCTCCCTCTTCTCCGTGACGGAGGCCACCGCCCGCTCCGCCGCCAACGTCGTGCTCATCATGGCGCTCGTCCTGCCGCTGCGCTCCTTCGATTACATCAACATCGTGGGAATCCTGCGCTCGGGCGGGGATACGGTGTTCTCCATGGCGCTGGAGCTTGGCTCCATCTGGGCCTGCTCGGTGCCGCTGGTGGCGCTGACCGGTCTCGTCCTTCACTGGCCCATTGAGGCCGTGGCGGCCTTTGTCTACGCCGAGCACATTCCCAAAGTCATCCTGGGCGTGAAGCGGTTCCGGTCCCGCAAGTGGATTCGCAATCTCGTCAGGGAGCATAGCGCATGAGGAGGCGGTGGAAATGAAGCTCACCTTTGTCACCGGCAACCCGGGAAAGCTGATGGAGGCCCGGAGCATCCTGGCGCGCGCCGGCGTGACCGTTGCGGGATGCGGGATGGACTTTGACGAGCCGCGCTCGACCGACCTTGCCATCATTGCCAAGGCAAAGCTCGCGCAGGCCAAAAGCGTGCTGGAGCCCCCCTTCTTTGTGCAGGACTCCGCCTTTTACATCGACGCCCTGGGCGGCTTTCCCGCTACCTATGTAAACTTTGCCCTTGCCACCGTGGGGGTGGGCGGCATCCTCAAGCTCATGGAGGGTGCAAAGGACCGGCGCTGCCGCTTCCGCCAGTGCGTCGCCCTCTTTGACGGCGAGAAGGAGACCTACTTTACGTCCGAAACGCCGGGCACGCTGGCCCTGGCGGAGCGCGGCGGGGAGCGGCCGGAGCAGCTGAGCGCGCTGTGGCGCATCTTCATCCCCCAGGGCGCGCAATGCACGCTCGCGCAGTACGCCCCGGAGGACTTGAGCGCCCTTCAGCGGGCGGGCGGCCGCGCGCTGGTTCAGCTTGCCGAGCACCTTGCGGCGCGTCAGCACCGCGCTTACCCCCATAACGACGAGCCCTTCGCAGGACTGGAAGGGGAGGAATGAAATTGAAAAAAGAAGAATTGATCCGCAATTTCTGCATCATCGCCCATATCGACCACGGCAAATCCACCCTGGCGGACCGCCTGATCGAAAAGACGGGCGTGATGACCCTGCGCGAGATGAGCGACCAGGTGCTCGACACCATGGATTTGGAGCGCGAGCGCGGCATCACCATCAAGGCGCAGGCTGTGCGCATGCCCTACAAGGCCCAGGACGGCAACACCTATGTCCTCAACCTCATCGATACGCCCGGCCACGTCGACTTTTCCTACGAGGTCTCCCGGGCGCTCGCCGCCTGCGACGGCGCGGTGCTGGTGGTGGACGCCTCCCAGGGCATTGAGGCGCAGACCTTGGCCAACGTCTACATGGCCCTGGAGCACGATTTGGAGATCATCCCCGTCATCAACAAGATCGACCTGCCCAGCGCCCAGCCCGATTTCGTCAAAAAGGAGATTGAGGACGTCATCGGCCTGGACGCCTCCGAGGCGCCGCTGGTCTCGGCCAAGACGGGCCTAAACGTGGAGGACGTGCTCGAGGCCGTGGTCAAGCTCGTGCCCCCGCCCAAGGGCGAGGAAAGCGCCCCCCTGCGCGCGCTGATTTTCGACAGCGTATACGACAACTACAAGGGCGCGCTCTCCTTTGTCCGCATTGTGGACGGCAAGGTTTCCGTCGGCGACCGCATCCGCATGATGTCCTCTGGCGCGGAGTTCGACGTGACGGAGGTGGGCTATTTCCGCCCCGGCCAGCTGCTGCCGGTGGGCGAGCTGACCACGGGCGAGGTGGGCTATATCGGCGCGTCCATCAAGGAGGTGGCCGATACCCGCGTGGGCGATACCATCACCGCCGTGGCCAACCCCGCCGCCGAAATGCTGCCGGGCTACAAGCAGGTGCAGCCCATGGTGTTTTGCGGCATTTATCCGGCCGATGGGTCCGATTACGAAAACCTGCGCGACGCCCTGGAAAAGCTCAAGCTCAACGACGCCTCCCTTTCCTTTGAACCGGAGACCTCGGTTGCGCTGGGATTCGGCTTCCGCACGGGCTTTTTGGGCCTGCTGCACATGGAGGTCATTCAGGAGCGCTTGGAGCGGGAGTTTGACCTGGACCTGATCACCACCGCGCCCTCGGTGGTCTACCACGTCGTCAAGACCGACGGGACCGAGCTTTCTATCGATAACCCCACAAACCTTCCCGATCCCGCCGACATCAATTACATGGAGGAGCCCATGGTCTCGGCGCAGGTCCTGGCGCCATCGGACTACGTGGGCGCCATCATGGAGCTGTGCCAGCAAAAGCGCGGCGTGTACATCGATATGAAGTACATCGAGGCGGGCCGCGTGCAGATCCACTACGAGATGCCGCTCAACGAGATCATCTACGACTTTTTCGACGCGCTCAAGTCGCGCACGCGCGGCTACGCCTCCTTTGATTACGAGCTCAACGGCTACGCCCGCAGCGAGCTGGTCAAGCTGGATATCCTGCTCAACGGGGAGATCTGCGACGCGCTCTCCATCATCGTGCACAAGGAGCGCGCCTACCCCCGCGGCCGCGCCATCGCCGAAAAGCTCAAGGAGGTCATTCCGCGCCAGCTCTTTGAGATCCCCATTCAGGCGGCGGTGGGCGGCAAGATCATCGCCCGCGAAACCGTCAAAGCCATGCGCAAGGACGTGCTGGCCAAGTGCTACGGCGGCGACATCACCCGTAAGAAAAAGCTGCTGGAAAAGCAGAAGGAGGGCAAAAAGCGCATGCGCACCCTGGGCAGCGTACAATTGCCCAGCGAGGCGTTCATCGCCGTGCTCAAGGCGGATTAGCGCGCGATGCTTAAGATACAAAACGCGCTTGACCTGCCGCCGGACCAACTGGACGCGGCGCTGCGCCAGCTCATGGACGGCCTGGGATTCTGCCCGGCCTGGGGCGGCATTGCGGCCTTAAAGCGGGAAATGCAGAGGTCCCGGCCCGGCGCGCTGCCCCAATTCCTCTTTTCGTGGGAGGACGGGAAATGGACGGGCTATCTTTTTCTCATCGCCCAAAGGGAGCGCAGCAGCCGCGCGCTGCCCTGGTGGGCGGCGCACAATGCGGACGTGTTGCCCCGGCGCACCGCCCTGCCGCTGATGCGGGCGGGATTGGCGGTTTGCAGGGCCTGCGGGGCGTCCGCGCTCGAGGAGAGACTTAAGCGGGACCCCGCTTTTTGCGGCGCGGAAAGGGAGGATGAGGCGCCATGATGCTCTACATCCACATCCCCTTTTGCCTGCGCAAGTGCGCTTACTGCGACTTCGTCTCCTTTGCGGGGCGGCAGGAGGAGATGCCCCGCTACGTCGACGCCCTGATTGCCGAGATGGACCGCCGGCCCAGCGCGGAGGCGGTGACCTCCGTCTTTCTGGGCGGGGGCACGCCCTCCCTGCTGCCCGCGCCCCAGCTCGCCCGGCTGCTGCGCGCCGCGCGCCAGCGCTACGACTTTTCTCCCCGGTGCGAAATCACCGCGGAGGCCAATCCCGGCGCCGTGACGCCGCAATGGCTGGAGGCCGCCGCGTCCGGCGGCGTCAACCGGCTCAGTATTGGCGTGCAGGCATGCCAGCCGGAGCTGCTGCGCGCCGTCGGCCGGCCGCACGATTTCGCCGCGGCGCAGGAGGCCTTTGCCCTGGCGCGCGCTGCGGGCATAGAAAATCTCTCGGCGGACCTGATGTACGCCCTGCCCGGCCAGACGCTCCGCATGTGGGAGGAATCGCTTCGGGCGGTGCTGGCCTTATCGCCCTGGCACCTCTCCCTCTATGCCCTCACCCTCGCCCCCGGCACCCCTTTTTACGATTTGGATGCCCGAGGCCTTCTGCCCCGCCCCGACGAGGAGGAGGAGTTCGCCATGCAGGAGGCTGCCCAGCGCATCCTGCCCGCCCATGGCCTGTTCCGCTATGAGGTTTCCAACTACGCCAAGCCCGGCTGCGCCTGCCGCCACAACGTGGGATATTGGACGCGCCGCAGCTACATCGGCCTGGGCTGCGCCGCCCACTCCCTGGTGGGGAACGTGCGCAGGGCCAATGCGAGCGATTTGGACGCCTATCTGGCGGGCGCGCCCGCCGCGGAGCAGGAGACCCTCGCGCCGCAGGACGCCGCCTTTGAGGAACTGATGCTGGGCCTGCGCATGACCGAGGGCATCCGCCTTTCGGCGCGCGCCTGGTCCCTCTTTTCCCCGGGCATTGCCCACTTTTGCCAAAGGGGCCTGATGTGCGCGCGCGGCCGCCGCGTCTGGCTGACCGCGCGGGGAATGGACGTAATGAACGCCGTCCTAGCCGAATTGATGCCTTAGCGCGGCGCTTTTTCCGCCGCCCCGGCATGGGCCGCGCGCGCCTGGCATCTAGATAGGAATGCGGGACTTTGCGCAAACTTTAAGCGGCCGCCTTGCGGCGCTAGGACGCGCAAAAGCGGTTTCCGAGCAAATTCTCGTTGGTTTTTTTCCATAAGACGCTTGACAAGTTTTGCGGCTGGTGCTATGCTTACATCATCGGTTAGCACTCAACGCAAACGAGTGCTAACAGGAAGCCCGCGGGCGGAAAGGAGCAGGATGCGGTGTGGATTTGGACGAAAGAAAATTTAGAATTTTGCAAGCCATCATTGACGACTACATTACCACGGCCATGCCCGTCGGCTCCCGCACGATTTCCCGCAAGCAGGGCATGGGGCTGTCCAGTGCGACCATCCGCAATGAGATGAGCGATTTGGAGGAGCTGGGCTACCTGGCCTCTCCGCACACCTCGGCCGGGCGCGTCCCCTCTTACCGCGCCTACCGGCTCTATGTCGATCAGATCATGCGGGTTTCCTCCCTTCCACAGACGGAATACTCGCTGCTCAGTTCGATCTTTTCCAGCCGCATGGGGCTGATGGAGGATGTTCTCACCTCCGCCACGCAGGCGCTGTCCGAGCTTACGGATTATACCTCCGTCATGATCGCCCCGCAGACGAGCAGCATTGCCAGGGTGCAGTTGGTGCCGCTGACGGAGACCACGGCCCTTATGGTCACGGTCACGGGCGAGGGCGCGCACAAGGACTCCGTCCTGCGCATTCCGCCGGGGGTCACGCCGGACCACTTATACGCCCTGAGCAACCTGCTCACCGAAAAGATCGCCGGGCGGGACATCACCCAGCTGCCCGCCGTGATGCAGGAATTCTACCAGGAAATGAACGGCCAGCGCGAGCTCTTTGAGCAGCTGATGGAGAGCCTCAAAAAACAGATGCAGCCCGACGCGCACTCGGTACACGTCGCGGGCGCGGCGCGCCTGCTGTCCCATCCCGAGTACAGCGATTTGGAGAAGGCGCGCAACCTGCTCTCCACCCTGGAGACGCAGGATAAGCTGGCAAAGCTCCTCACCCAGCGCAACGGTTTGGAGTTTTCGGTGGCCATCGGCCCCGAGCTTTCGGAGGAGGGGATGCAGGACTGCTCCCTGGTCACCGTCTCCTACCGCGTGGGCGGCGGCGTGGGCACCATGGGGGTCATCGGCCCCACCCGCATGCAGTACGGCCGCGTGATTTCGGTGATGGAGGCCATGAAAAAAGTGATGAGCGAAGCCCTGATCCCGCAAAAGGGATCGGCCGGGCAGCGGAAAGAGGAGAAAGATGAAGGAAAACAAAAAGAATAGGGAAAAGGACGCCGCGCAGCAGGAAGCGCAGGCCCAGGAGGCGCCCCCCCAGCCCGACCCCGACGCCCCCGCGCAGGACGAGGAGGAGAAGATCACCATCACCCGCCAGAAATTGGAGGAGCTCAACGCCTATGTAAAGCAGGCGGAGAGCAAGCGGGACGAATACCTGGCCGCGGCCCAGCGCGTGCAGGCGGACTTTGACAACTATCGCAAGCGAAACGCCGCCCTGCGCACCGAGGTTGCGGAGGACACCCTGCGCGATACCCTAAAGGAGATTCTTCCCTCCCTGGACAACTTGGAGCGCGCGCTGAGCGCGGCCCAGGCGGCCGGGGAAGAGGGAAGCCTGATAAAGGGCGTGGAGATGACGCTGCGCGGGATGCAGGATACCCTGGGAAAGATGGGCCTGGAGCGCGTGGAGGCCGAGCCCGGCGTCCTCTTTGATCCGGAGCGGCACAACGCCGTGATGATGAGCGAGGCCGACGACGAGCACCCCGAGGGCACCATCCTGGAGTGCTTCCAAACCGGCTTTGCCGTCAAGGGCAAGGTGATCCGCTACGCCATGGTTCGCGTGGCCAACTGAGTTACATGAAAAATACCGTCAACCGTTTTCATTTTGAATAAAGTTTTGAAGGAGGTTTTCCTATGAGCAAGATTATCGGCATCGACCTGGGCACCACCAACTCCTGCGTGGCCGTCATGGAAGGCGGCGAGCCCGTCGTCATCACCAATCCCGAAGGCGCCCGCACCACGCCCTCTGTCGTCGCCTTTGCCAAGAACGGCGAGCGCCTCGTGGGCCAGATTGCCAAGCGTCAGTCCGTGGTCAACGCCGACCGCACCATCATCTCCATCAAGCGCGAGATGGGCACCAACCACAAGGTGGAAATCGACGGCAAGTCCTACACCCCGCCGGAGATCTCCGCGATGATCCTGCAAAAGCTCAAGGCGGATGCCGAGGCGTATCTGGGCGAGACCGTAACCCAGGCCGTCATCACGGTTCCCGCGTACTTTAACGACTCCCAGCGCCAGGCCACCAAGGACGCCGGCCGCATCGCCGGCCTGGAGGTGCTCCGCATCGTCAACGAGCCCACCGCGGCCTCCCTGGCCTACGGCCTGGATAAGGAAGGCAACCACAAGATCCTCGTCTACGACCTGGGCGGCGGCACCTTTGATGTCTCCATCCTCGACATTGGCGACGGCGTGTTTGAGGTGCTTTCCACCAACGGCAACACCCGCCTGGGCGGCGACGACTTTGACCAGCGCGTGATGGATTACCTGGTCGCCGAGTTCAAGCGCGCCGAAGGCATTGACCTTTCCAAGGACCGTCAGGCCATGCAGCGCCTCAAGGATGCCGCCGAAAAGGCCAAGATCGAGCTCTCCGGCGTGATGAGCACCAACATCAATCAGCCCTTCATCACCATGGACGCCTCCGGTCCCAAGCACCTGGACGTCACCCTCACCCGCGCCAAGTTCAACGAGCTGACCGCGGACCTTGTGGAGGATACCATCAAGCCCCTGCGCCAGGCGCTCTCCGACGCGGGCCTTACCGCCAACGACATCGACAAGGTCATCCTGGTGGGCGGCTCCACCCGCATTCCCGCCGTGCAGGACGCCGTCAAGGCGGCCACCGGCAAGGAGCCCTTCAAGGGCATCAACCCCGATGAGTGCGTGGCCGTGGGCGCAGCCATCCAGGCCGGCGTTCTGGGCGGCGAGGTCAAGGACGTGCTGCTGCTGGATGTCACGCCCCTGTCCCTGGGCATTGAGACGATGGGCGGCGTGTTCACCCGCCTGATCGACCGCAATACCACCATCCCCACCCACAAGAGCCAGGTCTTCTCCACCGCCGCCGACGGCCAGACCCAGGTCGAGGTCCACGTGCTCCAGGGCGAGCGCGAGATGGCGGCCTACAACAAGACCCTTGGCCGCTTCAACCTGACCGGCATCGCGCCCGCGCCCCGCGGCGTGCCGCAGATCGAGGTCACCTTCGACATCGACGCCAACGGCATTGTGCACGTCTCGGCCAAGGACCTGGGCACCGGCAACGAGCAGAAGATCACCATCACCGCGTCCTCCAACCTCTCGGAGGAGGACATCAAAAAGGCGGTTGCCGAGGCGGAGAAGTTTGCCGACGAGGACAAGAAGAACAAGGAAAAGGTTGAGGCGATCAACAACGCCGATTCCACCGCCTATCAGATTGAAAAGACCTTAAAGGATCTGGGCGACAAGGTGGACCCCGCCGATAAGGCCAAGATTGAGGACGCCGTGAGCGAGCTGCGCAAGGCCAAGGACAGCGGCGATGTCGAGGCCATCAAGGCCCAGATGGAAAAGACCAACCAGATCTCCTACGAGGTCTTTGGCAAGATCTACCAGCAGCAGGCCCCGCAGGACGGCGCGGCGGGCGCCAACCCCGGCCCGGACGCCAACGGCAACGTCGAAACCGATTACGAGGTGCACGACGACAAGTAAGGCGGCCCCACACACAGATTGCGTAAGGGAATGGCGTCAAAGGGCGTCATTCCCTTTCAGGCGAGGAGGAAACACCTTTGGCAAAACGCGATTACTACGAGGTGCTGGGCGTGGAGCGCGGCGCGTCGGATGCCGAAATCAAAAGCGCGTACCGCCGCCTGGCCAAGAAGTACCACCCCGACCTCAACCCCGGGGATAAACAGGCGGAGGCCGCGTTTAAGGAGGTCAACGAAGCATACGAGGTGCTCTCCGACGACCAGCGCAGATCGAGATACGACCAGTTCGGCCATGAGGACCCGACCCAGGCAGGCGGCTACGGCAGCTATGCCGGCGGGGCGGGCGGCTTTGAAGATATATTTGAGACCATCTTCGGCGGCGGGTTCGGCGGCTTTGGGGGCGCGCGCCAGGCGCAGAGCAACGGCCCTGTGCGCGGCAGCGACCTGAGATATAACCTCACCATCAATTTTGAAGAGGCGGTTTTCGGCTGCAAAAAGGAGATCAACGTCGCCCGCAACGAGAACTGCGATCAGTGCCACGGCTCGGGCGCAAAGCCCGGGACTTCCCCCAAGACCTGCGACCAGTGCCACGGCACGGGCCAGGTCACCCGCATCCAGCAGACCATGCTGGGCTCCATGCGCACGTCCTCACCCTGCCCCAAGTGCGGCGGCGAGGGCAAGATCATCTCCGATCCCTGCCCCAAGTGCGGCGGCAAGGGCACGGTCCGGCGGCAGCGCACCATCACCGTCACCATTCCCGCCGGCATTGACAACGGCCAGGCGCTCACCCTGCGCGGCGAGGGCGAGCCGGGCAAGCGCGGCGGCCCCGCAGGCGATTTGTATGTCGCCATTTCCGTCCGTCCGCACCGCAAGTTCCGCAGGGACGGCCAAAACCTCTACAGCGAGATGAACATCTCCTTTGCGCAGGCCGCCCTGGGCGACGAGGTGGAGATCGAAACGCTGCAAACCCCGGTCAAGGAGAACATCCCCGAGGGCACGCAGCCCGGCCACGTCCTGCGCGTCCGGGGCCAGGGCGTTCCCTCCCTGCGCGCGCCCGCGCAGCGCGGCGACCTGTTCGTCACCCTCAAGGTCGAGGTGCCCAAGCGGCTCAACGAAAAGCAGCGCATGGCCCTGCGCCTCTTTGACGAGGCCATGGGCGGCAAGGCGCCCGCCGCCGGCGCCAACCGCGGCGATAACTGGAAGCGGTCCGTCAAGGAGTTTTTTGATAAGTTCAAGGATTAACGCTTCTCTCCCGCCAACAGGCTTTTGCCGCAGGAGAGCGCGCCATAACCAAGGCAATACCCGCCGGGAAGCGGTTGCTTCCCGGCGGGTATTGCTCTATAATTAAAAAATCAGTCCATCGGGCTTATAGGGGGAGGGGGCTTGATGAGTATCTCGAAGAAATATAGCATCGCCATGTTCCTTGGCATCGTTGTCGGCACGTTGACCGTGGTGGGTCAAAAATATCTCTCAATACAATTTAATTTTCTCGCAAATTCAGGAGCGATCTGGTTGATCCCTGCCTTCTTGATCAGCTATTATGGTAAATTGAGCAAAGGACATTCTGTTGCGGTATGCGTCATTTGCTTGCTTTGCTGTGTTTATGGTTACTATGGATTTGAAGCGGTGATGAACCGGCATTCCGTTACCATAAACTTTTATACCATGATCTGGACGGCCTGCGCGTTTGTTGGAGGTTTGATCGGGGGATTGGGGGCCTACCTTGCCAACAACGGCATAGGTTTTTGGCGGTTATGTGGGTTGAATTTGCTCCCATCCGTATTTCTGGCAGAGGGGATTACGAAGATGATCCACATAAGCGCATATATGCACATGCTTCCGGCGGTAATCATGATAACGGCAATTGGCATAGGGCTGTATTTCATGATGAATAAAAAACACGCCTTTGAGCGGTTGAATGGGGCATCCTTGTCGCTCGTCACCTTGCTCGGGCTGTGTGCCTACGAAATCCTGTTTTGGATCACGGCATGACAGGACCGGTTTTTCGCGCCCCCTCAAGGGGGTTCTGTTCAGCGCCGCATGTGGAAAACACAGTCAAAAAGGTATCCTGCCGCCAGGATACCTTTTGCAATTTGCGCGCGTGGCCTGCCCGCGGCCTATGCCCGGAGCTGAATGGGAAACAGCAGGTCGAGCTGCCGCTCCGCCTCGTTCTCCGGCCAATTCGTCAGGTAATTTAGGTGCTCCTCCAATAGGCCGCCCATGATCTCCTCGCCCTCGGCCGCCCAGCGCGCCTGATAGCGATCGCTCTCTTCCACCCATTGCATGAGCCAGCCCCACTCGTGAAAATCGCCCATGGCAATGGCGTGCGCCGCTTATAGGCCGCCCGCCATCTCCTTTCGCGTCAGAGGCGCCGGCACCTCCATGCCGTCGGGAATGGTGATGTTGAACTCATAGCCGTATACCGGCTGGCCCTGCGTGGGGTTGGGGTGGTTAAACCCGAAGAGCCGCGCATCGGGCTTTAACCGGCGCAAATCGCTTTTGCGCACGAATTCGGCCATCATCTCGCCTGCGGCGTCCTCCGGATGCGCGCAGACCGCGTGGGCCGCGGCCACGGTCATGCGCGGCAGGGTCAGGATGCGAACGTCCTTCAGCTTGGGGATTTCCGTCATAATCTTGTCCTCCTCGTCGTTTTCGGAGGAGCCGGCCCGCATCAGCTCGGTAAAGCGCTCCGGCCGGCAAGCGCCCTGTTGCAGAACCATTTTCTCCAAGCGCCGCAGCGCCGCCCGCGCCGCGCGCAAGGAGCGGATCTCCCCGTCCATCTGGCGCATGCGCTCGCGCAGAACCTCCACCGCACGCGCCGCGTCGTCGCTGTCCAGCAGAACGGCGATGCTCTTTAAGGGGACGCGCAGCCCGCGCAGAAACACGATCTGCTCCAGCCGCCTCAGATCTTCCTCGCCGTAGACGCGGTAGGCATAGCTGTCCAAACGCTCGCTGCGAATCAGGCCGATCTCTTCGTAGTAGCGCAGCGTGCGCGTGGAGATGGAAAACGCGCGGGATACTTGGCTGATGGTCTTGCTCATGTGCTCTTTCCTCCTGTGCTCACAGTATAAACTGCGACGCCGCGTCAAAGTCAAGCCCGCCGTGGAAAAAATCTTTTCCATGATTCCTTCGCGTTTTGTGTCGATTTATTGAATCATATATAATTTTATCGCGGAAAAGTCAATCGAAAGAGCCGGTCCGCCGTTTAACCGACTTCCAACCCTTCCTCGCTTTGCCTGCATGAGCTCCTGCCGCGGCTTTCATACTAATGGGGAAAGTGAGGTGAGGAAAATGGCGCAGTATGTGATGCAAAAAAGCCCTGCTCTGCATGGAGAAGTGCGGGTGCAGCGCTCCAAAAACGCGGTGCTGCCGATGATGGCGTGCTGCCTGATGACGGAGGAATGCATCGACCTTGCGGGCGTGCCCAAGCTGACCGACGTGGACTGCATGGCGGCGCTGCTTTCCGATTTGGGCGCGACGGTGACGCGCAAAAACGACGAAATGACGCTTTGCGGCGGCGGACTCAACGGATGGCAGGCGGGACACAATTGGGTGGAGCGGATGCGCGCCTCCGTGCTGGTGATGGGGCCGCTGCTGGCCCGCTGCCGCAAAGCGCGCCTCAATTTCCCGGGAGGTTGCGCCATCGGCACGCGGCCCATTGACCTGCATTTAAAGGGGCTCTCCCTCATGGGCGCGAGCGTGGCGCTCTCGGATGGGTGCATGGAGGCCCGCGCGCAGGAGGGCCTCAAGGGCGCCAACATCTACCTGGACTTTCCGTCGGTGGGCGCCACGGAGAACATCATGATGGCCGCGACGCTGGCCCAGGGCACCACCGTCATCGAAAACGCGGCCAAGGAGCCGGAGATTGTGGACCTGGCGCATCTGCTGGAGCGCATGGGCGCGCGCATCAGCGGCGTTGGGCAGAGCACCCTCGTCATTGAGGGCGTGGAGAAGCTGCACGGCGCCCAGTATACCCCCATGCCCGATCGCATTGAGACGGGCACCCTGATGCTCTGCGCGGCGGCCACCGGCGGCGACGTGCTGCTCATGGGGGCGGACGGCTCGTCGCTGCACGCGGTGATTGCCAAAATGCGGGAGTGCGGCGCGGTGATCACCGCCCAGGACCAGGGCATTCGCGTCCGAGGCGGCGAGCTTGTGGGCGTGGACGTGGAAACGCTGGTCTATCCCGGCTTTCCCACCGATTTGCAGGCCCCGATGATGGCGTTATTGTGCCGCGCTGAGGGCACCTCCATACTCACGGAGCACATCTTTGAAAATCGGTTTATGCAGGTTCCCCAGCTGCGCAAAATGGGCGCCTCCATCACGGTGCGCGGCCGAAACGCCATCGTGCGCGGCGTGATGGAGCTGCACGGCGCGCGCGTCGCGGCCACCGACCTGCGCGCGGGCGCGGCGCTGGTGCTGGCGGGATTGACCGCGGAAGGACACACGACGGTGACGGACATCGCCCACATCGAGCGCGGATATGTGGACCTGGCGGGCGCGCTGGCAGCCCTGGGCGCGCCGATTGCCCGGGTGGAGTGAGGCGGGCGGACGCATGCGAAGCAACGCATGCGCCCGCCCCTTTTTTTGCGCTGAACAAAAGGGGGATGATTCATCGATCCCCCGCTGCCGCGGCCAAACAGGTGGAATGAGCGAGGCGAAGAATGCGTATACTTTAGGGATTAAGACGAGGTGAGGATATGCGTAAACTGTGCTTTTTGTTCTGTCTGCTGGCCTGTATCCTGGGGGCGATGCTGTATGCAAACGATGGGCAGGCCGAGGCGTCTCTCCCCTTGCCGGACGGCCCCGCGCCCGCCGCGGCGCACGTGCAGGACACGGTGAAGGTTCAGGTCGTCTTTCCCACCATGACGCCCGCGCCCTCCGCCCAGCCGACGCCCAGCACCGCACCCGCCATGCTCACCGTCTATGACGAGGGCCGCTGCGTGCGAATGGAAATGGAGGAGTACCTCGTTCACGTCGTGGCCGGGGAGATGCCCGCCTCCTATGAGGAGGAGGCGCTCAAGGCGCAGGCCGTGGCCGCGCGCTCCTACGTCTCCTGGAAGCAGGCGGCCTGGGGCGGCAGCGGCTGCTCCAAGGGCGTGGATACCGACATCTGCACCGACTCGACGCACTGCATGGCCTATTTGAGCGATGAGGCCATGCGGGAGAAGTGGGGCGAGCGCTACGAGGAATATTATGACAGGATTCGCAGCGCGGTGCTCGCCACCCAGGGAGAGGTGATGCTCTACGACGGCAGCCTCATCCAGGCGCTGTTCCACTCCTCCAGCGGCGGCAGAACGGAGGACGCGCAGGCGGTTTGGGGCGCGGCCTTTCCCTACCTGCAAAGCGTGTCCAGCGGCGCGGAGGAGGAGAGCGGCCAGACGAGGGCGGAAAAGCGGTTTAAGATCGAGGCGTTGGTCAAAGCCCTCAATCAATCCTTTACCGGCGCGGAGCTCACGGCCCAAAACGTTGAGGAGCAGTTCTCCATCCGCTCCTACACCGCCAGCGGCCGGGCGGACGTGGTCAAGGTGGGCAAGGTCACGGCCACGGGCCGGGCCGTGCGCACTGCGCTGGGTCTCAACTCCACCAATTTTTCCGTCGCCTATAAGGGCGGTGAGGCGGTATTTACCACCGTGGGCTACGGCCATGGCGTGGGCATGAGCCAAGTGGGCGCCAACCTCATGGCCAAGGAGGGCAGCGACTATCAGGAGATCCTCACCCACTATTATACGCACGTCACCCTCGGCCCCCTGCCGGAAGCGCAAGCGAACTGACGGCAAGGGCGTATAGCGCGGGGCCGGATG
Source organism: uncultured Christensenella sp. (assembly GCA_948468595.1). Classification (GTDB taxonomy): domain Bacteria; phylum Bacillota; class Clostridia; order Christensenellales; family UBA1750; genus Spyradocola. The sequence continues at coordinate 18,324 of CAOKIU010000026.1, forward strand.
GGGAAAGTTACCTCGGGGAGGTGACGGACTTGCGCAAAAAGCTGAGAAAATTTTGGGATCGATTCGGGTATCTTTGCGTGCTCCTTTTGTGTTTTGGCATGATCGGCACGACCGCGTATTGGACGCGGCGGCCGGCTGGGACGGTAGATCCCCCGGAAGTGACGCGCTATGCGCTGCCCACGCCCACGCCCTCGCCCCGATCGGTATCGGTGGAGGTGACCATTGAACCCACGGCGACCCAGCCGCCCTTTCTGCTGCCCGCCGGCAGCAAGACCGGCATGGGCTTTGCACAGGAGGCAGTCGTCTACAACAAGACCTTGGGCGAATGGGCCACCCACGATGGGGTGGATTTCCTGGGCCAGGAAGGGGACGCCGTGCGCGCCGTGGAGAGCGGCACCGTCACCCGCGTCTGGGAGGACCCTCTCATGGGGCACTGCGTGGAGATCACGCACCGGGGCGGGTATATCTCGCGCTACTGCTCGCTGAGCACCGAGGGCATGGTCAGCGCTGAGGACGCGGTCTCCCGCGGCCAGGTGATCGGCACCATGGGAATCTCCGCATCATCGGAGTGCGAGGAAGGGCCCCATCTGCACTTTGAGCTGTGGCGGCTCAAGGCGGCGCAGGACCCGATGAATTTTTTGCGGGATGACGCCTAAGGGTGTTTGAATTTTCCATAATTGTGGTATAATGAAGCAGATCAAACACAGGAGGTTGGCGCTATGAGCAAGATCTATGTATGCGATGTTTGCGGTTACGAATACGACGGCGAGGTTCCCTTTGAGGAGCTTCCCGAGGATTGGACCTGCCCGCTGTGCGGCGTGGGCAAGGACCAGTTTTCCGTCAAGGAATAGTTCGCTTAGGCCCTGAAAAAGAGAGGAGGCTCCCCGCGCGGGGGGCCTCCTCTCTTTTGCTTGGGAAGCGCTGAGCGCGCGCAAGGGGCTGGCGTTTTTGCCAAGTGTTGAGAATCAACAGGAAACTATCAAAATCATCCAAAGTTGTTTCGCGCTTTCTTGAACCGCGGCGGGCGCATGCCTATACTGAAGGGAGAGGAGGCGTCGGGGCGGCCTGGGTCCATCTGTGCGCCCCATGCCGCAAAAGCGACCGGAAAGGCGGGCCGCGCAGGATGAAGCTGTTGATTGTGGAGGATGAGCGATGGGAACGCGAAGGGCTGGTCGCCCTGATTGACCGGAAGCGCTTTGGAATTGACGCGGTGCTCACCGCGCAGGACGGCGTAGAAGGGTTGGAGGTCATTGCGCGCGAACGCCCGGACGTGGTCATCACCGACATCCGCATGCCGGGCCTTACGGGGTTGGAGATGCTCGAGCGCGCTGGCCGCTTGATGGAGGGGCGCGTGTGCGTGATCCTCTCGGGGTACACGGAATTTGCCTATGCCAAGCAGGCGCTGCGCCTGGGCGCGGCGGATTTTCTCGTCAAGCCCGTTGGCGAAAGGGAGCTGTGCGAGGTATTGGAGCGCGCGGCTGCCGCGTTGGAGCGCATGCCCCGGCGCGGCGCGCGGCCGGATGCCGCCCGCCTGCTCTCCGGCCAGGCGGGCGCGCAGGAGGTGAAGCGGGCGCTGGGCCTATGCGACCTTGCGAGCCTGCGCGCCGCGGCGCTGTATGGGGTTGCGGAGGGGACGCCCCTGCCCCCCTGTAGCCTCGTCCAGGGCCAGAGCGCGCTTTGCCTGCTGCGCCCGCAGGATAGCCTGCCCGAGGGCGGTTTTGCCGCGGCGGGCGTCGCGCGCGTGAACGGCGACGGGGATATTGAGGCCGCTGTGCACAGGGCGCAGCGCGCGCTGGAGAGCGCCCGCTTCCGGCAGATCGGCGCGCCGGTGATCTACTGCGCCGCATCCCGCGAGCAAGCAGGGGCGCGCGCCCTGCGGCGGCGCATGGAAAAGCTGGCGTTGAAGCAGGCGGCGGCTTCCCTGGACGAAGAGCGGGTGCGGCAGGTTTTGGATGAGATCTCCGCCCGCCTTATGGAGGAGATGGATGTGGACCGTGCCCGCGCGGCGGAGGAAATCGCCTCCCTGCTGTGCGGCGAGGGCGGGGAGGCGCCGCTGGCCACGGCGCTTTCCTGCGCCGGAACGCTCAAGGAGATGACCGGCATCGCGCAAAAGCACCTGGCCGGGCGCATGGCGCGCGCGCGCCGGGAGCTGCGGGAGTCGGAGGCCTATGTGCTGCGCCGCGTGATCGCCCTGGTGGAGGAGGATTTCGGCAATCCGGACCTCAACCTCCAATCCGTGGCCAGACAGGTCTTTTTAAGTCCCAACTACGTCGGCGCGCTGTTTAAAAAGAGCACGGGCCTTCCCTTTAGCGATTATCTCTGCCGCCGCCGGCTCATGGCGGCCGCGCGCCTGCTGTTGGAGCGGGGAATGCGCGTCTCCGCCGTGGCCGAGGCGGTGGGCATTCCCAACGTATCGTACTTCTGTGTGCAGTTTCGCGGCGCTTACGGCGTCACGCCCAGCAGTTTCCGCCAGGGCGGATGAGCGCGCCGCCCCCCTTGGCTATGTTGCCCTTGGAGCGGGAATGGAGAGAAATGGATTTCTGCGGATGCCGTTACGGCGCGCCGCGGAAAGAAATTTCTCTCCTTTATTTTCGGGCGATGAGTTGATTCTGTTAAGATTGTGTGTTAATATGAGATCAGAAGCATTTGAAAATTTAGGCAGATGAAAAGCGGCGAAAAACGAGGGGGAGGGGAGCGAAACCTCCCGGCGCCGAAGAGAGATCGGATGCGCGCAGAGACGCCATGGCGATTTCCCAGTGCATAGAAGAAGGCGGCGCAACGCGCATGCACTGGCGAGGGCAGGCAGGCGACTGCCTGCCCTCGCCGCACAGAACGCGACGAGAAAGAAGGGGTGTTTTACATGAGGGGTGAGATTGTCGGCACGCTGCTGCGCACGCGGGTGACCGCCATTGTGCGCGGCATCCCCAAGGAAAAGCTGCGCAGGACCGCCGAGGCGCTGAGCGCGGGCGGGGTGCGCGCCATTGAGGTGACGTTTGACACGCCCGGCGCGGCGGAGATGATCCGGCAGCTCAAGGAGGAATTTGCGGACAGGATGCTGGTGGGCGCGGGCACGGTGCTGGATACCGAGACCTGCCGCACGGCGATCCTTTCGGGCGCGGACTTTGTGCTGTCGCCCACGCTGAGCACGGCGGTGATCGCCATGTGCAACCGCTACGGCCGGGCGGCTGTGCCGGGCGTGATGACGCCCACCGAGATCCTCACGGCGATGGAGGCGGGCGCGGACATGGTCAAGGTCTTTCCCGCGGGCGCCCTGGGCCCGGGCTACATCAAGGACGTCAAGGGCCCGCTCAAGCAGGCGTGTATCATGGCCGTGGGCGGCGTGAACCTGGAAAACACCGCGGACTTTATCCGCGCGGGCGCCGCATGCGTGGGCGTCGGCTCCAGCCTGGTCAGCGCCGCGCTCATTAAGAAGGACGATTACGAGGCGATCGCCGCGCGCGCAAAGGCGTTTGTGCAGGCGGCGGGCCTATAAAAAGAGACGACAGGGGGTACGACGATATGAGCCGTAAAATTGCGCTGGTGACGGGCGCAGGCCGCGGCATTGGCAAGGGCATTGCCCTGCAATTGGCCAAGGCGGGCTATGATCTGGGCATCCACTACTCCACCACGGCCGAGGGCGCGATGGATACCGCCGTGCAGGCGCGCGCGCTGGGGGCCAGAGCGGAGCTGTTCCACGCCGATATTCGCAGCGTCGAACAGATTCAGGAGATGTTTTCGCACTTCTTCGCGGTCTATGATCACATCGACCTGATGGTCAACAACGCGGGGATCACCAAGTTCGCGCCGTTCCTGGAGGCCACGCCGGAGTTATTTGACACGGTGATGGGCACCGACCTGCGCGGCACCTACTTCTGCGCGCAGGCGGCCGCCCGCAACATGGTGGAAAAGGGCGTCAAGGGCGCCATCATCAACATCTCCTCCAACCACGCGCTGGGCTGCTGGCCCCATGCCACCGTCTACGCCGCGGCCAAGGCGGGGTTGGACAAGCTGGGCAAGAACATGGCCATGGAGCTGGCCCCGCACGGCATCCGCGTGGTCACCATCGCCCCGGGCTATACCCAGCTTCCCGAGCGGCAGTGGCCCAGCACCCCCGAAGGGGAGGCGCGCTTTGCGCAGCTTTGCAGCCGCATCCCCGGCGGGCGCTTTGCCCAACCCTGGGAGATTGGCGACGCGGTGGTGTTCCTGGCCTCCGAGAGCGCGGGCTACATCACCGGCACCACGCTCTACATCGACGGCGGCTCCCTGCTGCCGGTGCTGGCGGAAAACACGTTTATTCAATCGGAAAAATAAAGACGTCTCACGGAAAGGAGTATATGCCTTATGAAAATTACGCAGCTTGAAACCTTTCATGTCGCGCCCAGATGGATGTTCCTGAAGATCTCCACCGACGAGGGCATCTGCGGCTGGGGAGAGCCGGTTCTCGAGGGCCGCGCCCGGACGGTGGAAATGGCCATCAACGAGCTAAGGCCGGTGCTCATCGGCGCGGACCCCATGCGCATCGAGCACCTGTGGCAGACGATGTACTGCACCACGTTCTACCGCGGCGGCCCCATTCTGACCTCCTGCATCAGCGGCATTGAGCAGGCACTGTGGGACATCAAGGGAAAGAAGCTGGGCGCGCCGGTTTACGAGCTGCTGGGCGGCCGGTGCCGCGACAAGATCCGCATGTACAGCCACACGGGCGGCGATACGCCCGAGCAGGCGGCCGCCAACGCGAAAAAGAGGGTGGAACAGGGCTTTGACGCGGTGAAGATCTCGCCCGATGCGCCGGTAAAGCACATAGATAACCTGGCCTATGTCGACGCGCTGGCGGAGAAGTTCTGCGCCATCCGCCAGGCCGTGGGCAAGAAGGTGGATATTGCCATCGACTTCCACGGCCGCATCCACGCGGGCATGGCCAGCCGCCTGATCGACGCCATCGCCCCCTACTACCCCATGTTTGTCGAAGAGCCGGTGCTGCCCGAAAACGTGGAGGTCATGGCCAGCATCGCCGCCAAGACCAGCGTGCCCATCGCCACGGGCGAGCGCCTCTTTACCAAGTGGTCGTTCCGCAACGTGCTCGAGCAGCACGCGGCGGTGGTGCTTCAGCCCGATACCTGCCACTGCGGCGGCATCTTTGAGGTGCGCAAAATCGCCTCCATGGCGGAGATGTACTATGCCTCCGTCGCGCCGCACAACCCCCTGGGCCCCATCTCCCTGGCCGCCTGCATCCAGGTGGATGCCTGCACCCCCAACTTCCTGATTCAGGAGCACCCCGGCCTGGCCGAGGGCTGGGACCGCGGCGTGGGATACCTAAAGAAACCCTTCGTGATCAAGGACAGCTACATCGACCTGCCCACCGCGCCGGGCCTGGGCATTGAGGTGGACGAGGATTACGTGCGCGCGCACACCTTCAGCGGCGATTGGGATACCCCGCGCCTTTTCCACGAGGATGGTTCCGTCGCCCAGTGGTGAGCGCACGGGCCTTCCTTCCATACGCAGTGAGGTGAAAAGCGATGAAACGAGTGATCACATTTGGCGAGATCATGCTGCGCCTATCGCCGCCCGGGTTCCAGCGGTTTGCGCAGGCCAGGAGCTTTGACGTGGTCTATGGCGGCGCGGAGTCCAACGCGGCGGTATCCCTGGCCAATTATGGGTTGGACGCCGCCTTTGTCACCCTCGCGCCCGACAACCCCATTGGCGACAGCGCGGTGGACGCGCTGCGCGCCTTTGGCGTGGACACCCGCTACATGCTGCGCAAGGGCGGGCGACTGGGCATCTACTTTTACGAAAAGGGCGTCTCCATGCGGCCCTCCAAGGTGATTTACGACCGCAAAGACTCCGCCATTGCCAACATCGCGCCCGGAGACATCGATTGGGACGAGGTGTTTGACGGCGCGGCCTGGTTCCACTTCACCGGCATCACGCCGGCCCTATCCCAAAGCGCGGCCGCGGAGACCCTGCGCGCGGTCAAGGCCGCCAAGGCGCGCGGCGTCACAGTCTCCTGCGACCTCAACTACCGCAAGAATTTGTGGAGCCGCCAGGAAGCGGGCCGCGTCATGGGCGAGATCGTGCCCATGGTGGATGTGCTCATCGCCAACGAGGAGGACGCCGCCGATGTCTTCGGCATCAGCGCGGCGCAGACCGACATTGCCGCCGGCAAGCTCAGCGTGGAGGGCTACCGGTCGGTGGCCAGCCAACTCACCCAGCGCTTTGGCTGCAAGCTGGTGGCCATTACGCTGCGCGAGAGCCTATCCGCCTCCGACAACAACTGGTCGGGCATGCTCTATGACGGCAAGACGGGGGAGATGGTCGTCTCCAAGAAGTACGCCATCCGCCTGGTGGACCGCCTGGGCGGCGGGGACTCCTTTGGCTCCGGCCTCATCTACGCCCTGCTTAGCGGCGATTCGTTCCAGGACGCCGTGGACTTTGCCGCCGCCGCGTCCGCGCTCAAGCAGACCATTGAGGGCGATGTCAACCGCGTCACCGTCGCCGAGGTGCGCTCGCTCATGGGCGGCAATGCCTCCGGGCGCGTGCAGCGATAGCCCAACGGCGTCCCCTTGCGGGATTTAGACAATCGCCGGAAAATAAAGCGCCCCTCATAGGTTCATCTATGAGGGGCGCGGTTTGTTTTTTTCTATTCCACCGTGACGGATTTGGCAAGGTTGCGGGGCTTATCCACGTCCAGGCCCTTGGCCACGCTGGTGTAGTAGGCCATCAATTGCAACGGGATGACCGCAAGGCTGGTGGCAAAGCAGGGCTCGGTCTTGGGCACGTAGACGGTGAAATTCGCGGTGTCCTCCACCGAATAGTTGCCGTCGTTGGTCAGGCCCATCAGGTACGCGCCGCGGCTCTTGACCTCCACCATGTTGCTGACCATCTTTTCGTACAGGCCCGGCTGGGTGAGCACGCCCACGACCAGCGTGCCGTCCTCCACCAGGCTGATGGTGCCGTGCTTCAGCTCGCCCGCGGCATAGGCCTCCGAGTGGATGTAGCTGATCTCCTTCATCTTGAGGCTGCCCTCAATGCTGATGGCGTAGTCCAGGCCCCGGCCGATGAAAAAGATGTCGCGCGCGCCCGCGAACTTGCTGGCGAACCACTGGATGCGCTCCTTGTCCCCCAGCACGCGCTCGATTTTCCCGGGCAAGGATTCCAGCTCCGCGATGAGCGCGGCAAGGCGCTCCTCGCCCAGCGCGCCGCGCGCCCGCGCAAGGTGCAGGGAGAGAAGGTAAATCGCAATGAGCTGGGTGGAGTAGGCCTTGGTGGTGGCCACGGCGATTTCCGGCCCCGCAAGGGTATACAAAACGCTGTCCGCCTCGCGGGCGATGCTGGACCCCACCACGTTGATGATGCCCAGGGTGCGCACGCCCCTTTCCTTGGCCAGGCGCAGCGCGGCCAGGCTGTCGGCCGTCTCGCCCGACTGGGAGATCACTACCACCAGCGAATTTGCGGAGAGAATGGGGTTGCGGTAGCGGAATTCGGAGGCCAGATCCACCTCCACGGGGATGCCGGCAAGCTCCTCCAGGACGTACTTGGCCGCCACGCCCACGTGATAGGCGGACCCGCAGGCGATGATCACCACCCGATCCAGCGCGCGCAGCTCCTCGTCCGTTAGCCCCACACAGCTTAGGTCAATGGCGCCATCCTTGATATAGGCGCCCAGCGTGTCGAGCACGGCGCGGGGCTGCTCGTGGATCTCCTTGATCATAAAGTGCTCATAGCCGCCCTTTTCCGCGGCCTGGGCGTCCCAATCGATGTGCACGACGGGCTTTTCAATCTCTTCCTTGTCAATGTTGAAATAGCGCACGCCGTCCGGCCGGAGCTCCGCGATCTCCAGGTTGCCGATGTAGGTGATGTCCCGGGTGTAGCCCAGAATCGCCGGCACGTCCGAGGCGATGAAGCATCCATCCGCGTTGCGGCCCACGATCAGCGGGCTGTCCTTGCGCACGGCGTAAATCACGCCGGGGCGGTCGGCAAACAGCACGCCCAGCGCGTAAGACCCGCGCACGCGCAGCATCGTGCGGGAAATCGCCTCCAGCGCGTTGCCGTTCGATTCCCGGTAGTAGTAATCCAGCATATTGACCGCTACCTCGGTATCGGTCTGGGAGACAAAGGAATAGCCGTCCTTTTGCAGCTTCTCCCGCAGCTCCTGATAGTTTTCGATAATGCCGTTGTGGACCGCGACGACGCCCCGATCCCGGCTGTAGTGGGGATGCGCGTTGACCTCAGAGGGCTCGCCATGCGTTGCCCAGCGGGTGTGGCCCACGCCGCAGCAGCCGGGTACCGCGCGCCCTTCGTCGGTCTTTTCCGAGAGGATCTTAAGGCGGCCCTTGGCCTTGACAACCTCCGTCTTGCCGGTCAATTCGTTGCAAACGGCAATGCCCGCGGAGTCGTAGCCGCGGTATTCCAGATGGGCCAGTCCGTCCAGAAGAATGGGGGCCGCCGCAAGCTGGCCCGTAAATCCAACAATTCCACACATGGTCGCAAGTCCCTCCTTATTCGCTCCGTGCCACGGCGTGCCCGTTCTCTTCCAATGCGGAGACCACGCGGTTAACGCACTGGCGGCACAGCGCCTCGCTCTCGGCCTCCACCATCACCCGCACCACGGGCTCGGTGCCCGATTCCCGCACCAGAATGCGGCCCGTATCCCCCAATTGGCGGGAGACCGCGTCCACGGCGGCGCGCACTTGCGCATCGGCCAGCGCCTCCGCCTTGTTGCGCACACGCACGTTGCTAAGTACCTGCGGGTAGACGCGCACCTGGCTGGCCAACTGTGACAACGGCACGCCCCGCGCAATGAGCACCTCCATGACCATGAGGCTGGTCAGCAGTCCGTCGCCGGTGGAGGCGTATTCGCTGAAGATGATGTGGCCCGACTGCTCCCCGCCGATGCGGTGATCGTGCTGGCGCATGTGCTCGTAAACGTATTTATCGCCCACGGCGGTCTTGGCATAGCCGATGCCCGCCGCGTCCAGCGCCTTGTAAAGCCCGAAGTTGGACATGATGGTGGTGACGATGGTATTGCCCCGCAGGCGGCCCTGCTCCTTCATGTACTGGCCGCAGATGTAGAGGATGAGGTCCCCGTCGAGGATCTGCCCCTTCTCATCCACGCACAGGCAGCGGTCCGCGTCTCCGTCATAGGCAAAGCCCACGTCCATGTGGTTTTTGACCACGTAATTGCGCAGGCCCTCGATGTGGGTGCTGCCGCAATCGCGGTTGATGTTGGTGCCGTCCGGGGCGGCGTTGATGACATGGGTTTGGGCGCCCAGGCGCTCGAAGAGCTGGCGCGCCAGCTGCCAGGCGCTGCCGTTGGCGCAGTCCAGCGCGACCTTGAAGCCCTTGAAGGACTTGACGCTCAGCGCAGCCAAGTAGTTGAGGTAGCGGGCGCGGCCCTCCTCGTAGGCTACGATGCGGCCGATGTTCTCTCGCCCCGCCAGGGGCAGATCTCCAGGCGTCAGGGAGAGAACGCCATCCAAATAATCCTCAATCAAGGCGATGGTCTCTTCCTCCATCTTCTCGCCGCGGCTGTTGATGAGCTTGATGCCGTTATCGTAATAGGGGTTGTGGCTGGCGGAGATCATCACCCCGCAGTCAAAATCCTCGCGCCGCGCCACATAGGCCACCGAAGGCGTGGTGGTCACGTGCAGCAGATAGGCGTCCGCGCCCGAGGCCACGGCGCCCGAAACCAGCGCGTATTCAAACATGTAAGAGGAGCGCCGGGTGTCCTTGCCCACGACGATCTTGGCCTTGCGGCCGTTGGCCGCGCCATAGTACCAGCCGATGAAGCGTCCGATCTTAAAGGCGTGCTCTGCGCTCAGAGACTGATTGGCTTCCCCGCGGAAGCCATCGGTGCCGAAATACTTTCCCATACGCAATTGACTCCTATTTTAATGGTTTTGACCCCGCGTTGGGTGCCCCAAACGGCGTCGCCCGGCGGCAAAACCGGTTCTCGTCACATTCGTAATCATACTACGTTTGCCAGGATTATGCAATATCATCCAGCGCTTGCGTTGCCGCAATCGCCGGGTTTACGCGCCTTTCCCGCTAGGGCGACGCATGCAAAACCGCAACCTTTCACGCGACCTTTGGCGAATCTTAACAGACGGCCCCGTTGACTACTATGCCGCTTGGCGCTACAATAGACCACATTAAAAGTTCATAAATGAACTGTTTTGAGGTGAACGAATATGACGCCGATAGAAAAGATGACGGAATTGATGGTAATGCATAAGGTACTGGGCGAGGTCTATAGCCAGCGGCTGACCCTGGCGGCGCAGGAGGTGGGGATGACCCGGCCGGAGGCGGACGTATTGTTATTTTTAAACAACAACCCGGGGCTGGACACGGCGCGCGACATCACCAAGTACCGGGGATTTTCCAAGGCGTATGTCTCTTCAGCGGTGGAGGGCCTGCTCGCGCGCGGCCTGATCACCTCGCTTGTGGACCGGAAGGACCGCAGGTGCCAGCGCCTGAGCCTGACGCGCGAGGCGCTGCCCTTGGCGCACAAACTGGGCCAGACGCAGGAGGAATTGGTGGCCAACCTGTTTGAGGGGCTGACACAGGGGGAGCGCGACGCGCTGCGCTCGACGATGGACAAGGTGAGCGCGAACCTAATGAAAATGAGAAGAAAGGAAAGGGTCTGATTTTATGCTGGAAAAAATTGTGATCTGCCTGCTTGCGGGCCTGGGGGCCGGCGTGGGCACGGGGCTGGCGGGGTTATCCGCCGCGGCCGTGATTTCGCCCATGCTCATCACCTTTCTGAACTTTGACCCCTACGAGGCGGTGGGCATTGCATTGGCCTCCGACGTGTTGGCCTCGGCGGCGTCCGCCTATACATATGGAAAGAACAAGAATCTGGACGTAAAGAACGGATTGGTGATGCTCTTTTCGGTGCTGGCGTTCACGGTGGCGGGGAGCTTTCTGGCTTCCCTCGTGCCCCAGTCGTCCATGGGCGGTTTCTCTGTGATGATGACGAGTTTGCTGGGGATTAAGTTTCTGGTCAAGCCCGTAATGACCACGAAGGAGCGGCTGGGGCGGAAGTCCGCCGGCCGCAAGGCGATGGAGTCCGTCTTTTGCGGCATGCTGATCGGCCTGGTCTGCGGCTTTGTGGGCGCGGGCGGCGGGATGATGCTGTTGCTGATCCTCACCTCGGTGCTGGGGTATGAGCTCAAGACCGCCGTGGGCACGAGCGTATTCATCATGAGCTTTACCGCGCTGACCGGAGCGGCGTCGCATTTTGCCATCGGCGCCTTGCCCGATCCCTCGGCGACTATCCTGTGCATCATCTTTACGCTGGTGGGCGCGCGCGTCTCCGCGCGCTTTGCCAACAGGGCGCCCGTCCAAGCGCTCAATCGCGTCACCGGCGCGGTGCTTCTGGCGCTGGGCGTGGTGATGATCGCGGTCAATCTTCTCAAGTGAGGCTGGGTGCAATTGCAAAGAGGGGGCGGCGATGGTAAACTGATAGAGGAGAGGAAGGTGCGCAAAGATGGATGCGGAAATGCGGTTTGGATGCCCCGTGGCCAAGCGGTGCGGCGGCTGCCAGATGATCGATATGCCCTATGCAGCGCAGCTGAGCGCCAAGCAGAAGCGCGTGGAGGCGCTGCTGCGCCCCTATTGCGCGGTGGAGGAAATCGTGGGAATGGACAATCCCTTCCATTACCGCAACAAGACGCACGCCGTGCTGGCCGCCGACCGGCGGGGCAACGTGCTCTCGGGCGTATACCGCCGCGGCACGCGCGAGGTACTGCCGCTGGAGAGCTGTCTAATTGAAAACGAGCGCGCGGACGAGATCATCCGAACGGTGCGCAGCCTGCTGGGCCGCTTTAGAATCCCGATCTACGACGAAGATGCGCGCAGGGGGCTGATGCGCCACGTGCTGGTGCGCACGGGGCACGTCAGCGGGCAGATCATGGTGGTGCTGGTGGCGGCCTCGCCCGTGCTGCCGCGCAAGCGGGATTTTTTGGCGGCGCTGCTCAAGGCGCATCCCGACATCACCACGGTGGTGCTCAACGTCAACGACCGTTCCACCTCCATGGTGCTGGGCAAGCGGGACATCCCGCTCTACGGCAGGGGCTATATGGAAGACGAATTGTGCGGCAAGATCTTTCGCATCTCGCCGCAGTCCTTCTACCAGGTCAATTCCGTGCAGACGGAGGTGCTCTACGGCAAGGCGCTGGAGCTGGCGGAGTTGAAGGGAGAGGACATTTTGCTCGACGCTTACTGCGGCATCGGCACCATTGGCCTTGCGGCCGCGGACCGGTGCGCGCGCGTCATCGGCGTGGAGCTCAACCCGGAGGCGGTCAAGGACGCGGCGCACAACGCGCGGCGCAACGGCGTTAAGAACGCACAGTTCTTCTGCGGCGACGCGGGCCGGTTCCTCATGCGCATGGCGGAGGAGGGGCGCGGCCTGGACGTGTTGATGATGGACCCGCCGCGCAGCGGAAGCGACGAGGCCTTCTTGCGCGCGGTCCTGACCCTCGGGCCCCGCCGCGTGGTCTACATCTCCTGCTGCCCGGAAACGCTCGCGCGCGATCTCGGGGTCCTCACCCGCGGCGGCTACCGCGCCGTTCGCGCCGTGCCGGTGGATATGTTCCCCGCGACTGAACATGTGGAGACTATTGTGTTGATACAAAAGAAAACCTCGTAGAAATCCTATATTTAGGCACTTTGCGAAGCATTTCATATCCACTTCAGAGGGGGAAATCCGAAATAAGCACATCAAAAACTACTTTGATGTTTCGGTGGTAGTTGATATCGAGTGTGGGAACACAATTAAAGAACTGGTGAAGATAGCAGTAGAGAAATTAAAAGACGAATCTGTATTGAAACTGTTACAGACTGATGACAGTTATCAAAAAGACAGTAAGGATGAGGGATATGCGGAGGATGCCTTTAACCAGCTTGATTTGACGGAGAGACAGAGGGAAGTTGCCAACATCTTATAGATTGCAGGGAAAAGCAGGATTTTGAATATGGCACTCATGCGTATATTGCAGGACTGATGGATGCGT
>CAOKIU010000027.1 GCA_948468595.1 uncultured Christensenella sp.
CCTACTCCTTCGTCTTTCTGTTTCCGCCGTCTATATTTCTTCGATGGCGACGCGCGAAAGCATCGCCTCGTAATCCTCAAGTTCCATCAGCTGCGTGCCTTCGGTGGTCACAGCGGCGGTGCCCGCCGCCACGCCGCGCCGGAAGACGCCCGCAAGGTCCTCCCCCAGGCTCAAACCGTGCAGGAAGCCCGCGACCATGCTGTCCCCCGCGCCGACGGTGGAGCGCACCTTAACCGGCACAACGGGCGCGTAGTAGCACGTCTCCCCATCGGTGATCAGCGCGCCGTCCCCGCCCATGGAAACCGCCACAACGGCAATCCCCTCGCGGGCGCAGCGCATGGCCGCCTCCTTGATCTCGGGCAGCGTCTCTAGCTTGCGCCCTACGCGCAGCTCCAGCTCGTACTGGTTGGGCTTGATGAGGTAGGGCCGCGCCTCCATGCCGCGGGTGAGCTTTTCGCCCTCGGCATCCAGCACGCAGCGGCACCCCTTCGCGCTTTCGATCAGCGTCTTGTAAAAATCCGCGGGACAGCCCGGCGGCAGCGAGCCGGTGAACACCAGGGTATCGCACCGCCGCGCAAGGTCGCGGACTTTCTCCACCATTTTTTCCCGCTCTTTCTCCCCGATGAAGGCCCCTGCCTCGTTTATCTCGGTGATGCGCGCGTTTTTGCGGTCAAATACCTTGAGGTTGGTGCGCACCTTGCCCGGCAGCCATACGCATTCCTCCCCCGCGCCGGCGGCCCGCAGGCGCTCGGCAATCAGCGCGCCGTTGTCCTCAAAGAGGAAACCCGCGCACAGGGAGTCCATGCCCAGGGTGCGGGCCACCAGCGCCACGTTGACCCCCTTGCCGCAGCCATCCTCGCGCCAGGAGAGGATGCGGTTCATGCCGCCATAGGTGAATTCTTCAATCTCAACCGTCCTGTCGATGCAGGGATTGAGGCAGATGCAGCCGATCATTTCCCTCATTCCTCGTCCACAAATTTTTTAAACCGGTAGCGGTCCTCAATGGCGATGGTGACATCGGGCGTGACCAGCTCCGTTGCAAAGGAGCAGGGGTACCAGGGAGAGAGCGCCGTGCTGGTCGGGTTTTCCACAATGTGAAGCTGCTGAGCGGGCGTGCCGCCCTGCACCAGGAGCATCAGGTACTCCCCCGTCTCGTCGTTTCTGCAAAGGTCCGCCACCATCACGGCGGTCTTTTTGCCCTGGGCGTTGTTGCCGATGAAAATATCCCCCACCTGAATCTCGTCCGAATCCACGTCCTCAATCCGGACCAAATCCTTCTCCAGCGTGTTCATGGAGATATAGACAAAGAGGTTGGTCAAATACGCCTTGAAATTGTCCTCGCCGTTGGAGTCCGTGCCGCCGCTCGTCCAGCCGGTGGCGTCCGAATTGAGCTTTTTGCCCTGGCGCCACTTGTCAAAGGTAAAGTCGAAATTGCGGCCAATGGTAAAGGAGATATCGGCATAATTCTGCTGGGCGTACAGGTACTCGGCAATCAGGCGCGCCATGGCGCCGGCGGGTCCCTCGTGGTTCTTCTTGCCCAGCATAACATCCAGTACCGCGGCGGCTTTGGCGTCCTGCCGCTCTTGCTCGTTATAGAGCGCCACCTGCGCGCCCGCGGCACGCAGGGGATAGGCGCGCAGGAAGGAGGCAAAGGCGTTTTCCGCTGCGCGCACGCGCGTATAGCCCATGGGCGGGTTGATGCGCGAGGAGACGGTCATGCCGGATTCATCGATGCGCGCAACGACAATGGGCGTCTCTTCCGTCGCCGAGGGCGTTGCGGAGGGCTCCTGGCTAAAGACGTTGGCCGCCGTCTGGCGCGGAGACAACGACTCGATCGGCACAATCTTGACGCCGCTAGAGCAGGCCGTCATCAGCATCGCAAGCGACAGGGCGAGGACAGCAAGCGCTTTTTTCACCTTCGCGCACCTCCGTTCAAACCGAGATTCCTTTCCCTAATCATAGCACGTTCGGATGAATCCGCGCAACCAAATGCAGCGCCAAACCGCGATGTTTTTGTAACAAAATTGCTAAAACTCCAAGGGAGGCGCACGGTGGCGCCCATTCCAGCCGCTTCCTCCAAGCGCTTTCCCCCTGCTCGCGCGCCGCTAACCCCCTAAGGAAGCAGCCCATCGCCTCGCCAAGGCCTTCTCCCGATCGCGCGTCGCAACGTTCCAAGGGAAGCGCCAGCGGCGCCCATTCCAGCCGCCTCTCCCGAGCGATTTTCCCCTGCTCGCGCGCCGCTAACCCCCTAAGGAAGCAGCCCATCGCCTCGCCCAAGGCCTTCTCCCCGATCGCGCGTCGCAACGCTCCAAGGGAAGCGCCAGCAGCGCCAATTCCAGCCGCCTCCCTCAAGCGATTTCCCCCTGCTTGCGCGCCGCTAAAACGCCAAGGGAAGCGCGTTGATGCGCAGCGCGAAGCGCACGGTCTGCAAGGGGTCCACCACTTGGCAAACCGCGGTATCTCCAATGAGGGAGAGCAGCATGGCCAGCTCCTCTGTGGACATTTTGACGCGCTTGCCCAGGAAGTCGAGCATGGCATAGCGCGCAAGCTCCGCCGCCTCGTCCAGGGTCCGCGCCGAACAAATCGTGGCCCAACGCCCCTCCTTTTCCCAAATGGGGCAGGCCTCCTGCCGGCCCTTGATCACGCTGACGCGCACCTCCACCTGGGCGGCGATTTCCAGCCCGCAAATGCACGCCTCTCCGTCGCCCATCAGGCCGTGCACGTCTCCCAGGCCAAAGAGCGCGCCTTCCTGCCAGACGGGGAAGTACATCGTGCAGCCCGCAGTGATGCGCCGGTTATCCATGTTGCCGCCGTGCTGATGAGGGGTATCGGTATCGTATTCCCCGCTTGCGGGCGCCACGCCGATGACGCCGATCATGGGCTCCAATTCCAGGCGAATGCCGTTAAAGTCGATCCACTTGCCCTCCTCAATGGGGAAAATGCGCACCTTTTCCTGCCCGATGGCGCGGCCCAGGCCGCCGCTGCCGGGGGTGACGCGCATGGTCCCATGGTCCGCGGGGGTGATGGAGAGGATCTCCACCTTCAGGGTGTCCCCTCTGGCCGCACCCTCGATGTAGACGGGGCCGGTGGTGGGGTTGGCTATGGGCGAAAGGCCCACAAGGTCCTTGCGGCGGATGTCCTCGCGCGTGAGCAGATCTCCATAGCAGTCCTTCGTATAAAAGCGCAGGATCTCGCCGTCGCGCGCCGTCACAACCGGCTTCATATGGTCCGAAAAGGCGTAAAACTGATTCTCTCTACCGATTTCGATCATGGGCATCCTCCCTTGCAGCGGCCAATTCTCTGTGTTAAAATGGGGCTGCCGCTTCATCCCGCGCTCCCCTAGCACGCTTTTTGTTCCCAGGATAAATTATACTGGATTATAGGGGACTTTTCAATGCGGTTTCCCAATTAAAGGAGGCTTCCGCCATGGAACCACAGGCGCTGGTCACGCATTTTCTTGAAAGTCACGACATTCCCTTCTCACTGCGCGAACACGCGCCAGTCCACACCATGGAGGATTGCGCAGCGCTGGGACTGCCCGCGCCGCACTGCAAAAACCTGCTGCTGTGCAATCGCGCGGGCACGCAATACACGCTCCTCCTGTTGCCAGCGGACAAGCCCTTCCAAACCAAGGTGGCAAGCAAGGTCATGGGCTGTTCCCGCCTCTCCTTTGCCGGCGAGGAGGCGCTGTGGCGCCTGATGCGCGTGCGCCCAGGCGCGGTTTCGCCCATGGGGCTGATCTTTCCGGAGGCGTCGGCCGTTCGGCTGGCATGTGATCGCGACTTGCTCGCCCTTCCCAGCATCGCCTTCCATCCCCTGGTCAACACCGCCTCTCTCTGGATGCGCGGGGAGGATTTCTTTGGTCGCTTCCTGCCCGCGGCGGGCATCGAGCCCCTCTTCATCGAGCTCCCTTGCGCGCTCTAAAGCGCCCTCTCTCTTCGCGCCTTTTCACGGGAAACCGGCTTGATTTTCGCCCATTTTCGTGCTAAGATGGTGATGTTTCGACAAATACAAGCGACGTGAGGAAAGCCATGGAAGAAAGAGGATTGCTCGCCGCGCTGAAGCGGCACCCGCTGGTGCGCACACTCCTGGAACTGAAGGGAAATCCACGCTACTGCGTGTATCTGGAACCGCTTTGGGGCATTCCCTACAACCTCTACATGCCCTTTGCGACGCTCTACATGTACAATTTAGGGGTGGACGACGGGCAGATTGGCCTGCTGCTGTCCATCGGCATGGCGTTTCAGGTGCTCGCCTCTCTCTTTGGCGGCGTGTTCACCGATAAATGGGGCCGCCGGCGGACGACGGTGATTTTCGACACCATCTCCTGGTCCATCCCCTGCCTCATTTGGGCGTTTGCGCAGAATTTCTGGTGGTTCCTGGCCGCGACCGTCCTCAATTCCATGTGGCAGATCACCAACAACTCCTGGACCTGCCTGCTGGTGGAGGACTGCGACCCCAAAAAGCTGGTGGATGTCTATACCTGGGTCACGGTTTCGGGTCTGCTGGCCGTGTTTTTCGCGCCCATATCCACAGCGCTGGTCTCGCAGTATTCGCTCATGCCGGTGATGCGCGGGCTGTACGTCTTTTCCTTTGTGTTCATGTCGCTCAAGTTCTGGACGCTCTATTTCCGCGGGCACGAGACGGCGCAGGGCGTGGTGCGCATGCAGCAGACCAAGGATACCTCCTATTTTGCGATGCTCAAGGAATACAAGGGCGTCATCGCGGACATCTTCCACACCCGCTCTACGCTGTTCATCTTGGCCATTATGATTTTGGTCAACATCACCTCCACCCTCTCGAGCACCTTTTACTCGCTGTATGTGGTGCAGAACCTCGGCGTTTCCGAGGCATTTCTCACCTTTTTCCCGATGATTCGCGCGGTGGTCATGCTGCTGTTCATCTTCCTATGGCAATCCAAGGTCAACCGCCTGCCCTTTAAGCCGCCGATGATCGCGGGCCTGGGGTTGTATATCGTAGGGCAGCTGGCGCTGGTCTTCGCGCCCGATGGCGGCGGCGCGGCGACCTGGGCGGTGTTGGTGATCTACATTCTGGCCGACGCCTTTGGGGCGGCGATCTTTACGCCGCGCAAGGACAGCTTGGTGACGCTCTGCGTGGACCCGCAGGAGCGCGCGCGCATCTCCGGCCTGCTCTACGTCATTATGATCGCCGTCTGTGCGCCCTTTGGTTACATCGGCGGCATCCTCTCGGGCATCAACCGCATCTTGCCTTTCGTCTTTAACGCGGTGCTCTACCTGCTCTGCGCCGTCATGGTGCTCACCAGCCGTTCCCTTAAAAAGATCTCCGATTCCGTCATGGCCGATTGACGACCCTACCGCTGCTCTTCCTTTTGAGAATTGCAAACATAAGAAAGCAGGCTGCCGAATGCTCGGCAGCCTGCTTTCTTATCCTCTTTTAGATCTCGTCTTCCGGCAGCTCGCCCAGACCCATCTCCGCGTCCTCAGGCAGCTCCGCGCTGTCGCCGTAGTCCGCGGCCTCGCGGATGGACAGGGAAATGCGCTTGGCCTCCGGGTTGACATCCAGAATGCGCACGCGCACCATGTCGCCAACCGTCAGGGCATCCTCCACCTTGTTGATGCGGGTGTTGGAAATCTGCGAGATGTGCACCAGACCGTCCAGGCCGGGCTCCAACTCGACAAACGCGCCGAAGGTCACAATGCGAACCACCTTGCCCTCGCAGATGGAGCCGACGGGGTAATTCACCTGCGCGGTCTCCCAGGGCTTGGGCTTGGTCTGCTTCAGGCCCAGGGAAATGCGCTCGCGCTCGCGATCCAGCGCCAGCACCAGCACATCCACCTCGTCATTGGGCTTGACAACCTCGCTGGGATGCTTGACGCGGCCCCAGGAAAGGTCGGTGATGTGGATCAGGCCGTCCACGCCGCCAATGTCGACGAACGCGCCGAAATCGGTCAGGCGGCGCACAATGCCGTGAATGGTCGCGCCCACTTCCAGCTTCTCCCACACCGCAGCCTTGATCGCGGCGGATTCCTCCGCCAGAACGGCCTTGCGGGAAGCCACCAGGCGGCGCTTCTGCTTGTCAACCTCAATGATCTTGAGCTTGAGGGGCTTGCCCACAAACTGATCGATCTTCTCCACATAGCGCTCAGAGAGCTGGGAGGCGGGAACAAAGGTGCGGATGCCATCGACGTCCACGATCAGGCCGCCCTTGACGACGTCCTTGCCCGTGCCCTCGACATACTCGTTGTTCTCGTACTTTACAACCAGAGCGTCCCAGTTCTTGCGGTTGATGATGTTCTTCTGGGAAAGGAGCACATTGCCCTCGCCATCGTTCACCTTGACAACCTCAACCTCGATCTCATCGCCAACTTTATAGGCTTCGCGGTGGTTCTCCTGGGTAATCAGCTCGGCAACGGGAACAAGCCCATCCGACTTGTATCCGATGTTGACGCACACTTCACTATCCGTTACCTGCACAATGGTGCCGGTGACCGTCTGGCCAGGACGGATGGACACGAGAGTTTTCTCAAACTCCGCGGCGAATTCGGAGTCCTGCGTGGGCTCCTGCGCTTCAACGGGGGCGTCGGTCTGGGGGGTGATGGTCTTGTCAAGTTCGCTCATTATGGTTACAACCTCCTTGATGATCTCATCCGGCGTGGAAGCGCCGGCTGTGATTCCGATATGATCCTGCTTTTGCAGGGGTATTTTAGCAGCCTGCTCTGCGGACTCGATGAAGTACGTCCGCTTGCACAGGCCCGCGCAGAGCGCATAGAGCTTGCGCGTATTGGAACTGTTGCTCCCGCCAATGACCAGCATCACGTCCGCGCGCCCGGCCAGCTCCCTGGCCTCCCTTTGGCGCACGGTGGTTGTGCGGCAGATGCTGCCAAAGACGTCGCAGCACGGGATCTTCTCCTTTATGCGTGCGCATAGCGCGTCATAGTGCTCTTGGGGAGTCGTGGTCTGCGCCACCACCAACGCCTGGGCGATGGGCGGCAGGCTTTCCACCTCTTCCATAGAATAGACGACGTGGCAGGGCGCGCCCTCTACCCAGCCGCGGATGCCCGCGACCTCCGCATGCCCCTCCTCGCCCACGATGATCACCGTCTGGCCGGAGGCAGAGGCTTCGCTTACGCGCCTGTGAATGCGGGCCACAAAGGGACAGGTCGTATCCACCACCTTAACTCCCTTGGACGCAAAGTACTCGTGGACCGCGCGCGGGGCGCCATGGGAGCGGATTACGACGGTATCGCCCTCCACCTCCTCCATCGTTCCGGCAATGGCGGCGCCGCGCGCCCTCATGCCTTCGACGACGGTGGGGTTGTGGATGACGGGTCCCAGCGTAGTGATGCGCCGTCCCTGGTCCAACAGCGCGTTTACCGCGTCCACCGAACCCTTGACGCCAAAGCAGAATCCCGCGTGCGGGGCCACCTCTACTCTCACGCGCATCCTCCCATCGCAATTGCTCAATACTCCTGTTACAATTCTATACAACTCTTCAAAATCCTTCTTTTCTCCACGATTTTTCAGAGCTTAATCTATTTATAACATTGCAGTTTGCGCCTTGCGCCGCCGGACCGCCACGCGCTCTCCTCCACGATCTCTCCCGTCAAGGGACCGCCTCAAGCCTTGAGCGTCGCCTCGCGGCAGCGCAGCAGCGCCTCGCGTATCTCACCGGTGAGTTTTTTCATCGTAACGGCGTCAACGCGCCGCAGGCCCTCGTACTGGCTCAAATCCATTTTCTCTCCCACGAGAATGGAGCAGCGCTTCCACGGCGCGTAACCGCCCTCAATCCAAAAGGGGACAATGGGCGCCTTGCCGCGCAGCGAGATCATGGCCACCCCTTCTTGCAAGGGAAGCAGCGGCTCTTTTCGCTCCCTATTGCGCGTTCCCTCGGGGAAAATGCACAGCAGCCCTCCGTCCTTTAGGATGCGCAGCGCGGTTCGTATGCCGGAAATATCCGCCTCCCCGCGGGCGATGGGAAAGGTGCCGATGCTGCGCAGCACCCAAGCGAGGAACCGGTTCTCAAACAGCTCCTTCTTGCCCATGAAATAGACGTGCCGGTGCGTCGCGGCGATGACGCACGCCACGTCCATTAGGTGGATGTGATTGCCCACCAGCACGGCCGAACCCTCCGCGGGAATGTTCTCCACGTTTATCTTTCGCAGAAAAAACCAGCATTTGGTCAGCACAATGCCCAAAAATCGCAGAAGAGAATACATATGCGCACGTCCTTACATCAGATTTTGCCCATCAGCGCCAGCAGCACTTGTACGACTTCCTCAATGCCCAGATCGTCCGTGGCAACTTCGGTGGCGTCCGGTGCGAGCGTGAGCGGGGATTCCTTGCGCGTGGTGTCCTGCTCGTCCCGCCGCTCCACGTCCCGGAGCACCTCTTCGTAGGTGACGCGCTCCCCCCTTGCCTCCAACTCCTTCAGTCGGCGCTTGGCGCGCTCTTGAGGCGAGGCCGTCAGAAAAAACTTGTATGGGGCGTCCGGCAGTACCCGCGTGCCGATGTCGCGGCCGTCCATCACCACATCGTTTTGATGGGCAATCTCCTGCTGCATGCGCACCAGCGCGCGCCGCACCGACGGGCAGGCCGCCACGTCCGATGCAGCCATGGAGATCTCCTGCGTGCGGATCAAGTCCTCCACGTCCTCGCCGTCCAGTATCATGCGCTGTCCCTTCTCCGTCATGCGCGTCTCAATTCGGGCGCCTTCCAGCATTTTCTCCAGCGCCGCGTCGTCGTGCGTGTCCACGCCCGCACGCTTGGCCATCAGGCCCACGGTGCGGTACATCGCGCCCGTGTCCAGGTATAGGCAGCCCAGTCGCTTGGCTAACCGCTTTGCAATGGTGCTCTTGCCCGCCCCGCTCGGCCCGTCAATGGCGATATGGTTCATGGCCGTTCCTCCAAACTACACATTTTGTCTCCTCCTCACCCTCGCGGCCTGCCTCCCCTTTTGAGGGGAGGTGCCGCCTTGGGCGGCGGAGGGGTGGCGCCTCCGCCCTTCAAACCACCCGATGCCCCAGGGCGATGGCCACCTCGTTTAAGTGCAGCAAGCCAATGCCGAAGAACACCGCTACCACGATGTGGTCCCCGCTGCGCGCAATGCCGATCTTGCCGCCGATGTTGAGCCCAATGGCCTTGTTGACGATTTGCGTCAGCGCCTCGTGCGTCGCGCCCGCCACGCCGCCCTCCTCCAAATGCGATTCGGCGATCAACCCCTCGCGCTTGGCGGCCACCACCGCCCGCTCCACAATGCGCGTCACCGAGGTGATGAATTCCCCGCCGCAGTCCACCGCGGCGCAGCTGATTTCCGGCTGCATCTCCGCCTTTAGTCCCTTTTCCTCCTCGCGCGAGCGGGAGAGCGCCATCATCACCGCCGCCCGCGCCACGTTTCGGCTGTCGTTGGGAATGTGTACGTCGCTGTACTCCGCCATGCTCACGCCTCCTCTTTATCGGTCTTTGCCGCGTTTTTTCCCGCGCAGTGCCCCATGGAAAAGGCCGCCTGCAAGTTAAACCCGCCGGTCAATGCGTCCACATCCATCATCTCCCCGGCAAAATACAGCCCTGGGACCCGCTTTGATTCCATGGTCTTGGGATCGATCTCCTTGACGTTCACGCCCCCGCGCGTCACAATCGCCTCTTCAAGGGGCCGGAACCCGGCCGCGTGCACCGGCAGCGCCTTGAGCGCGTCGAGCAGCGCCTCCCGCTGCGGCCGGCTGACCTGGCTCACCGGCGTCTGGGCGGGTGCGCCCGCAAGGCGCGCAACCACCGGCGTCATGCTGCGCGGCAGCAGTCCGTCCAGCACCGTCCCCAGTTTTCCCTTGGCGTGCGCTTCAAAATCGCGCAATAACCGCGCCTCCAGCTGCTCGCGCGTCAGCCCCGGCTTCATGTCAATTGAGATGGTCAGCTTCTCAAGGTCCACCTCCGCAATGGCGCAGCTCATCGACAGCACCAACGGCCCCGATACGCCAAAGTGGGTAAAGAGCATCTCACCCAGCTCGTCAAACAGCGTTTTCTTGCCCACCTTAGCCGTCAGCCGCACGTTCTTAAGCGATAACCCCTGCAAATCCCGGCACCAATCCTCCTTGGTCACCACGGGGATCAGCACCGGCTTAAGCGCGCTGACCGTGTGCCCCAGGCTCTTGGCCAGCGCGTATCCGCTGCCGTCCGACCCTGTCAAGGGGTAGGACGCGCCGCCGCAGGCGAGGATCACCTTCTCAAAGTACATCATTCGCCCCGCGGCCTGAAGGTCGAACCCGCCGCCCGCGGGCGCGATGCGCTCCACCTTGGCGCGCAGCACGATGCGCACCCCGCACCCTCGCATCAGTCTTTCCAGCGCTTTTGTAATGTCGGATGCCTTGTCCGATGCCGGGAATACGCGCCCACCCCGCTCGACTTTCAAGGGCGTCCCCGCGTCCTCCATCATGCGCATCAAATCCTCGTTGGAAAAGGCGGCAAAGCAAGAGTAGAGAAACCGGGGATTGCGCGATACATTGCGCAAAAAATCCGCGCCCTGCGCGGCGTTGGTCACGTTGCAGCGGCCCTTGCCGGTGATGTAGATCTTCTTGCCCAGCTTTTCGTTGCCCTCCAGCAGCGTCACATCCGCGCCCGCCTGCCCGGCGGCGATGGCGGCCATCATGCCCGCTGCCCCACCGCCCACCACTGCGATTCGGTTCATGCATTGTCCTTTCCCACGTAGACGCGGTTCATCTCCCACAGGGACTCCAAGCGTGCAAAGTGCTTGGATACGCTGTCCCTGTGCCGCAGGGACAGCGCCACAATCAGCGCGTTGATCATCGATAGCGGCGCCACCAGCGAATCCACAAAGGAGGCCATGTCGCTGCGCGCCGTCAGGCATAGGTCGGACGCCTCGCCCAAGGGCGAAAGCGGCGTATCCGTCAGGGAAACGACGGTGGCGCCGCGCTCCTTGGCATAGTGCATGGCTTCAATGGTTCTGCGCGAATAGCGCGGAAAGGAGATGCCCAGCACCACGTCTTTCTCCCCCACGCGCACCACCTGCTCCAACACGTCGCTGATGCCGGAGGTAATCACGGTTACGTTGTCGCGGATAAAGCTCATGTAATATCCCAGGAATTGCGCCAGCGGCGCGGAAGATCTCACGCCCACCACGTACACGCGGCCCGCCCGGGCGATCTCGTCCACAACCTTGGAAAAAGTGCTCTCGTCAATGTCCTCAATGGTTTGGCGAATGTTCTGCATGTCCGCCTTAAAGACCATGCCCAGCACCGCGCTCTCGGTCATATCCCCCGTCATTTCCACGCGCTGCACGGCCGTAAGCCGGTTGCGGATCATCTCCTGGAGCGCCTTTTGCAGCGCGGGATAGCCCTCATACCCCAGGGCGATTGCAAACCTTACGACGGTGGATTCCGAAACCTGCACCTTATCGCCCAGCCGGGATGCCGTCATAAACGCCGCCTTGTCGTAGTGATTGACGATGTATTCGGCGATGCGCTTTTGCCCCTTGGAGAGCTTTCGCCCCGTCTGATTGATTCGCGCGAGCAGTTCCTGTCGCTGTTCCATAGCTTTTACGTCCTCCGTGGATGCAAACTTCCGCTCCTATTGTACCACAGTTGCGAAAAATTGCAAGTCAATTCCATGAATCCTTCATTTTATCCGCGATCTCCTGTGCCGTGTGGAAAGCGGTAAACCGCGTGGCATCCCAGGATACCGGCGTGAGTGTGACGCGCCCAGCCCGCACAAGGCGCGCGTCGTTGTGTCCTTCCTCCATAATCACCTCGCCGTATTTGGGCATAAATACCAATTCTCCCGGCACTTCCCCCGGCACAAGGTCGTATTCCTCCCGATAGATAAACCAGCCCATGGGCGCGGCGTCCACCACCACTTCCTCTCCTCTCCTCAAATTGGGCATGTTTAGGTTGAGAAACGTGCCCTTGGGCAGCGGGTTTTCCAGCAAGGTTTCTGCAACCGCCGCTGCATATTCAGCTAGAAAATCCACGTCGTTGAATTGCCGGCAGTAGCAGGATGCGGCCAACGCCTGCTTGCCCTGAATCGCGGCCTCCCGCGCGGCGGAGGCGGTGCCCGAGTAATTGCAGTCCACCCCCACGTTCGCGCCGGGGTTGATACCGGATACCACCAGGTCGCAGTCCTTGTATAGGGCGTTGACGCCGAGCTTGACGCAATCCGCCGGCGTTCCGGATATCGCGTAACCCAGCGGCTTTTTGATCACCTTTATGGGACGAAAGAGCGTCACGCCGTGCCCCGCGCCGCTGCGCTCGCTGTCGGGCGCGATGACCATCACCTCGTGTTTTGCCGCGAGCTTGCCATAAAGCGCCTGCAACCCGATCGCGTCGTATCCATCGTCGTTGACCAGCAAGATCTTCACCATGCCCCGCCTCCTTTTTCGCTGATGTCTACCATTATACACAAAAAGCCGCGCCCTGTCACCTGCCAGCGCGGCTTTCCTCACGCGCTCATTTGCCGCACAAATCGCCGGATGGCAACTTCAATCATAGCCTCTTTCCCTGCACCGTCAAAGCAAGCCTGTCGACATGGGACGGCCGCATTCTCTCTTCCGCTCTCACTCATGCCGCATTAACCTTCCCCCTTTCGCTGGGCAAACAAAAAAGGACCCGGAAAACCGGGCCCTTTTGCGCTTTAGACAGGATGGGTGGTGCCGTCGAGCACCGTGGAATCAATGCCGTTGTTCTTCGCCTGACGATACTGGAAGAACTTCTCCGCCACCTGCGGGAACAGCGCGTAGGAAAGCACATCCTCATCCGAGGTGGACCACTGACGGCACTGCTCGCGGTAGGCGTCGAGCTCCGGCTTGAGCTGATCGGCGGGGCGGCAGGTGATGACCTGCTCGTCGCCAATGGCCTTCTTGCGCACGTCCTCGTTGACGGGGGCGGGCAGGCGGCCGTACTCGCCGCGCAGCAAGCCGCGGCTCTCCTTGGTGAAGGTCTTGTAACGCTGGCCGGAAACGACGTTGAGCACCGCCTGGGTGCCGACGATCTGGGAGGTCGGCGTCACCAGGGGCGGGTAGCCGAAGTCCTCGCGGACGCGCGGCACTTCCTGGAGCACCTCCATCAGCTTTTCGGAGGCGTTCATCTGCTTGAGCTGGCTGATCAGGTTGGACAGCATGCCGCCGGGCACCTGATAGAGCAGCGTGTTGATGTCAACGGCCAGCACCTTGGGATCGAGGAAGCCATCCTTCTTCAGGCGGTCGGCCACGCCCTTAAAGTGCTTGGAGATATCGGTCAGCAGGTTCATATCCAAGCCGGTGTCGTACTTGGTGCCCTTGAGGGTGGCGACCAGCGGCTCGGTAGCGGGCTGAGAGGTGCCGTTGCCCAGCGGGGAGAGCGCGGTATCGACAATATCCACGCCCGCTTCAATCGCCTTGAGGAGCACCATGTCGCCGGTGCCGGAGGTATTGTGCGTGTGCAGGTGGATCGGCACCTTGACCTTGGCCTTTAAGGCCTTGACCAAGTCATACGCCTCGTAGGGCAGCAGCAGGTTGGCCATGTCCTTGATGCAGATGGTCTTGGCGCCCATCTTCTCCAGCTCCACGGCGAGCTTTACAAAGTAATCGTGCGTATGCACCGGGGATTTGGTGTAGGACAGAGCGACCTCCGGAATGCCGCCGTACTTGTTGGTGGCGTCGATGGCGGTCTTCATGTTGCGGGTGTCGTTGAGCGCGTCGAAAATGCGGATGATGTCAATGCCGTTCTCGATGGACTTTTTGACGAACAGGTCCACCACGTCGTCGGCATAGTGCTTGTAGCCCAGGATATTCTGGCCGCGCAGCAGCATCTGCAATTTGGTGTTGGGCAGGGCCTTGCGCAGGGTGCGCAGGCGCTCCCAGGGGTCCTCGTTGAGGAAGCGGAGGCAGGAATCAAACGTAGCGCCGCCCCATGCCTCCAAAGAGTAGAAGCCGACTTTATCCAGCTTATCGGCGACGGGCAGCATCTCGTCCAGGCGCATGCGGGTAGCCGCCTGGCTCTGGTGCGCGTCGCGCAGGATGGTTTCCGTAATCAAAACCTTAGCCATGTTGCAAATTCCCTCCTTTTATCGTCACTTCATGAACATGGACAGGAACACGCCCGCCGCAACCGCCGAGCCGATGACGCCGGCCACGTTGGGGCCCATCGCATGCATGAGCAGGAAGTTCTTGGGGTTTTCCTTCTGGCCCACCTTCTGGGACACGCGCGCGGCCATGGGCACGGCGGAGACGCCGGCCGAGCCGATGAGCGGGTTGACCTTGCCGCGGGTGACCCAATTCATCACCTTGCCCAGCAGCACGCCGCCCGCGGTGCCCACCGCGAAGGCCAGCAGGCCCATGGCCACGATGGTGAGCGTCTGCAAGTTGAGGAACGCTTCGGCCGTGGCCGTGGCGCCGACGGAGACGCCCAGGAAGATGGTGACGATGTTGCAAAGCTCGTTAGTGGCGGTCTTGGCCAGGCGCTCGGTCACGCCGGACTCCTTGATGAGGTTACCCAGCATCAGCATGGAGATCAGCGGCGCCGCAGAGGGCAGCAGGAGCGTGACAAAGATGGTCACGATGATGGGGAAGCAGATCTTTTCCGTCTTGGAGACGGGGCGCAGCTGCTCCATGACGATGGTGCGCTCCTGCTTGGTGGTCAGCAGCTTCATAATCGGCGGCTGAATGACGGGGACCAGCGCCATGTAGGAATAGGCGGCCACCGCGATGGGGCCCAGCAGGTCGGGGGCGAGCTTGGAGGTGACCAGGATGGCCGTGGGGCCGTCCGCGCCGCCGATGATGCCCACGGAAGCAGCCTGCTCCGGGGTCATGCCCGCGCCCAGCGCCAGGAAGAACGCGGCGAAAATGCCCAGCTGCGCGGCCGCGCCCAGCAGAAGGCTCTTGGGGTTGGCAATCAGCGGACCAAAGTCGGTCATCGCGCCCACCGCCAGGAAGATCAGCGGCGGGTATATGCCGAGTTTTACGCCTAGATAGAGGTAGTCCAGCAACCCCGCCGTGGCGGAGAACTCCTCCCAGTGCACGTGACCACCGGCAAAGAGCTCCGTGTGGTACATCTCCGCGCCGGGCAGGTTGGTAATCAGCATACCAAAGGCGATGGGCAGCAGGAGCAGCGGCTCAAATTGCTTGGAGATGGCCAGATACAGGAAGAAACAGGCCACAAGGATCATGATCCATTTGCCGCTGGTGATCACTTCCGCGAACATCATTTCAGAAAGGAATTTCTGTATGGTATCGCCGATATTGAGGTTGAGCAACGTTTCCATTTATCTTTCATCCCTTTCCGCGCATCACGCAAATCTTCGGGCCCGCCGGGGCAAGCCCTTCGAACTGACTTTGCGTTTTTCCCTTATTGGATCGCGCAGAGGGTGTCGCCGGAGGCGACGGACGCGCCCTTGGAGGTGGAAAGAGCCACAACGGTGCCCGCCTTGGGGGCGAGGATCTCGTTTTCCATCTTCATCGCCTCCAGGATGAAGAGCACGTCGCCCTCCTTGACGGCCTGGCCGTTGGACACCTTGACCTCCAGGATGGTGCCGGGCATGGGGGCTGCGACCTTCTCGGCGCCGGCGGGAGCGGCTGCGGCGGGCGCGGCCTTGGGAGCCGCCTTGGGCGCGGCGGGAACGGGAACCGCTACGGGCGCGGCGGGGATGGTCGGCGCGGCGGAGCCGTCCTTGATTTCCTCTGCTAAGACTTCATAGGACTTGCCATTGACGGTAATCATGAACTTGCGCATTGCGAAAGCCTCCTCATTATTCTTTTTTATCGGTCGGATGATCAGTAACGGGTATCCATGTATTCCTTTCGGCCGCTGCCGCTCCAGGCGGGGGTATTGAGGCCGACCCTACGGACCTGGCGGACCACAAGCCCGCCCTCGCTCTGGCTGAGCATGGCCACGACCGCCGCGATGACCGCCGCGATCTCTTCTTCATCGTCGACTTCCACCATCACGGTCGGCTGGGGCGCGGGTGCGGGCGGCGCCTCCTTGACCGCTTGGGGCGCCTTCTTCTTGCCGGTGTTGCTGAAGATCAGCGCCTGCAAATAGAGCAGGGCGATGATGATCACCAGGGCGATAAAGACGATGCCAATGCCCACCACAAAGACGATGCCCGCCTTGGAGAAGATCAGGCCCTTGCTGACTGCCTCGGCTGCTGCAAACATATTTTTTCCCTCCCTTTCTTCTTCTCGGTTTAAGCCTTATAGCGGGAGGTTGCCGTGCTTGCGGGGCAGCAGAACTTCGCGCTTGCCCAGCAGCATTTCCAGCGCCGCGGCGATCATTTGACGGGTGGCGGCGGGATTGATCACGTCGTCGGCCAGGCCGTACTCCGCCGCGTTGACGGCGCCGTTTTCCTTGATGTAGTCCTCCGTCAGGGTGGCCACATCCGCGCCGTCCTTGATCTGCGCCTTCTTCAGGATGCGCACGGCAGCCTCGGCGTTGACCGGGGAGACGAAAGCCTGGGGCCAGGCGTAGACAATGTCCGCGCCGTTGGCCTTGCTGCCCATGGCAGAATAGGCCGCGCCAATCGCGTCGCCGCACAGGACGGAGACCTTGGGCACAACCGCCTCGGCGTAAGCGCAGATGAGCTGCGCGGCCGCGGTGATGGCCCCCGCGTTGTTGTTTTCATCCACCGTGCTCTGGCCGGGCGTGTTGACCAGGGTGATCACCGGCAGGTTGTAGCAGTCGCACAGGCGGATAAAGCGCGCGGCCTTTTTGCAGGCGGAGGCGCACAGCGCGCCCTCGGCCTGGGCGGGGTTGTTGGCCACCAGGCCCACGCAGCGGCCGCCCAAACGGGCAAACGCCGTGACCATGTTCAGCGCAAAATCGCGGGAAAGCTCCAGATAGTCGTTAAAGTCCGCGATGCGCGCGATCGCGTCGTGCGCGTCGTGATAGGCGTCGATGTCCATCTGCCGGTTGAGGTCGTCGGCAGCGGCCATGGGCGCGTCCTCCTGGTTGTTGGAGGGCAGGAAGGAGAGCGCCTTGCGCGCCATGGCCATGGCCTCCTCCTCGGTATCCACCACAATCTGCGCCGCGCCGGATTCGGCCAGCTTCTTGCCGCCGCCCAGGTCCTTGGCCGTGAGGTTGCGTCCGGTCCTAGCGGAGACCACCTGCGGACCGGTGACGAACATCTGGCCCACCTTGTCGGCCACGATGACCAAATCGCCCATGGCGGGCACGAACGCCGCGCCGCCCGCGCAGGGGCCCAGAATCAGCGAGATCTGGGGCACAACGCCGGAAATGCGCGCCGTTTCATTCATGATGCTGGCATAGGCGTTCAGCGCCGCGACGCCCTCTTCCAGGCTGGCTCCGGCGGAGTCGCACATCGCCACCACCGGCGCGCCGGTCTTGGCCGCCAGCTCCATCAGGTTTACAATCTTCTTGGCCGCGCCCTCGCCCATGGCGCCGCCCTTGACGGTGAAGTCCTGCGCATAAGCGTAAACCGGGCGCTCCTCAATGGTGCCGTAACCCGTAATTACGCTGGACGCGGTCTCCTTGGCCGCGGTGAACACGCCGGTTTCCACAAAGCTGCCCTCGTCAAACAGCTTTGCCACGCGCTCGCGCGCGGTCATTTTGCCGGCATCGTGCTGCTTGGCCACGCGCTCCTGCCCGCCGCCAGCAAGCAGCTTCTGCCTGCGGTCATTCAGATCAACACTCATTGCGCCTACCTCCAAACGAATTTTACAATTTTCACCCGCCGCGCTGCGACAGATGATTCATTGACTAAAGCTTAACGGGCAAATCGATCTTTGCCCTATTTCTAACTTCTTCAAGATTACATGTCAATCCTTCCCGGTTTCGACAAATAATCTTTTTTTAACAATGCATGAAGAAATTCAAAATAAAATGTGAAGCATCATTGCTCCCGCTGGATGAGAATGAGCTGCGGCGGGGCGTTTTTTTGATTGAGGAAATTCGCGCTGAGCACGTTGTACTTTCGAATGTCCACATCCTTGAGCCTGTCCATTAGGGCGTCGCGCTCTCTGGCGCCCTCCTCATGCCCGGGATAGATGCACACCGAGACCATGCCCCCCGGCGCGACCAGGCGCATGGCTGCCTCCACGGCCAGCAGCGTGGTGGGCGTGCGCGTGGTGACGCCGTGGTCCCCGCTGGGCAGCCAGCCCAGGTTGAACAGCACGCAGCGCACCGGCCCCGCCACGTAACGCTCCATGTTTTCATGCCCGTCCAGGATGAGGGAAACGCGGCCGTCCAGGCACCCCTCTTTACCAAGGCGCTCTTTGGTGCTCCTGAGCGCGTCGGGCTGCACGTCAAAGGCGTAAACCCTTCCCTCCGGCCCCACGCTTTGGGCCAGGAACAGCGTGTCGTGCCCGTTTCCGGCGGTGGCGTCCACCACGGTATCCCCTGGCTGAATCAGGCCGGTGAGGATGTCGCGGGAGAGGTAGCGGCAGTTTCTAAGCTTCATCGCCGTCCTCCTTGGCAAGGGAGCGAAGGTACTCCACCTCTTTTTCGCTCAAATGCCGCCACGCGCCCTCCTTTAGGTGCCCCAAGGATAGTTTTCCCACCCGCTCGCGCCTTAGATACATCACCTGCGCGCCAACGGCCTCAAACATGCGGCGCACCAGGCGGTTGTGCCCTTCGTGCACGGCGATGTAGAGGCTCTTCTGCCCCATGAGCGCGGGGTCGTCGGGCAGAAGGGTGACGCGCGCGGGGGCGGTGCGGTGGCCGTCGTCCAGCGTCAGGCCGCATTCCAGCCGGCCCAGCTCCTGCTCGCTCAGCTCGCCGCGCACGCGCGCCAGGTAGACCTTTTCCACCTGGTGGGAGGGATGGGTGACGGTCTGCATCAGCTCCCCGTCGTTGGTCATGATCAGCAGGCCGCAGGTATCCCAGTCCAGACGGCCCACCGGATAGATGCGCTCGGGGATGCCCTCGATCAAATCGCGCACGGTTTTGCGGCCCTGCGGGTCGGATAGGGTGGTCACCACGCCCCGCGGCTTGTTGAGCATGATGTACTGCCGCCGCTTCTCCAATTGAATGGGCTCGCCGTCAAAGGTCACTTGATCGCCCTGCGCAACCTGCGCGCCCATGTGCGTGACGCGCTCGCCGTTGATCGTCACCCGGCCCTGGGCAATGTACTCCTCGCATTTGCGGCGGGAAGCCACGCCGCACTCCGCCATGTATTTTTGTAGTCTCATGCGTTTACCGCTCCTCGTTGTCAACTGGATAGAACCAGTGCTCCAGCACGCGCTTTAGGCTCTGCGGGTAACCGAAAGCCTGTGGCTCTTGTACGGTTTCTCCCGCGACCAGCGGCACCTTGGCAAGTTCTTCCTCTTGTACCCCAATGATAGCATACCCCAATTCCTCTCCGCGCGCAACCGCATTGGAAATGTTTTCCGGCAGTTCCAGGCGCACCCAGGCCTCCTCGCCCTCTTTAAGGGGGAGGCTTACGCTCCGGGCGGGCAGCACGGGCACGCCCTCCTCCAAGAAGGCGCAGGGCAGCTGGGCGACGGGCTCCAGGTCGCTGACCACTTCCTGCATGGAGAAATTCTCAAAGCCGTAATCGAGAATGCGCATGCTGTCGTTCCACATGTCCGGGGCGTTGAGCACCACGCACACCAGCTGCATTCCCTCCCGCTCCGCGCCCGAAACGAGGCACCGGCCCGCGGCCTTGGTAAACCCGGTCTTGACGCCGTTGCCGCCCTCATACAGGGAGAGAATCTTGTTCTTGTTGAGCATGGCGCGGTCGTAGTCATGTCCCTTCCAGGGGATGACGGCGCGCTTGGTGGAGACGATGCGCCGGAAGGCGGGGTATTCGTAGGCCGCGCATGTGATCTTGCCCAGCTCGATGGCGGTGGTGTAGTGGTCGCTTGCCGGCAGGCCGTGGGGGTTGACAAAGTGGGTGTGCTCAAGGCCCAGATCCTTGGCGGTGTTGTTCATCAGGTCTGCAAAGGCCTCAATGCTGCCGGCGGTGTGCAGCGCCAGCGCCGTTGCCGCGTCGTTGCCCGAGCGCAGCATCAGGCCCAGGAGGAGCTGTTCCACGGTCAGCTCCTCCCCCTCCTCCAAATAGATGGAGGAACCCTCCACCCCCACCATGCGGCTGTCCACTGTGACCGTATCGCTCAAGTCGGCGTTATCCAGGACGCAAAGGGTGGTCATGACCTTGGTGGTGGAGGCCATGGGCAGCTCCGTTTCCCCGCCGGACTGCCAGAGCACGCGCCCGGTGGATTGCTCCAGAAGCGCCGCGGCTTGCGCGCTGTTCTGGGGTGCGGCCAAAGCGCGCGGCGTTGCAAGCGCCAGGACCAGGCAGATCATCGCCGCGGCGACCATGCGTTTTTTCATGCGGATTCCCTCCTTCATCTTCCAGCACGCCGCGGCCGCGGCATGCAAAAAAAGCTCCCGCAGAAACCTTCTGGCAGGAGCGCATTCCCGTTTTCCATGGTAAAAAAGCCGTCACATGTGGATTTGGTTGCAGTTTTCTTCCTTCTTCCCCGGCAGCATTCCCTTAACATCCTCAATGATTTGGGGAATCATCTCAATCAGGCGGTCGATGGAGGTGTTGTTCTGCGCGGGCAGCAGGCGAACCTGGCCCTTGCCCACGATGAGGAAGGCCACGGGGCTGACCGTCACGCCCGCGCCCGTGCCGCCGGCAAAGGGCAGGGGATCGTCCGTGACATCCAGCGGGATGGGCGAGCCGGACATGACGTATTCTCCGCCGCCGGCCACAAAGCCGAAGCTCACCTTGGATACCGGGATGATGGTCAGCCCCTCGCTGGTGCTGACCGGCGAGCCCACCACGGTGTTGACGTCGATCATTTCCTTCAGGTTTTCCATGGTGGTACACATGATGTTTTCAATCGGGTGCGCCATTTTTGATATGCCCCCTTTGCGATTTTCAGTAAAACTTTGCATCCTACGCGCATAACTTTCCCCGTGCGAAAAAAGATTATACAGTTTCCCGCAAAATGAAAGGCATCGTGTTGATAGTCCGGGCGCACATCGCATTTTTTATCCATTTCGCCTTCCCGATTGCGCGTCAGGGCGCACAGCGTCCCCAGCGCCGCCTGAACAAGGCCGCACAATTTCGCCGTCAGCGCGGCGTCGCCCCCAACGCCCACCACCGCATACAGCCTGAGCCTGCGCACGCGCAGCAGCCCTAACAGAGCGCGCAATTCGTCCTCAATGTCCACCTCCGCTCTTCTGGTCAGATTCACCTTCACCGGCTTGTTGCGCACCTTGACCTGGAAGGAGAGCTTCCCCGCCAGGTCGCGGTAGAGTCCCGCCTCGGCCTTGATGGGGAGCAATCCGCCAAACAGCCGGGCGCTGATCGCTGCACGGGCGCCGTTTAGGCCGATGTCGATCACGCTCACCCGGGCAAAGAGGAGGAGGCCCGCATGCCAGGCGAGGATGGACATCCACTGGCCCGTGGACAGCGCCCCGGCAAAGCCGCGCACCGCGTCGTAGCGCAAAAACTCCACGCAGAACCGAATCCCCGCATACGCCACCAGGTATAGGCCCGCCACTTGCCCTTCCTCCCTGCGCCGCCTGCTGTATATTAGTAAGAAAATGCCCAACGAAATATTCAGCGCGGCCTCCAAAAGCTGAACGGGAAACAGCGCCACGTCATGCGGCGCGCCCAGCGCCTGCGGCATGAGGAGGCCCAGCGGCGGCGCCATGGGCCGGCCGTAGCAGCAGCCCGCCAAAAAGCATCCCACGCGCCCGATGCCATGCCCCACGGCAATGCAGGGCGCGGCGGCATCCATCAGCTCCACAAAGCTCTCCTTCATTCGCCGCGCCGCAAAATATCCGCCCGCCACGCCGCCAATCAGGCCGCCATAAAAGACGAACCCGCTCAGCAGCATCTCCCTGAACGCCAGCCCTTCGGGCATGGTCAAAAGGTAAAGCCCCTTGGCGCCCAGCAGCGCGCCTAGCGCCGCTACACCCACAATGCCCGCCGCGCGCAGGCGGCGGCCCTTCCCCACGCGCGGAAAGAACAGACCCAGCGCCACAGCCACGCCCAGCGCCACCATGGCGCCATAGGCGGGAATCGATACGCCGCCGCACATAAAAAATGGATGCACGCAAATCCCTTCCTTCCGTGCTTCCATTTTGCCCATTATCTTCCACCGTATGCGCGGCGCTTGGCCCTTCCCTCAACCCGCGGGAAAGCGAGGGCCGCTTAAAATCCCCCGGGCATCCGCTCGCCCCGCCAGGCGGCAATCACTGCGGCGCGCTATTCTTGAGCTCTTGAGGCGGGCTCGATCCCTCCATCCTCCATGCGCACCGTCATTTCCGCGTCTTTGAGGCGGGCACGCACGGTTTTCAGTGCCTCGGGCGAGCTGTCCATGCCGATGAAGGCGCGGCCCAGGCGGAAGGCCGCCTCCAGCGTCGTGCCCGACCCGGCAAAGGTATCCATCACCGTGTCCCCCGGCCGGCTGGCGCAGCGCACGATGCGCTCCAACAGGCGCAGCGGCTTTTGCGTGGGATAGCCCGTGCGCTCCGGGTCGCGCTGCTGCAAGTGCGCGATGTCCTCCCATACGTCGGAGGGGGGCACGCCCTCGTCGTCATAATAGCGGTAGATTTTCCCGCCCGAGCGAATGGCGCGGTAAGCGCGGCCCTCCTCGTCCACGGCGCGCTTCATGTGGTTGGCGCGTGCCTGCGCTCGGGGCACGGCAGCCTGCATGGCGTCAAAGTAGGCGTGCGGGGACTTGGCGTAAAAGAGAATGGTATCATGCTTGCGGGAGAAGTGGCGCGTCGCGCGGCCGCCGGTCTGATAGGCCCAAATGATCTCGTTGCGAAAGCCCGCGGGCGTAAAGATCTCATCCAACATCAGCCTAAGACGGGCATGCGTTCGCTCGTCAATATGCACAAACAGGCTGCCTTTTGGGTCTAAAACCGCATAAATGCCTTGCAGCACCGCGCGCATCATGTCATAATAGTCCTCTAAGGAGGCGTAGCGGTCGGCATAAGCGCCAAAGTCCCGCCCCGTCAAAAAGGGCGGGTCGATATAGCACAGCTGCACGCACCGCCCCTGTGCCGCAAGGCTGGCCAAGCCCCTGCGCGCATCGCAGAAATAAAACTCATTGTTCACAAAAATCACGCTCTTTCGGAGGATAAAATGACCACATTGGAAGCCTTGATCGCCGCGCGCGATAAACTGGATTCGGTAACGCCCCTGAAAACGGACTGCGGAGCGCTGTGCGGCGCGGCGTGCTGCAAGGACAGTCCGGATGAGGACGAGGTCGCCGGAATGCTGCTCTTTCCGCAGGAGGAGCGG
Source organism: uncultured Christensenella sp. (assembly GCA_948468595.1). Lineage (GTDB taxonomy): Bacteria > Bacillota > Clostridia > Christensenellales > UBA1750 > Spyradocola. Next base: position 23,185 of record CAOKIU010000027.1, read on the forward strand.
CTCTATGCGCACCAGGGGACGTGGATGGAGCTGCTGCCCTCCGCCCTGCTCTTTGGCGGCAGTCCGGTGCCGCTTCTGACCTGCCGCGTTCCCTGCCCGCGCCGCCACCGCCCGCTCTCCTGCCGCATCTTCCCCCTGGTCCCCTATGTCAAGGCCGGCCGGCTCACCGTGCGCATGGACGTGCGCGCCCGGCCGCTGTGCCCGCTGTTTGATTCCGGCCTAAAGGGCCTTGACGCGGACTTCGTCGCGGCCGTCAAGGACGCGCTGCGCATCCTCTGGGCGGACGAGACGCATCGGGAATTCCTTCTGACGCTCACCGAGCACTTGAAGGAATACGAGTGGCTTTAGTCTCCCGGTCAAGAGCGCGCGCCAGCCTCAATAGAAAATATCGATTCAGCTCAGAGCCAACCCTCTCGGGCAAGGCGACCGGCCAGATTCTCTAGCTCCCGGCGGCACGCCTCATATTCGGGCGTATTTTCGCGCTCGAGCCTACGAAACCGCGGGGAGTGATTGAGCTCCAGCAGGTGCATCAGCTCGTGGATGACGACGGAATCCACCGCCGCGGGGCTGGCCAGCATCAACCGCCAGGAAAAACACAGCGTACCCTTGGAAGAACAGCTCCCCCATCGCGCAGCGGCCGCCGTCACGCGCACGCTCTGCGGGCAAAGGCCAAAGCGCGCGGCCCATTCCTCCACGCGGGCCGGAAGATAGCGCCACGCAAGCTGCCTGTACAGGGCGGCCAGGGCGGGCAGCATCTCCTGGAATGTCATTCCCTCCGGGGCGAAAAAGGCGTCGCCCTCGTCGGCCAGGCGCACATCCCGGCCGGGCCGCACGGGCAGCTCCCTGCCCAGCAGGGGCAGCGAAGAGGGCGGCAACGCGCGCGCCTCCTGTGCGGACAGCGCGCTTGAGCGGCGGCGCGCGATCCAGTCCTCGTGCCGCCGCACGCACGCCTCAATGTCGGAAAGCGAACAGGCGCGCGGCGCGCGCACCTCCAGCTCGCCGTCCTTGCCCACGTACAGGCCGATGGTGCGCCGCCGCTGGCGAACGATGGTATAGCGCATGGCAACCACTCCCATTTGGCGATAGAATGAGCAAGCAAACCTCCGCAAGCGGAGGTTTGCTTGCTCTATTGTTTCTAGAGAACCGCCTTGATCCAGCCAAAAAACCAGTTATCCGGATAAAAATGTCCGAGGAAGGCCGATTGCTCCACCATCTCGCTGATCAGGTCGATCTGCAACATGTTGACCACCAAGGGCACCAACGTCGAAAACACCATCAGCAGGACCACGCCGCGAAAATAGCCCAGCAGGCCGCCCGCAGCGCTGTCGAGCGCGCGCAGCAGGGGAAAGGAGAGCGTCTTGCCCATGAGCGTGACCAGCAGCGCGGACACCGCGTAGGTGAAGGTAAAGAGCAGCACAAAGGATATGGTGTTGAGGGAAAAATCCGCCACGGTCTGGTTGATGTAGTCAAAAAGCGTGCTATAACTGCCGGCATAGACCCGCGCGGCGATGTTGGCGGCCAGATACCCGTCAAAGGGCGGGGAGAAGTTGGAGGCCTGAATCACGCTTTGCACCTGATCCCCGGTCAGGGTCACGACATCCGCCCTGGCGTATTCCATCATGGCGGTGGGGATGTGCGAGGAGCCCTCGGAAAGATAGACCAGGTAATCCATCCACAGGTCGTGGCCGGCGATCCAGTCGGTCACCAACGGGTAGCACAGCTTGGCGATGAGCAGCGATAGGCCCAGCGCCACCAGATTCAGCCCCGTATGAACCGCCCCCCGGTAAAGGCCGACGAGGACGGAGAGCGCGAAAACGGCCAAAATCGCGTAGTCGATGATGTTCAAGGCTTGCAAAACACTGATCCTCCTATGGCAGGGTCACCAGGTGCACCTGGTTCTCACCCGAGAGCAGCACGCGGTTTTCCTTCAGGCGGCAGAGCAAGGCGTCCACCGCGTAGGGCAGAGAATAGCTGCCGGTCTTGCCGCCCGCGACGGGCACGGAATAGAGCGTCTGCCCCGCAAAACCGTAGACGCTGGAGGCGCCCATCATCAGGTCTGTGCAGCCAGCCGGCATCCGAAGGTCCTGTGCCTTGCCGCCGCTGACCACGCGCAGGGAGGTGGGATGGTCCCCCTGGTCGGTGAGGGTGAACAGCAGCGCGGGGGGCTCGCCCAAATTGTAGTCCTTCAGCGTCCAGCCGTAGATGAGCGCCGAGCTTTCCGACGTGTCGTTGGTGTTGCGGATGTCGATGGAGCGCGTGCCCACAATATAGACGTCGTTGCCGCTCATCAGCGGCTTGTAATACAGCTGTTCGGTGGTGCTGAACCCGGCCAGCAGTTTTTTGCCGGGCTGATAGATGTTCAGGACGCACTTGGGTTCGATTCCGGTATCGTCCAGCAGCAGCACCCACATCAGGTCGCTGGTGGAATAGAATCCGTAATCCATCACCTTGCCCTCAGTGCTGACGATGGTATCCACGGTCTTGCCGGTCTTGTCGATGACCTGAATGCTGTCGTCCTCAAAGCGGACGGCCGCGCTGGTCTGCCCCACGAGCACGCTCTGAATGTTCTGATCGGTGGAAGTGGAAAAGACGACATTGCCTGCCGGATCGTAGACATAGAGGGAGTTGGCCTTGTAGAGCGCCAGAAGCTGGCCCGATGCGGAGCAGCGGTAGCCCTGGGACCCATCGGGCGACTTTTCCCAGAGCAGCTCGCCCTTTTTCAGGTCGTAGGCGCGCGCATAACTGCCGTCAAAGGCGACAAAGGCGGTCCCCAAATCGAAAAACTGCGACGCGGCGCTCACCCCGGAGATGACGATGCCGCCATCGGCGACGGTACTGGTTTTCCCCGAGCATCCGCGCACCGATAAGGCCACGCCTCCTGCCAACACGGCAAGGAGCAGGACGATCACCACAACGCGCATGACGTGCGGCAAATGCAAAAGGACTTTAAACCGGACGGATGAAGCGCGCATGTAGGACCCCCCGCAGCGTTATACTTGCCGGGCGCCAATGCACCAGGCGTTATAATATTCTTTGTGCGCGGGCTCATCTCCTTCCCCGCGCGGCCATCCTTGGGAAATTTGCGCCGAAAAAAGACGGATCGCTGCCCTATAAACGCCGCAAGAGGCGCGCCCGTTTCATTTCCCGGGGGTGTAACACGCTTTTCACCCCTGGCATATGATGCATTGTAACCCGATTCCCACTCCGAATCTTTAAGGAGGCCAACCGCTATGTCGTTCTACTCGTACAAAAATTGTAATCAGGACTGCTGCCCCGGCCCCATCAAGGGCGAATGCAGGGGGCTGCGCGAAAAGGTCTGCGTGCAGGTTAAGAAGGTCTACGATTCCTGCATGCAGCAGGAACAGCTCGACAAGGTCTGCGTCACGGTCAGCGACATGATCCCCGTCTGCGAGTGCGAGTGCAACCAGCCCTTCACCCCGCCCATTTGCTTTGAGAGCTGCCGCTCCTCCAGCTACACGGGCACGATTCGCAACCTGGTCATCGACCGCATCTGCGACCGCCCCGGCTTTGCCAGAGTGCGCTGCGCCGTGGATATCCCCATCGACATTCTCTTTACCGATAGCTGCTGCCGCGAGGGCATCGGCCACGGCGTCATCACGGTGAGCAAGGACGTCCTGCTCTGCATCCCCGATGAGAGCATCGTGCCCTTCACCATGGAGTCTCTGGTCAGCGCCATCTGCGTTTCCGGCCGTTATTGCGGCAACAACACCTTTGAGTTGACCATCTGCGTCACGGTGATCCTCAAGGTCCTGGCTGAGGTGGAAATGCTCATTCCCTCCTTCGGCTTCTGCTCCGTCCCGCCCTGCGAGGAATTTGCTGAGAACGTGTGCGGCGAGAGAGGAGCTTCTTTTTTTCGCCCTTGGGGAAGGATAGACGCCCGCCTTGCTCAGCGGACCGCCCCTTCGGCGTATAAAAAGTGGCCCGCGAGCATGGCGATAAAGCTGGCTGGCTTTGGCCGCGCACCGAGCGGATGGCCCGCCAGTTCGCCCAGGAGCACGGGGTTGCTCGCCCAGGCGATGCGAACCACGGTGCGCAGGTTGCGCTCCACCGCCTGGGCGGTGGTGGCGCACCTGGCAGCTACCGCTGGATAGCATTCCTTGGATACCATCGTCAGCGCCCGCGGCGTGCGCACCGCCAGCTCCACCGCGCACACCGTTTGGTGGAAACCGGCGTAATTGGGCGTTATCCCAAGGCGCAGCAGCAAAAGGCCCACGCCCTCCGTTTCGGCGGGCATTAAAAAATCCAATTTCTCATTCTGCATCTTTTTCTTCCTCATTCAGCGCGCCGACGAACAGCGCGATCAAGCGCAGCTGCCTTTCTTGATCTAGAATGGACATCAATCTTATAAAAACCCTCATGCTGCATAGACTTCTTCCATGTTCTAATTCTGCATAGGACCGCACAGAAATACCCAGCTGTTCTGCCATGCTCTCCTGCGTCAGTGCCTTTTCCAGGCGCGTCTCCTTTATAAAGGTGGAGAAAACAGCGCTCATTTTCCTGTCTTTCATGGTGGCTTCCTCCATTTCGATGTCGTCTGTCAAAATTTTACCAAGAATCGAACATCGCCACCACGAGCTATACACCCTGTATTTTTATTATCTTTCAGTAGTTTTTTTATCTGTTTATGAGAAACAACACGTCTAAGCGCAGTTGTTGCCGTCATAAATTCATTCAATAAAGGAGGGATTCTCATGTCGTATGCCATGTATCTGCGCAAATCACGCGCGGACGTGGAGGCAGAGGCGCGCGGCGAGGGCGAAACATTGAGCCGCCACAAGGCCGCGCTGGAAAAACTCGCTGCACTCCAAGGGAACGCCATTGGGGAAATCTACGCAGAGGTCCTCAGTGGCGAGACCATCGCCCAGCGGCCGCAAATGCGTCGGCTGTTGAGCGATTTGGCTTCGGGGCGTTGGGAGGGAGTCTACGTCATGGAGGTGGAGCGCCTGGCGCGCGGCGACACCTTGGACCAGGGCCGCGTCTGCCAGGCGTTTCTCTATTCCGGCGCGCGCATCATCACGCCTGGCAAAACCTACGACCCTGAAAATGAATTCGATCAAGAGTACTTTGAATTTGGTTTGTTCATGTCCCGGCGCGAATACAAGACCATCAACCGGCGCATCCAGGCGGGCAGGCTGCAATCGGTTTCGGAGGGGAAGTTCGTCTCTTCCCGCCCGGCTTACGGCTATCATCGCGTCAAAATCGCGGGGGGCAAGGGCTATACGCTGGAGGCCGTCCCTGAGGAAGCCGCCGTGATTCGCAACATCTTTTTCTGGTACGTTGAGGAAGACCTGGGCGTTGCGCGCATCGCCGACCGCCTGAGCGATGCGGCCGTGCCGCCGGGGGCGCAGGCGACGGGTTGGTCGCCCTGCCGCGTCTACCGCATCCTGTCCAATCCCGTCTACGTGGGGCTGATTCGCTGGGGTCATGCGCGCACGCAGCGGCGCCTCACCCCTTTGGGCGTGGAAAAATCCGTTCACCTTACCTCCGATTGCGCGCTGTGCTCGGGCCTGCACGAGGCGATTGTCAGCCGCGATATCTTCGACCGGGCGCAAGCGCTGCTCAAGCGGCGTCGCCTGCCCATGCGCGGCGGAATGCCGCAAAAGAACCCTCTGGCGGGCGTCGTGCGCTGCAAGGCGTGCGGCCGCGCCCTGCGCGGGCTTCCCGCCTCCGGCCGGCAGGCCGCGCGGCTTTACTGTGCCACGCGCGGCTGTCCCACGGTGCGCTCCTACCTTGGGCCCGTGGAGGAGGCGCTGCTGGACGCCCTGCGCGCTTTTTTGACACCCTACCCCGTTAAGCCCGGCGCGCTCCTTCCCAAAGAGGGATTAGACCCGTCTTTGGGCGCGGCGGATGCGTTGAAAAGGGAGCAAGAGACGCTGCTTCTGCAAAGGGACAGCCTCAACGACCTGGTGGAGCGCGGGGTCTACTCACCCGAGGAGTTCGTGCGCCGCCGGGACAGCCTGGACGCTCGCCTTCACGCCCTGACCCAGAGGGCGGAGCGGCTTCATCAGTCCCTTGCGGCAGCCCCGCCATGCGCACCGGCTGTCCTTCCGCCGCTTGCGCATGCGCTGGATCTATACGCGCTGTGCTCCCCCGCCGGGCGAGGGGCGCTGCTGCGCGCCGTCCTTTCCCGCGTCGATTATGCAAAAACCCAGCGCGGGTCCCATCCCAATCCTTTCGTCCTGGACGTTTACCCGCGAATCACCCCGCTTAAGGAGGAAGCGTGAGAAGCTGCTCTCTCGCCGCACGTGTGCGACGAATTCTTCTCGCTCCCCCTCTTCCCGCAGAATCCCTGCGCCGAGAACAAGGCTGCCACGTGCGGCGCCAACGGCTGCAAGTGCAATTGCAGTTGCTAAGGTACATACTACCCGCGCCGCTATGGCATGACGAGCGCCGCAAGCCCCCTTGCCGGGGGGCTTGCG
>CAOKIU010000028.1 GCA_948468595.1 uncultured Christensenella sp.
CGACGGCAACGGTGTTGCAGTTGCAGGACTTGCAGGTGTTGCAAGTGTTAGCGGCGGCAACCGTATTGCAATTGCAGTTGTTGGCAGTTGCGACGGTGTTGCAGTTGCAGGACTTGCAGGTGTTGCAAGTGTTGGCGACGGCGACGGTACCACAGTTGCAGTTGCAATTGCAGTTGTTGGCAGGCGCGGCCTGACCGCAGCAGGTGTTGGCGTTGGCGCTGGCCGTGCAGCAGCTCTGGCTGCTCTCAACCTGCGCGCAGTGGCAGTGCTTGTGGCAGCAGCAGCCGCAGTGGCAGCAGCCGCAATGGCAGCAACCGCAGTGGCAGCAGCCGTTGTTCGTGCCGTTGTTTTCATCGTTGGAGCAAACAATACCGCGATTGGTGACGCGGATGCAGCCGCCGGGGCAGGTAGACGTAAAGGGGATGGGCTCGATGCCGCAAGAACAATTACAACTCATATTAAAAACCTCCCGGTTACTCTCAGTTAGGTACGGCGGAAATCTTTCGCCGATACATCCTATGCAGCGGCGAGCAAAGTTGCTATAATGGAAAAAGAAATAAATAAGATTTGGGAGGACTCGAAAATGGAAAAACTCAACGCCTTGAAAGAACGCCTGGAGAAGCTAGGATATGAAGCGTGCGCGTTTGAAACCGCCGCGCAGGCAAAGGAATACTTGCTCTCTGCCATCGACACGCAGGCCTCCATTGGCATCGGCGGCAGCATGACCGTAAAGGAAATGGGTCTGGACCAAGCCCTGCGCGCGCGCGGGCAGCAGGTTTACTGGCACTGGGACGCCCCGGACGGACGCGCCAACGAGATGCGGGAGAAGGCGGCCTCGGCGGATGTCTACCTCTGCTCGGCCAACGCCATTTTGGAGGATGGCCGCATCGTCAACATCGACGGTTACGGCAACCGTTTGGCCGCCACCCTGCATTTGACGGGCAAGGTGTACATGATCGTGGGGAAAAACAAACTGGGGGAGAAGAGCCTGGACGAGGCCATCAGCCGCATCAAGAACGTCTCCTGCCCCTTGAACGCCAAGCGCCTGGGCCTCAAGACCCCCTGCGCGGTGCTGGGGCACTGCACCGACTGCGCTTCCCCGCAGCGCATGTGCCACGCCACCCTCATCTTTGAGCGCCGGCCCAACGCGCATCCCATCGAAGTGGTGCTGGTAGACGAGGCGCTGGGCTATTAAGGAGAAAAGCGCATGGCGTACTGGATCTGGTTTCCCCATGATTTTGAGATCGATTTGCGCGCGAAGGTGGAGATGCGCAGGGAGGAGCACGGCATGACCTGCCCCTCCATCTGGCGGATGGACGCGCCGGGCCGCGCGATCGCCTTTCAAAAGACCTATACGCTGGATCGCGCTGGATCGGCGCGCCTGTATGCGCAGGGAGGCGCCTACGTTTGCATCGACGGGGTTTCCGCGCCGGACCGCAGCGACCGCATCGCCCTTCCCGCCGGCACGCACACGCTCAACGTGGCGGTGATGAACCCAAACGGCCTGCCCGCTCTGTATCTGGAGGGAGATGTGGAGACGGACGGCAGCTTTCTGGCGTGTGAAAACAACGTGGATTTCCTTCCCTGCGGCTGGTCGGCGCTCTTTGACGCGCCGGAGCGGCGGCCCATGGATTACCGCTTGCCCACCCGTCGCGTGCGGCCCGCAGGGTATACGCCGGAGGGGTTGATCGACTTTGGCCGGGAGGTCTTTGGCTTTGTGCGCATGACCTCCACGTCGGCCGGGCCCTATTGCGTCTTTTACGGGGAATCGGCGCAGGAAGCGCTGGCCGGCAAGAGAGGCGAGACCTGGGATGAGGGCCGGTTCGAGGCGGCTGGGGAGACGGTGCGGCTGCCCTCGCGGGCGATGCGTTACGTGCGCGTCGCGGGTCCTGTGGACGAGAAGAGCGTGGAGATGGACCTGGAGTACAACGGCCTGGCCTGGCGCGCGGCCTTCTCCTGCGAGGACGAGCGGCTGGAGGCGATCTACAAGGTTTCCGCCTACACCATGGAGCTGTGTACGCGCGAGTTCTTCCTGGACGGCATCAAGCGCGATCGGTGGGTTTGGGCGGGCGATGCCCTGCAATCGGTGATGATGAACCACTATTCCTACTTCGATAGCGCCACGGCCCGGCGCACGCTGGCCGCGCTGCGCGGCCGCGAGCCGTTCAACCAGCACATCAACACCATTTTGGACTACACCTTCTATTGGATCATCGCCGTGTGGGAGGACTACTTCTTCACCGGCGACAGCGCGTTCATTCAGAGCATGTACGCCAAGATGGTCTCCGCCATGAACTACACGCGGGCGTTCCTATCCGCGGATGGCTTTGTCGTGGGGCAGAAGCGCGATTGGGTGTTTGTGGATTGGGCGCCGATGAGCAAGGAAGGGGAGCTGTGCTTTGAACAAGTGCTGATGTGGAAGGCGCTGACCATCCTCAGCCAATGCGCGCAGCTAGTGGGCGCCGAGGCGGACCGCGAGCGATACTGCGCCGAGGCGGACGCGCTGCGCAGCGGCATTTTCAAGGTGTTTTGGGATGAGAAAAAGGGCACGCTCGCGCACCAGAGGTTGGAGGGCGTGGTGCAGGGGCACACCCGTTACGCGCCGATGTTCGCCCTGATGTACGGAATGCTGGACGAGGATAAGGCGCGCGCGGTCATCCAAAATACGCTGCTTGCCGAGGACGCGCCCGTGATCACCACCCCCTACATGCGCTTTTACGAGATGGAGGCATTGATGCGGGCGGGCAAGGCGCGCGAGGTGCTCCGGGAGGTCAAGGACTACTGGGGCGGCATGCTGGACTTGGGTGCGACGAGCATTTGGGAACAGTTCGATCCCACGGAAGAGGGCGACGCGCACTACGCCATGTACGGCCGCCCCTTTGGGCGCAGCCTGTGCCACTGCTGGGGCGCGGGACCCGTCTACCTGTTCGGCCGGTATCTGCTGGGCGTCTCGCCCACCGAACCGGGATATGCCGCCTATGAGGTTCGACCGGAGCTGGCCGGCATGCGGCACGTCCGGGGAAAAGTGCCCGCGCCGCAAGGCGAGATCGCGGTGGAGGCGACGGAGGCGGGCGTGACGGTGCGCAGCACATGCAAGGGCAGAGGTACGCTGATCTGGAAAGGGGAAAGCGTGCCCATACCCGCCTGGCAGGGCGGAGAGGCGGTTGTGGTCCGCGTTTAACCTCCTGTCAAAGCTCGACTGTACAACAAAAAAGAAGGCCAGCGCGCTTCCCTTCTTTTTTGTTAGGCGAACGGTTTGTACAAAAAGCCACTATCGAGCGTGCAGCCGCGGGATACGCTGGGCATGAGCGAAGAGCGGCAAGCGACGGATTGAGCCGACGCGATAGGGCTTTTCCTTTTTTCTCAAGTTAGTGGCAAGCGTTGGATGCGTCACAGGATGCAGACCGTGCCGTGCTTGGCTATCGCGCGTCCTAGATATCGATGCGCACCGTGCACAGGACTTCGCCGGCGTCAAAGACCCCGTGCGGCTGCCGCGGCGACGAGCGCATACCTAGGCTCTGATTAGGGTACTCCGTCGGATTACTATGGCGCTTCCCGCATATACAGGGCCAGGATAAAGAAGCGCCCGGCGCTGTGGATGCGTCACAGAATGAACACCGCCTCGTGCCCGGCCTGGAGAAAGCGCAGGCGGCGCAGCGCGGCGAGCGCCGCCTCGTCCTGGCTGTCGATACACACCGTGCACTGGACTTCGCCGGCGTCAAAGATCCGCGCGGCCGCCTCGGCGACGAGCGCGTCTCCCAGGTCCTGATAAGGGTATTCCGGCGGCAGCACCAGCAGATCCACCGCGTCCTGCGAAAGGCAGGCAAAGCCTACCGGCGCATCCTGCGCAATCAGGGTCAGAAAGCGCCCGGCGCCACCCCGCTGGGCCCAGTCCGCCGCCAGCGCCTCGGCGTCCATTTCCTCGCGCGCATGGGGCAGCCTGCGCTCGAACAGGAGCAAATACTGCTGCATGTGATCGGGCCGGAACCCCGTGATGTTGACGCGGTCGTCCAGATGCGAGGACAAGTATTCTTCAAAGTTCTCGCGTGAGAGGGCCATCTGTCGCGTCTGGCGGACGGGCGCGCGCTGGAATTGATGCAGGACATATTCGTACAACGCCTGGTTTTCGCGGTTGATGTGCAGCGTCGCGCCGGCGTTAAGGCGCGCGTCCCAGCAGGCGGCCAGCGCCTCCAAGCCGCGCTCGCTCGCGTCTCCGACAAAGGAGACGTAGATCTGCGCCCGGCCTTCCTGAAGGTAATAGGCAAACAGGCCGTTATCCAGCGCCGTTTCGGTAGCGCCGTTTTGAATGCACGCCATCACCGCCTCGCGCCCAATGCCAAGCAGCGCTTTATAACGCCCCCTCTGCACGTCCCGGTGCTGGGCGGAAAACTGAAGCGGCGTACAGCCGTATTGATCCCGGAATCGATGATAGAAGTGACTGAGGTTGTGAAAGCCCGCCATGCGCGCGGCCTGCGGCGGGGTCAGCGGTTCGCGGATGAGCAGCTCCGCGGCGTAGCCCAAGCGCTTTTGGTTGATGTAGGCGGTTGGGGACATGTGCACGTACTTGCGAAAGGAGCGGGTCAGATGCTCCTGCGTGTAGGGGGTCATGCGCAGAAGCTCGGGCAGCCCCTTGGTGAAGCAATCGGGTTGATCCAGTCGCTTTAGCACGTCGGAGAGCCAGCGGGGCACCACCTGCTGCGCGCTCTCCAGGTTCCCCTGGGTGTAGAGCAAATGAAGAACCTCGGGAAACAGCGCGCAGAAACAGCGCCTGCGCGCGGGTCCGGCGGGAATTTTGGACAGGGCAAGAAACTTGCTCCGCATCTCCGCATGCTGCGTGCCGGTGAGAACGATCGAGGGCGGCAGCGCCGGGGCATCGAAAGCCTCCTGGGGGATGTGCAAAAAGCGCAGCGCCTGCGCGGTCAAAGCGCAGGTGATGTTGACGTTGATGAATTCAAAGTCAAAAAGGTTGAGGTATTGATAGTAGTGCGCGTCTTTTGGCCGGATAAACACCAAAGAGCCTTCGCTCACCACTTGGGAAGAGCCGTTGATTTGATGCATGGCCTGCCCCTTGACGACGTAGAACACCTCGTAAAACTCGTGCGTATGCAGGGCATAGGTCTCCGATACGTGAAACTGGTGCAGCAACACCAAATCGTCATTGGGCGTATCGGGCACAAAGGGCAGTCGCTCGCAGTCCATTGGGCAGTCCCCTCCATTTACATTGGCTTTACAACTATATCACATATTCCGCTTCTTTGACAACGACATGGCGCGAAAAAACAGGGGTTTATGAAAGCGTTGCGCGCTTCTTGTCGAATCGGCGGGAATGCCCTTGCCCAAAGGGGAGCGCGCATGTATAGTCATAGGCGGGTGCGATGGGATCATTTCCCGGAAAATCGGGTTTGTTGTATTTTGGAAAGGAGCGGGCTATGGGGGAGGCAATCGTCATCACCTCGGGCAAGGGCGGCGTGGGCAAGACAACCGCGACGCTGAACATCGGCGCGGCGCTGGCGCTCAAGGGCGCGCACGTGATGCTGGTGGATACGGATATTGGTCTGCGCAATTTGGACGTCGTCATGGGGTTGGAGGACAAGATCGTCTACGATCTTGTCGATGTGGTGGAGGGCAGGTGCAGGCTGCGGCAGGCGCTGGTGGAGGACCCGCGCTTCTTTGGCCGCTTGCACCTGCTGCCCGCGGCGCAGACGCGGGATAAGAACGTGGTGACCGCCGAACAGATGCAGGGGCTGATTGCGGAGCTGACCCAATCGGTGGATTTTGTGCTCATCGACTGCCCCGCGGGCATTGAACAGGGATTTCAAAACGCTGTGGCCGGGGCCGGGAGCGCGGTTGTGGTGACCATGCCCGAGGTTTCCGCCGTCAGGGACGCGGACCGCGTCATCGGCCTTTTGCGCTCCTATGACCTGCCGGCGCCCCGACTGATCATCAACCGCATCCGCGCGGGAATGGTAAGGCGCGGGGACATGATGTCCACCAAGGACATGCTGGACGTGCTGGGATGCGAGCTTTTGGGCATCATCCCGGACGATGAGACGGTGATCAAGGCCGGCAACCTTGGTGAGCCCGTGGCGCGGGGCAACACCCAGGTCTCCGTGGCCTACCGCAACATCGCTGCGCGCATCCTGGGCGAAGAAGTCCCCTTTCAGCGCTTGACGGGAATGAAGGACGGCTTAATCAAGCGGCTCATGCTCAAATTCGGTTAAGGAGGATAAATGGATATGTTGGGACGTGAAAAGACCAAGGATGTGGCGAGAAACCGGCTCTCCAGCGTGCTAAGGGAAGACCGCACGGCGGTCAGCGCGAGGGATTTGGCCCTGATGCAGCTGGACGTGCTGGCTGCGCTTTCGGCGTATTTGGAGATGGAGCGCGATAGGGCCATGGTGACGGTGACCAAGGAGCGGCTCACCGGCCAGACCATGCTGGAGTTTTCCGTTCCGGTAAGATCCGTCAAGCGCAGGCGGTAAAAGCGCCGGGACCCCTGTGATACATAATGAAAATTTTACAATCGGAGGAAAACTGTTTGCAATTATTTCCTCCATGTTGTATAATCGAGTCAAGGAACCAAAGAAGTGCTTTTGAAGGGGGTCTGATTATGAAGTTAATCATCGCAATTGTGCAGGATGAGGATGCGGCCCGCCTGGTCAGCAACTTGATGAACGAGGGGTACAGCGTGACAAAGTTGGCCACCACCGGCGGCTTCCTGCGCGCGGGAAACACCACCCTGTTGCTGGGCGTGGATGAAGAGAAATTCCAGGGAGCGATGGATGTGATTGAGAAGGTCTGCAAGAGCCGCAAGCAGATCGCCACCTCGCCCTCTCCCGTCGCGGGCACGACCGGCGTATACGTGCCCTATCCCATCGAAGTGATGGTGGGCGGCGCGACGGTGTTTGTGCTCAACGTGGAGCAGTTTATTAAGCTGTAAAATTATGGCGCTTCCATTTGAGAAGATTTATGGGCAACCGGGCGTGCTTGCGGAGCTACACCGCTCCTTTCAGGCAGGCTCGGTTGTTCATGCGTTTTTGATCCATGGCGATGCGGGCTGCGGCAAAAAGACGCTCGCCGCCACCCTGGCCATGGCGCTGCACTGCGAAGGAGCGGGGGAGAAGCCCTGCATGCAATGCGGTCCCTGCCAAAGAATGCTCAGGGGCACGCATCCCGACCATGTGGAGCTTGCCGCCGAAAAGGCCACCTTGACCGTAAAGGAGATCCGCGATCTCATCGATTCCCTGGCGGACAAGCCCTACGAAGGGGGAAAGCGCACCGTCATCCTTCACGATGCGGAAAAGATGAACGAAGCGGCGCAAAACGCTTTTTTAAAGACGCTGGAGGAGCCGGACGGACAAACGGTGTTCTTCTTGCTGACCGCGCACCCCGAGGGGCTTTTGCAGACCGTGCGCTCCCGCTGCCGGCCCGTATACATGCCCAGGCTGCCCCAGGAAACCATCCTTGCGGAGCTTGTGAGCAGAGGCGTTGACCAGGACAGGGCGCGCTACGCCGCGCGGCTGAGCCAGGGCGTGATGGGTCGCGCCCTGGACCTCAGTAGGGAGGATGATCCCTATTACGCATACCGCGACGAGGCGCTGCGCCTGCTTTCCGCCACAAGGGGCAAGGAGGACGTGCCGCGGGCGTCCATGGCTTGGGACGAAAAGCGCAAGCCTGAGGATAGCCTCCCCTTCCTGGACGCGCTGGAGGCTGTCCTGCGCGACATGATGCGCGTCATGAACGGGCTTGAACCTTTTGACGCACAGATTGCGGACAATTTGGAAGATATCGCCCAGCACTTTACAATTGATGCCGTTGCCTGTATCATGGAGGAGGCGGTATCCGTGCGCAAGCGCGTGAACGCGCACGTGCAGTGGCGCTCGGCGGCGGAACCCTTGCTGCTAAAAATCGTGGAGGGCGCAAAATGATGACAACCGTTATCGGTGTTTCGTTTAAAAGAGCGGGCAAGATGTACTACTTCGACCCAAAGGGGATGGAGCTGCACATTGGCCAGCAAGTGATTGTGGAAACGGCGCGGGGCATGGAATGCGGCGACGTGGTCACCGAAGTCAAGGAAGTGGAGGAGGAAGAGGTGGTTCAGCCCCTCAAGTCCGTCATCCGCGTGGCGACCGACGACGACCGGCGCAGAATCGCCGTCAACTCGAAAAAAGAGATCGAGGCCTTTGAAATCGGCCAGGCGCGCATTGCGCACCATCAGCTGGAAATGAAGCTGGTGGACGTGGAATACACCTTTGACGTGAGCAAGATCATCTTCTACTTTACCGCCAACGGAAGGATTGACTTCCGCGAGTTGGTCAAGGACCTGGCCTCTATCTTCAAAACGCGCATTGAGCTCAGGCAAATCGGCGTAAGGGATGAGGCCAAGATGATCGGCGGGCTGGGGTCATGCGGCCGCCCCATCTGTTGCCGCACCTTTTTGGGCGATTTTCAGCCCGTTTCGATTAAAATGGCCAAGGAGCAGAACCTCCTGCTCAACCCCACCAAAATTTCCGGCCTGTGCGGCCGGCTGATGTGCTGCCTCAAGTATGAGCAGAGCAATTACGACGAGGTATACCACCGCGTGCCGCGCGTGGGCAAGGAGGTCGTCACGCCCGACGGCCGCGGGGTGGTCACGGAGATCGCCGTGATCCGAGAGAAGATCAAGGTGCGCGTCACCGTCAAGGACGGCGTGACAGAGTACAGAGAATACGATTTTGACGAGGTGCAGCTCGCGCCCAAGGAGGTGGCTGCGCCCGCCGGGGAAACGGAAGCGCCTGCGGCGAACGAGGGCGAAGCGCCTGCGCAGGCGCAAAACCCGGAGCAGGAAGCGCGCAAAGACGAACGCCCCGCTCGCCCCCCGCGCCCGCCCCGTCCCAAAGGCGGCGACCGGCCGCCCAAGAGGGAGGGGGAGGCGGCGAGCGGCGCGGACAAGCCTCATAGCACTCGCCCGCAGCATCCTCCGCGCCCCAAGGGCCGCCAGCAGAATGCCGATAAACCGGCCGGCGGGCAACAGGGCGGCGGTAAAAGCGGCGGCAACCGCCGGTCTAACCGTCCCCCGCGCAGAGAGGGCGAAAATCCGGGCGCAGCACGCCAGACGGAAGTGCGGCCGGAGCCGGCAAAAGAAGATTGATCTCCCCTGCCCAAAACGCGCGCCCGAGGGAACTCGGGCGCGCGTTTTGGATGAGCCCACGCGCAGGGATGTCAGAGCCGCATGGACCGGAAGAAAGATCCGGCATTGGAATCCAGAACGGAGGGTTGATCGCCCAAACCGCGCGTGCGGGCGGTAACGAAAGGATAAATTGGCGCGCGTATTCCAGGAAGAAAAAGTCTGTCCGGCGCTGGCAGCGGGCACGCCTGCCTCGGCCGGTGCGCGGCGTAGGCAAAATGTGTGAAAACCTGTTTTTTCGCTTGCGTCTTGTGGCGCTTGATGTTAAAATACATGCGTAGAGCGATCTACGAAAGAAATCATTGGAGGTGAAATCCCCATGGCTTTTAAGATTACTGACGAGTGCATCAGCTGCGGCGCCTGCGCTGGCGAGTGCCCTGTGAATGCGATTTCCGAAGGCGAAGGCAAGTTCGTGATCGATGCGGATACCTGCATCAGCTGCGGCGCTTGCGCCGGTGTCTGCCCGGTTGGCGCCCCTGTGGAAGACTAATTCTGGCAGAAGAAAAGGAAGCTCCCCGCCCCTGCGTAACTTGCGCGGGAGGGGGGCTTTTCTGTTGAATTTGTGAAGATGTAAACGATTTGTTTATATGTGTCGGGGAGGTTTGACGGCTGATTGGGGGGTATGCTACACTCATACTTGTAGATTCTGCGCGGTATTTGGCGTAAGGCGTGGGAGCACTTTCCATTGAAAGCCGATAAATTTTTGTGTAGAATACTACATGCAGAATTTTCGCCCGCGTTTCCCATATAAATAAGAGCAGGCGTCGGAGCGTATAGGAGGATTTTACGATTATGAAACGTGTCATTGCGCTAATGTGCAGCCTTGCGGTACTGTGCGCGGCACTGGTCGTCGGGATGCCCACGGCTCAGGCGTCCGTAGACGGCATGGTTCGCGTCTGGCTCAAATCCATGAACTATTATGGGAGCATCTCATCGGTCAACATCACGCTCAACGGGTCCTATTCCATCCCCTCGGCCCCAGAGGTCGTGCTGTCCTCGCGCGGGACCTATTCCATTGAGATGGTGGGCAATAGGCTGATGATCTCGGGCACCGGGATCAACGGCTCGGTGGATGTCGGAACGAAGTTCACCATCAAGCAGCATAAAAACGACGATGGCTCCATCGGCACCATCAGCCTGTACAACAACAAGTACGGCACCCGTTCCTATCGGGGCGACATGACCTTTGACATCAGCTCCGGCGGGGTGCGGCTGATCAACCGCGTCTACATCGAGGATTACCTCTACGGCGTGCTGGCCGGCGAGCTGTCCAACACCTTCCCCTTGGAGACGCTCAAGGCGCAGGCGGTCATCGCCCGCTCCTACGTCTACAACAAGATGCAGGGGAACGAGCCCAACTATGAGATTAACGACACCTCCGGCGACCAGGTTTACAAGGGTTACAACTCGCAGAACAACAACATCATCCGCGCGGTGGACGAGACCGCGGGCGTGATGCTCAAGTACGGCTCCTCCTATGTCAACGCTTACTTTGGCGCCTCCAACGGCGGCCAGGTGGAGCTGCCCGGCAACGCATGGTCCTCCTCGTCCTCGGCCGGTTGCTACGTGATGAAGGACGACCCCTATGATGTGCGAAATCCTTCCTCCAGGTCGGCGACCTATACCTTTACCTCCAACCCGGCCTCCATCGACCAGCAGTTCTATGTGCTGATTCAGCAAAAGGCGGCGGAGAAGCTCGGCTATTATCCGGAGCTGGCCGCCATCCAGTCGGTATCGCTTTCCAACCCCGTGGAGACCGACCGCGCTTCCCGCGGCATCAGCCGCAACTATCAGACCATGAACATGACCGTTCTGGTGCAGGATAGCTGGGGCGGCGGGGATAGCGACAGCAATATCTACGATCCCTTTGCCTCCTCGCAGGGGAGCGGCAGCGTGCAGACGGTGGACATCTCCCTGTCGCTGCACAGCGAGCTGAAGTACATCCTCTTTAGCGCGGATTCCGACCTGCGCCTGTTCTCGCTGGAAACGCAGGGGGATTACTATTACCTGACCCTGGCCCGCTATGGCCACGGCGTGGGCATGTCGCAGCGCGGCGCGCAGCAGATGGCCAACGAGGGCAATAGCTATAAGGATATCATTCATTTCTACTTCAACGACGTCTCCCTGCCCACTGTGGATTTCAGGCGTGAGGAGCTGACCAAGTACGTACCCATGTCCTCCACGCCCATCGCCGTGGGCACGGTCAATACGTCCAGCCTGACGGTCCGCGCGGACGCTTCTTCCTCGTCGGCCAAGTTGGGCACGTTGGAAATGGGCGCCACGGTGCAAGTTTATTCCAACCTGGGCGAGTGGCTGATGATCGTCTACAACGGCTCCATTGCCTACATCAACTCCGCTTATGTGACGCTTTCCGATGGCAATGGCGGCGTATTTACCCCGCCCCCCACGCAGGACGGCGGCAATGAAGCGGCGATTGGCCGGGCGAAGGTGACGCTTTCCACCGCGTCCTCCTCGCTCAAGCTGCGCGCCTCCGCCTCCTCCACAGCGGCGGTGCTCACCACCATGCCGCATGGCACTATCGTCGATGTCCTCAAGGAGGAGGGGTCCTGGACGCGCGTGCGGACCACCGGGAACATGGTGGGCTATGCCTCCACTGCCTATTTGACCAAGGTTGACGAGGGCGGCAATGCGCCCACGCAGACCAATACGCCCACGCCGACGCCGGACGGCGGGGATGCCGCCGTCGCCACGGGCGTTGTCACCGGTTCTACCGTCAACGTTCGCTCCGGCCCCTCTTCGACCGCGACGAAGCTTGGGCAGGTGACCAAGAACACCGAGGTGCGCATCATCTCCCAGAGCAACGGCTTTTACAAGATCGTCTATGGGAATGGAACGGGCTACATCTCCTCAAGCTATGTCCGCGTGACCGGACAGGTGGAGCCGTCAACGCCCACGCCGACGCCGACCCCCACTTGGACGGCAACGCCCACGCAGACGCCGGATGGCTCTTGGACGACGGGGGATGCGTATAACAACGTCAGCACGCCGCTGATGGGCGATCCCAGCGGCAGCGTCGTGTACGAGTATCTCAGCCGGAACACGCGCTTGACCATTTTGAGCAAAGAGGGAAATTACTACCTGGTGCGCATTTCGGACGGCACGACGGGCTATGTGGATAAGTCCGCGGTAGTCATCGTGGACAATACGCCCACCAACACGCCGTCGGACGTGCCCACCCAGCCCGATACGCCCACGCCGACGCCGGACGGCGGCACGAGCACGCAAGAGGGACGGATTAAGCTTTCTTCCTCCTCATCCTCGCTGAACCTGCGCGCGGCGGCGACCACGTCCTCCAGCATCGTGACCACCCTAAAGCACGGCACGACGGTCGCCGTCACCGGCGAGAGCGGGGACTGGTACGCCATCAACGCCGGAGGCAAGGCGGGGTACGTGATGAAAAAGTACGTCACCTTCTCCACCAACACGCCGGACAACGGCGGGGACGACAACACGGGCAAGACCTTCCCGGCCACCATCAAGCTCTCCTCAGCGTCCTCTACGGTCAATGTCCGCGCGGGTGCGGGCACCAACTACAGCAAGCTGGGCACCCTCAAGCACGGCGCGGGGGTCAACGTTGTGGCGAGCAACGGGGATTGGTATAAGATCGAGTACGGCACGGGATATGGCTACGTGCTCAAGAGCTATGTGCGCCTGACCTCTTCCGGCTCCTCCGGGTCGGATAGCTCCTCCGGATCGAGCGGCAGCCAGAGCGCGCAGACCGCCACCACCACAACCTCGGTCAACCTGCGCTCCAAGGGTTCTACTTCCAGCACGAAGCTGGGCACCTACCCCAAGGGAACAAAGGTCAAGGTGCTGGACAAGGGCTCGTCCTGGAGCAAGGTGGAGGTCTCGGGAAAGACGGGCTACATGATCAACACCTATTTGAAGTTTAGCTAAAATGAAAAGACGTAAAAACGCAAAAGGGCGCTGAGAGATGCGCCCTTTTCTGTTTTCTGTTCATGCCTTGTAAAGGGCAGACGGATGGCGTATACTGCAATATGCGCTGGCTTTTTGCTCCTGATGCAAGGCTGACGACGGTTCGTGTCCATTTCTTCCGCAATAGGGAGCTTCATGGAGATTGCCGAAACGCCGTCAGGAGGAAAACGGCGAGAAGTGTTTTGGGCTTTATACATGGGAGGAGGCAGAGATAAGATGGAAGAAGTGCCTCTCAAAGAAGGGGAACGGATCGACGATTTGCAGGTCGAGGGCTATCGCATCATCCAGCATCCGGGGCTATTCCGGTTCGGCACGGACGCGGTGCTGCTGCAAAACTTTGCGCGCCTTCCCTCGCGGGCGCGGGCGGTGGACCTGGGAACAGGCACGGGAATTCTCCCCATTTTACTGTGCGCGCGTCGCCCGCACGTCACCTTTGAGGCGGTGGAGATCCAGCGCGCCTGCGCCGAAATGGCGCGCCGGTCCATGCGCCTGAACGGCTTGGAAGCGCGCGTGCGCGTGCATGAGATGGACTTAAAGGACGCGCCGCGCCTGCTGGGGTGCGAGCGCTTTGACGCGGTGGTGTGCAACCCGCCCTATGGCAAGCGCGGCGGCGCGCTGCTCAATCCCAGCGACGCCCTGGCCATCGCGCGGCACGAAGTGCTCACCGATTTGGAGACGGTGGTGCGCAGCGGCGCGGCCCTGCTCAAGAATGGCGGGCGCTTTTTCCTCATCCACCAGGCCGACCGTCTGGCGGAGATCGCCTGCCGCATGCAGGAGGCGGGCGTGCCGCTCAAGCGCATCCGGCTGGTCCACCCGCGCGCGGACCGGCGCGCGCAGTTCGCCCTGATGGAGGGCATCAAGCAGGCGGGGGAGGGGTGCAGCGTGCTGCCGCCGCTCATCCTCAACGAGGAAAACGGCGAGCCGACGCAGGAGCTTCAGCGCATCTACCAAGGGGAGGAGACCGTGTGATGCTGCGCCGGCGCGGCGCTTTGGTTGACAGCCCTATGGATTTGGTGTATCTTCATAAGGTGAATTTGGAGCAAGGATGGGAAATTTTCTCATGAGCAACAGCAAAAAGTCGTTTGTAGGCGGGGCGGCCATCCTCGCGGCGGCGGGGTTGATCGGCAAGGTCATCGGCATGTTCTACCGCGTCTGGCTGACCGATTTGATTACCTCGGAGGGGATGGGCCTGTACGGCACGCCGTATTCGGTGTATAACTTCCTCCTGGTGCTCTCTTCGGCCGGGCTGCCCACGGCCATCTCCAAGATGGTCTCGGAACGCCTGGTCAGCGGCGACCGCCTGGGCGCCAAGCTGATTTTGAAGAAGACACGGCGCATCCTGCTGTGCACGGGCCTGGTGGCCACCGCCATCATGGCCTCCCTGGCCGAGCCCATCGCCGGGTGGATGGGCGATCCTGCCTCGGCCAAGGGATTTGTGGCGCTGGCGCCCTCCATCTTCTTTGTCTGCCTGATCTCTTCCTATAGAGGGTATTTCCAGGGCGCGCAGAACATGACGCCCACGGCCGTTTCCCAGTTGATTGAGGTGGTGGGCAAGGTCGTCTTCGGCTTTGCGCTGGTCAAGGTCATGGCCCCCTATGGGCTGATCTGGGGAGCGGTGGCCGCGATCCTGGGCGTGACCCTTGCCGAGCTTTGCGCGCTTTTGTTCATCATGGTTCGGTATGCCTTGGACAGCCGGCGGGGCCCGCGGGAGGACCTTTTGGAGGCAAAGCTCATCCCGCATTTTTATCAGACGCTCTTTGCCATCGCCATTCCCGTCACCATTGGGGCTGCGATGATGCCCATCGTCAACCTTGTGGACGCCTCCCTGGTCACCAACCGGCTCACGCACATCGGATATGTGCTGGAGGATGCACGGGAAATGTACGGCGTGCTCACGGGCATGGTCAATACAATGGTCAATATGCCCGCGGTGATCACGCTCTCCTTTTCGATGTCCTTGGTGCCGGCCGTATCCTCGGCGTTGGCGCGCGGGGATAAGGCTGGGCTTAGCCGCATGGTGGGCACCGGGCTCAAACTCGCGCTGATGATCGGGTCCGCGGCGGCAGTGGGCATGGGCCTGCTGTCCCACCAAATTCTGCGCCTGCTCTATTCCTCCCAGCCGGAGAATTGCCTGGAGGTGGGCGGCGAACTGCTGGCGATCATGTCGGTGGGCGTGTTGTTCCTGGCCTTGGTGCAGACCACGACCGGGATGCTCCAGGGCCTGGGCAAGCCGGGCTATCCGGTCAAAACGCTGACGGCGGGCATTGTGGTCAAGATCATCCTCAACTATGTGCTCATTGGGCTGCCGCAGCTCAACGTGCTGGGCGCGGCGTATGCCACGGTCGCCTGTTACGCCATTGCGGCGGTGGGCAACGTCTTTATGGTGCTCAAGCTCTCGGGCGCGCGGCTTAAGGTGTCGGACGCGCTGGTGCGGCCGGCGCTTGCGGCCGGCGGCATGGCGGTTGCGGTCTTCGCCTTTTTGCGCTTCATGGCCCAGAGGCTGGGGAATACCATGCTCACCCTGGGCGCGGTTTGCGTGGGCGTGGCGGTTTACGGCGCGCTGGTTTTCGCCCTGCGCGCGCTGTCGCCCGACGACCTGTCCATGATTCCCGGCGGCAGAAAAATATCTCGGTTGATGAATCGATTTGGGGGGAAGAAAGCATGATTACCATCGTGGGGCTGGGCGTTGGCAAGGGGGATTTGACCTTGGACGCCATGGCGGCGCTCACGGGCGGCGCGCGCGTTCTTTTGCGCACCGCGCGCACGCCCGCTGCGGAATTGCTGCGGGAAAAGGGCGTGCCGTTTACCTCTTTGGATGAAATTTATGAGCGAATGGAAGACTATGATCAGGTCAACGCCGCCATCGCGCGCGCGGTGATTACGGCAGCCGAGGAGGGCGACGCGGTCTTTGGCGTGCTGGGCGGCGCGGGCCTGATGGATGCATCCGTCAAGGCGGTGCAGTGCGCCGCGCGCCAGAAGGGCATAAAGGTGCGCGTGATTCCCGGCGTTGGGCTTTACGAGCGCGCGGCGGGCATGGCCGGCGGGCTGGAGAATGCCTGCATTCTGGCCGCCATCGACGTGGAGGGCGCGCTGATCGACGTGCGCCGGCCCCTGGTCGTGTGCGAGATCACCAACCGTTTGCTCGCCTCCGGGTGCAAACTGCGCCTGCTGGAATACTATCCGGCACAATGGCGTGCATTCTTGGATGGGGAAGAGATCGCCCTGGAGGAATTGGACCGAAAGGAAGGCTACGATCATCTCACTTCGCTCGTTGTGCCGCCGCTGGAACTGATGGAGGCGGAGCGATACGACTTTCACCATTTGGAGGAGATCGTCTCCCGGCTGCGCGCGCCCGGCGGCTGCCCGTGGGACCGGGAGCAGACGCACCGCAGCATGAAGGCGGACCTGATCGAGGAGGCCTGGGAGGTGCTCGACGCTATTGACAGCGACGATCCCTACCGCCTGGCGGACGAGCTGGGGGACCTGCTGCTGCACGTGGCCATGCATGCCTGCATCGGGGAGGAGCACGGCGACTTCGACGCGCGGGACGTGCTCTTTGCCGTCTGTAACAAGATGATTACGCGCCATCCGCACGTCTTTGCCGACGCAGAGGCGAATACCTCCGAGGAGGTGCTGCGCGCCTGGGACAAGATCAAGATGGGGGAAAAGTCCCTGGGCACGGTCACCGAGGCCATGCGCGACATCCCGCGCTCCTATCCCGCGCTAATGCGCGCGGCAAAGGTGCAGAAAAAGGCGAGAAACGTCGGCTTCGACTGGGACGACCCCAGGCAGGCCATGGATAAGGTCGCCGAAGAGGTGGAAGAGGTCCTTGCGGTTATGGACCAACCAGAGCGCTTTGGGGAGGAGGCGGGGGACCTGCTCTTTGCCGTGGTCAACGTCTGCCGCCTGATGAAGGCGCCGCCGGAATTGGCGCTGGATGGCGCGACGGAGAAGTTCATCCGCCGTTTTTCCTACATAGAGGAGCAAGCCGGCAAGCGCGGCCAGGCCCTGGAAGCGATGAGCCTTAAACAGATGGACGCCCTCTGGGACGAGGCCAAGGCCCTGGAGCGAAAAAAAGCCTGAAAAATCGGCTTCTTTAAGAAAAATTAATATAGAATCAGCAGGAAAACGCGCAAATATGGCGAAAATACAAAAAGCGGAAGTCTGATGGACTGCCGCGTAGAATCCAAATTCATCAGGAGGCTTATTCCATGAATAAAGCAGAGCTTATCACCGCCGTGGCCCAGAAGAGCGGCCTGACCCGCAAAGACGCCGACAAGGTCGTCGCGTCTGTCCTCGACAGCATTACCGAGACCCTCGCCTCCGGCGAAAAGGTGTCTCTTGTGGGCTTTGGCACCTTTGAGGTGAAGGAGCGCGCGGCGCACCTGGGCATCAACCCTTCGACCAAGGAGCCCATGCAGATCCCCGCCAGCAAGAGCCCGGTCTTCAAGTCCGGCAAGCAGCTCAAGGACGCTGTCAACAAGTAAATCCGAAAATGAAATAGCTGCGCGTCGCGGGGCCAACGGCTCCCGGCGCGCATTTTTTTTGCGCGCCGGAACGCATAGCCATGGCCGTCCTGCGCAAGATAAAGAGGCGCCGGACGTGTGCAAATGGGTTGTGAATTCGCGCGCAGTGTGCTATACTAATTTTGCCGGAAAGAGGCGCGCTTTTAGCTTTCCGGTCGGTTTGTGGTGAACCGCCGTCCGCGCGCGACGCTCCTTTTGGTGGTTTCCTTCGCCGGTAGCTGGCGCCTGTGGTGGGGCGCTTGAAAGGGTAAATGCCCCCGGCGAAGGGAATACTGGCACGCCGGCCGGAAAAAAGGAGGCTGCATGTATGTTTAACGATTATGGACCGTATGACCGCTACGGGGACGAGATGCAGAACCTGGGTCTGCGCCGCCGCGAACACGAAAGGCTCGACCAGCTCTTGCGGGAAGAGCGCTCTCTCTTTGGCGTGACAGACGCCGCCCTATCCAAGATGGAGGCGCTCAACCGCCTGACCGATGAGAACGGTTTTGACGAGGAGTAGAATTAACACGCGCCGACTTGACAGGGAACCACGCGCTCTGCTAGGATGGGATGTGTAAGACATTCCTAAGGACTGGCGGAAAAACGTGGACAACCACGGGGGACTTAGGAAGTATCGCATTCGTTTAAGCCGACCGCCTGGGCAATTCTCAAGTTGTCCGGGCGGTCTTTGTGCGTTTTTGGGGCCGCGGCCTTGGAGCGGAAGGCGCCCGGGGAGTCAAAGGAGGCGTTTTATGGTGATGGACCCGAGATGGGAAGGCTTTGCCGGCGGCGCATGGACGGAGCGCATCGACGTGCGCGATTTCATTCAGAGAAACTACACGCCCTATCAGGGGGATGAGAGCTTCCTCGCCCCCGCGACGGAGAGAACCCGCCGTCTCAACGAAAAGTATTTGGAACTTAAGCGCCAGGAGATGGAAAAGGGCGGCGTTTTAGACATCGACACCGAGCGCGTCAGCTCCCTCCTCAACTATGCGCCCGGATACCTCGACCGGGAAAACGAGCTGATCGTGGGCTTGCAGACGGAAAAGCCCCTCTGCCGGTCCGTCAACCCCTTCGGCGGCATTCGAATGGTGGTCTCCGCCTGCCGGGCCTATGGCTACGAGCTGTCGGATACCGTCAAGGAGCAGTTCAAGTACCGCACCACCCACAACGACGGCGTTTTTCGCGTCTACACCGAGAAGATGCGCAAGGCGCGCCACACCGGCATCATCACCGGCCTGCCCGACGCTTATGGCCGCGGGCGCATCATTGGGGATTACCGCCGGGTGGCGCTGTACGGCACCGACCGTTTGATGCACGAAAAGGAGATGGACCTAAAGCGCCTGGGCGAAAGGCCCATGGACGAGGAGAACATCCGCCTGATGGAGGAGGTTTCCCGGCAGATCGACTTCCTCTCCCGGCTCTGCGCCATGGGCGCGCAGTATGGCTGCGACATCTCCCGGCCCGCCGGCACCGCCCGCGAGGCCATTCAGTGGACGTACTTTGCCTATCTTGCCGCCATCAAGGAGCAAAACGGCGCGGCCATGTCCCTGGGGCGCGTGAGCACCTTCCTGGACATCTACCTGGAAAGGGACCTCAGGAGCGGGAGGATCGACGAATCGCAGGCGCAGGAGCTGATGGATCAATTCGTGCTCAAGCTGCGCATGACGCGGCAGCTGCGCACGCCGGAATACAACGAGCTGTTTGCCGGCGATCCCAACTGGGTCACGGAATCGGTGGGCGGCATGGGCGAGGATGGCCGCACGCTGGTGACGCGCAACAGCTACCGCGTGCTGCATACCCTGCACACCCTCCTGCCCGCGCCGGAGCCCAACCTCACCGTGCTTTGGAGCGAGGATCTGCCCGAGCGCTTTAAGCGGTATTGCGCCAAGGTATCCATGGATACGGACAGCATTCAATATGAAAACGACGACCTGATGCGGCCGCGCTTTGGCGATGACTACGCCATCGCCTGCTGCGTTTCGGCGGCCAGGATCGGCAAGCAGATGCAGTTCTTCGGCGCGCGCTGCAACATGGCCAAAGTCCTGCTGATGGCCCTCAACGGCGGACGGGATGAGAAGAGCGGCGATCAGGTGGGGCCTGAGGAGCCGGTCATCGGCCCGGGCGTCCTTTGCTATGACGAGGTGCGCGCCCGCTTTGACCGCTATGTGTCCTGGATTGCCGGGCTGTATGTGGACACCATGAACGTCATCCACTACATGCACGATAAGTATGCCTACGAAAAGATTCAGATGGCGCTGCACGACACCGACGTGCACCGGTTTATGTCCTTTGGCATGGCGGGGCTTTCGGTGGCGACGGATTCGCTCTCCGCCATTCGGTACGCCAAGGTGACGCCCATCTTTGACGAGCGGGGTCTGGTGTGCGATTTTAAGGTGGAGGGCGAGTTCCCCTGCTATGGCAATGACGACGACCGCGCCGACGGCATGGCCAGCGCGCTGTGCCATCAGTTCATCACCGAGCTGCGCAAGCACAAGACCTATCGCGGGGCGGAGCACACCCTATCCATTCTGACGATCACCTCCAACGTGGTCTACGGCAAAAAGACCGGCAATACCCCGGACGGGCGGCGCGCCGGCCAGCCCTTTGCCCCGGGCGCGAACCCCATGCATGGGCGGGAGAGACAGGGCGCGCTGGCCTCCCTCAACTCCGTTTCCAAGATCCAGTACGATGACTGCCGCGACGGCGTCTCCAACACCTTTACCATCACGCCCGCGGCGCTGGGCTCGGACGAGGAAAGCCGCGTGGATAACCTCGTCTCGCTGCTCAATGGGTATTTTGCGCTGGACGGCGCGCATGCCGCGCAGCACCTCAATGTCAACGTCCTCAACCGCCAGACGCTCTGGGACGCCATGGAACACCCCGAGCAGTATCCCAATTTGACGATCCGCGTCTCGGGCTACGCGGTCAACTTCACGAGGCTCTCCAGGGCGCAGCAGTTGGAGGTCATCTCCCGCACCTTCCACGAGGCGATGTAAATGGGGCGCGTGCATTCGATCGAGACCTTGGGCGCGGTGGATGGCCCCGGCCTGCGCATGGTGGCGTTCCTGCAAGGCTGCCCCCTTCGGTGCAAGTTCTGCCACAATCCCGACACTTGGGACTTTTCGGCCGGCAGGGAGATGAGCGCGCAGGAGCTGTGCGACCAGGCCAAGCGGTACCGGCGCTTCTTTGGGGAAAAGGGCGGAGTCACCTTCTCCGGCGGCGAGCCCTTAGCGCAGGCGCGGTTTGTGCGGGAATGCGTGGCCGCACTGCACAGGAGCGGCATCCATTGCGCGGTGGATACCGGCGGCGGCGTGGCGAGCCCGGAGGCGCTCCTGCTCCTGGACGAGGCGGACCTCATCCTGCTGGACATCAAGCACAGCGAGGCCGGCGGCTTTCGAGAGCTGACGGGCGGGGACCCCGCGGCGCTGGACCGCGTGCTGGAGCGCCTGGCGCGCACGCGCAAGCCCGTGTGGGTGCGCCAGGTCATTGTGGAGGGCTTTACCCAAAGTGAGGAGCAGGTGCGCGCAATGATGCGCAAAATTGCAGGAATCAACGCGGTAAAAATCGAATTACTTCCCTATCACACGCTGGGTGCGCACAAGTGGGCGGCGCTGGGCCTCTCCTATCCGCTTCAAGGCGTTAAACCGCCGGAGGAAAAGGCGATGCAAGCGCTGCGGGCGGTCACCCGGCAGCGCGTCCGTTGCTGAGGACAGCGCGTTGGAAGCGGGAAGGAAACCGAGCGCGCCGCACACGACGCAAAGCAAGTCTTTCGCGTCCGGTGCGGCGCTTTGTCTTAAACGGATGGGCGAGGGGAGCGGAAAAGCCATGGAGGAAAAGAGACTCACCGTCACAGTGCCGGCGGAATTCGGCGGAAAAACGGTCAAGGATGTGGCGCGCGCGTGGCTAAAGCTGTCCTCCACGCGGCTGAAAAAGGCCAAGCGCATCCCGGGCGGGGTGCGGCTCAACGGCAAAGACGTGTTCGTGGTGGAGCGGGTGCGGCCGGGGGACGTGCTCTCCATCGTCATCGAGGAGGAGGGCGCCGCCTCGCCCAACGTCGTGCCCGCCGGCGGGGCGCTGGACGTGGTCTACGAGGACGAGGCGCTGCTGGTGCTCTGCAAGCCGGCCGGCATGCCGGTGCATCCCAGCGCGGGGCACTGGGACGACAGCCTGGCCAATCGCGTGGCCGCGCGGTACGGCGGGGTGTTCCGGCCTGTCAACCGGCTGGACGCGGGAACCTCGGGATTGATGGTGGCGGCGCGGGACGCGCATGTGCACGCCCTTTTGAGCCGCAGCCTGCACACGGGGGATTTTGAGCGGCGATACCTGGCCGTGGTGGAGGGCAGGCCGGAACCCGCCTGCGGCGTGGTGGATGCGCCCATCGCCCGCAAGGAGGGCTCCGCCATCGCTCGATGCGTCAGGCAGGATGGGCAGCGCGCCGTCACGCATTTTCGCACGCTCACGAACAGCGCGCGGTATTCGCTCGTTGAACTTCTGTTGGAGACGGGGCGAACGCACCAAATTCGCGTGCATATGGCGCACATTGGCTGCCCGCTGGCAGGCGATTTTCTCTACGGGACGGAGAACCCCGGCCTCATTGGCCGGGCCGCGCTGCACGCCTGGCGCATTGCGCTCAAGCATCCCATGACGGGGGAGCGCCTTGACTTTTCCAGGGAGATGCCCGCTGATATGCGGCGATTGATGGAAACGGAGGAGGACAAATGAAGCGCATCAAGACGATGGAGGATTTGGAGCGGGTCGTGGAGGAATACGGCTTTCTGCCCTTTGCCGGGGAGGACAGGCAGATGCTGTTTTCCTTGGGCGGCATGACGGATAACGTTTGGCACGACGGCAGCGCCTCGGACCCCTGGATGTGGCGCGCTGCGGTTGCCGCCAAAGGGGAGATAGCCTATGGCAAATTCTTTTTAAGGAAGAGCGGGTTTATCGCCAGGCGCTGTCTTCCCGCCTTTATCGCGGTGCGGCGGGACAACAGGCCCTTTGCTCAGCTATACGAGGAGGGGGTGGTCTCGCGCGCGGCCAAGCGCGTTTGGGATTGCTTTGAAGAGCGCCCCTATTGGACCCATCAGCAGCTCAAGACTGCGGCGGGCTTTGGTTCGGGGGAGACCCGCGCCTTTGACAGCGCGCTTAACGAGCTGCAAATGCTGCTGTTCCTATGCGTCAGCGGGCAGTCGCGGCGGTTAAACAAGCTGGGGCAGCCCTTTGGATGGGAGACCAATGACTTTGCCCGCGTGGACGCGATGTTTCCCATGCGCGAGGACGAGGCGCTCACAAGGCGGGAGGGAGAGGAATTTTTGCTCCAGCGCATCGCCGCGGTGGGCGAATTCCCTCAAAAGGCCGCGCGCCGGCTCTTAGGCGGCGGCGCGGTTTAGAATGGGTCAAACTGGACCTTTTCAGAAAAGCCCGGTTGTGATATAATCAACCTATTATTATGGGCATTGTCTGGAGGATGGCTTATGTATGAATGCATTGCGCTCACCGTTCCCGCCAAGGAAAGCGCGCTGATGGTCGTCAGGCTCGCCACGGCCGGCGTCGCGGCGCAGGGGGAAATGGACTACGAGACGCTGGAGGACATCAAAACAGCGGTCTACGAAGCGTGCTATGCCATGGCCATGCAGAAATACGTGCCCGAGGAACTCATGCTCCGCTTTTTACCCGGATCAAGCTTTGCCGTCTCCATCTCGGGGGAGGGCGCGCGGCGCGTTACGGACGGACGCCTGCCCGACCGAAAGCTGTGCTACGCGGTGCTTTCCACCATGATCGGGCATGTTGAGGTGGAAATGGACGAAAAGGGCATCCGCCGCATCGAGATGCACGAATAGAGAAAAAGTGCGGGGAGGGGGGAAGCCAGGCGCATGGACCAGGAAAAGACGCAAAACATGCTCAAGGAGTATTGCTGCACGCGCGACGTTTCGCTGCGCAACGAGCTGGTGACGCAGCACATGTACCTTGCGGAAATGGTCGCCCGCAAGTACGCTGGCCGCGGCGTGGAATATGACGATCTAAAGCAAATCGCCGCCGTGGCGCTCATCGGGGCGTTGGAGCGGTATTCGTGCGATAAGGGCATCAAGTTTGCCACCTTTGCCGTTCCCTCGATGACGGGCGTGGTCAAAAACTATTTCCGAGACCGCTCCCGCACCATTCGCATGCCCAGAACCATCGGCGAGCGGGTGCAGAAAATCACGCTGGCAAGGGAAACGCTGACCCAGGAGCTGATGCGCGCGCCCACCACGCGCGAGATTGCCCAGCGCTGCGGCCTTGCGGAGGCGGATGTGCTGGAAGCGGTGGAGGCCACGCAGAGCCTGGTGATGACCTCGCTGGACGCGCAGGTGGGCGATGAGGAAGATACGCCGCTTGCGGACCTATTGGGCCGCGAGGAGATGGAATTTGAAAACATTGCCCTTCGGGACTTGATGGAAAAGGTGATCGATAAGCTCTCCGACGCGGAAAAGAGAGTGCTGAAAATGCGCTTTTTTGAAGAGCGCACCCAACGGGATATTGCGGGCGAGATGGGCGTATCGCAGATGTACGTCTCGCGCGTGGAGCGAAAGATGCTCTCAAGGTTCCGGGAGGCGCTGAGCCAGGCGTGACGGACAAAGCGGAAAACTAGCGAAAAAAGGGCGGGGAGGGAACAGCATGCAGCAAAACGGTTCATCGTCGGGCAGAGGGAACGGGACAAGGCAGTACGCGCGCCTGCCCCGTGAGCAGCGCCCCACGCCTGTGCGTCCGCCCGCGGGAAAACCGCCGCAAAAAAAGCGCAGGAGGATCGTGATTAAGCCGCGCTTTTACGTTTTTATTGCTGTGAGCTTGTTGCTCATCATCGGCTTGGTATCGGGCTTTAGGGCGCTGGTGCAGGCGCTGATCAACCGGGAGGCGGTTATTTCCTACGGCATGATTGAGGACGTGACCACGGTGGACGCCCTGATCGTTCGTTCCGAGGAGTGCGTGCGCGCCGAAAGCTACGGCACAATTGATTACCTTGTGCCGGAGATGAGCTATATTGCCGCCGACACACCCATTGTGCAGGTTTACGCCACGGGCTATTCCGGGGAAAAGATGCAGGAATTAAAGACCCTGATGGCCAATATCACCCAAAGGCAGAAAGAACAGGTGCTGGGCACCATTGTCAATGTCACCATTGAGGATTATGATCAGAGCATTGGCCGGCAGGTGGATCTCATCCGCGCCGCCATGAGCGAAAATCCCGGACAGTTGGACGCCCTTTCCACGCAGTTGCGCACGCTGATGGCCGCGCGCCAGGACTACATTGAAAAGACCACCGAGGCCAAGGAGGACGGGCAGCTGGCGCAGTATTACGCCAGCAAGACGCAGCTGCTCTCCCACATCGACGCCTGGAAGACGCAGTACAAGGCCTCTGCCCCCGGTTTAATCAGCTATGCCTTTGACGGGCTGGAGCCCTATCTAAATATGGACACGCTGGACGCGCTGGATGTGAGCGCCGTAAAGGAGATGCTCAAGGAGAGCAATCCCGCCGTGCCCGACGATTTGCGTTCGCAACAAAACCTCTACCGGCTGGTGCAGCCCAACGAATGGTACGTTGCCTTTACCACCAAAGCCTCTACCTGGAAAATCGGCATCGGGGAGACCTGCGCCATCTATTTCCAGTCCTATGAGGATATTACCTATACGGCCAAGGTGCGCTCGCTCACGGGCACCGGGGATGACCTGGTGGTGATTCTGGAGATGAGTGAGGACGTTTCCCCGCTCATCAACGCCCGGAAGCTGACGGCGGTCATCGGCGGCCGCGTGGAGGGCATGATGGTGCCCCTGAGCGCGCTGAAGACCGAGAGCTCGCAGCAGGGCGTGTATTTGGCCGATGGCGGCGCGTTCGTGCCGGTGCGCGTGGTGGGGCAGGATTCCAAGCACGCACTGATCATGCCACTGGATGACGGCGCGCTGAGAAGCGGCACCAAGATCAGAAAATAGAGGTTGAAAAAATGGAAACGGCACAGAAAGAATGTCTTAAAGAGCAGGTAGACCAAGTGCGGCAAATGCTGGATAAGGCCGCCGGCGGGAGACCTTATACGCTCCTTGCCGCCACCAAGACCCAGAGCGCGGAGACAATAAATCTGCTTCCCGATTGCGGAATCTTGGATTACGGCGAGAATCGCGTACAAGAATGGCTGGAAAAACATGACAAAATTGATAAAAGGTTACGATATCACCAGATTGGACGGTTGCAAACCAATAAAATTAAGTATATAATAGAGGATGTCATGCTGATTCACTCGGTTGACCGAATGGATTTGGCCAGGGAAATCGACCGGCAGGCCGAAAAACACGGCAGGTGTGTGGACATCCTTTTGCAGGTCAACACGGCCGGAGAAGAGCAGAAGGGCGGCGTCAGCCCCGAGGGGCTGATGTCTCTATACGAAGCGTGCCTTTCCCTGGAACATCTGCGCGTTAAGGGGCTGATGTGCATGGCCCCCAACACCCAGGATGTGCGTGTGACGCACGAAACCTTTGCCTCGGCGCGCGCCTTGTTTGACGCGCTCGCATCAAGTGACAAGCAGATTGGCGTCCTATCCATGGGAATGAGCCAGGACGCGCAAATAGCCCTTGAGGAAGGGTCAACGTTGGTGCGCCTGGGAACATCGCTGTTCGGCAGACGCGAAGGATAAGAAAATTCAGTAGTGGAAGGAAAGTAAGGAGTGAGCCAGTTGGCAAAGAAGAAGGGTATGAACTTCCTGAATTTTATCGGTTTGGGATCTTCTGAGGAACCGATTGAAGACGAAGACATGTATTACGAGGAGGAAACCCCCGTGGCCAATAGACGAGACAGCTATTCCGCATCCAGAGGCTATCAGCGCAACGAACCGACGCAGGCGGACAACGACTACGGCTACGATGCCGGTTATGACGACGATTACCGCGAGCCCCCGACGCAGGCGACGACGACATACGGCTCGTCCTCCAAGATCATCAACCATCCGGCGGTCGGCGCGCGGCACCGCACGATGATTTATCAGCTTTCCAACTACGAGGACAGCAAGGACGTCATTGACGATCTGCTGGAGGGCCACTCGGTGCTCATCAACCTGGAAAGCCTGGCGCTGGAGGAGGCGCAGCGCATCATCGATACCCTCATTGGCGCCTGCTACGCCATCAACGCCACCATCAAAAAGGCGGCGGCGCAGACTTACTTGCTCGCGCCCGAAACGGTGGAGGTCGCCGGCACTTACGCGGACGACAACCGCAACAACACCATCTTTGAAGATGGCCGCCGGTAAGGAGTCGCTGTGTTCAACCCCATTATGATTCAAATACTCAGGGGCGTGTATTGGGTGCTCAACATCGCCTCGGGAGTCATTGTCATTCGGGCGGTGCTCTCCTGGTTCATGCGGCCGGATATGCCGATCTATGCCTTTTTGATCCGCGTATCCGAACCTTTGATCGCGCCGTTTCGCCCCTTGGCCTATAGGCTGACCAACGGCAGGCTGCCCATCGACCTGGCGCCGCTCTTTGCTTACTTTGCCCTGATCATCTTGCAGCGCCTGGTGGCTTACGGCATGATGTTCTTTATGTATTGATATGAATGAGACGGAAAGACGGCTGGAGAGCGCGCGCTTTTCGGACCTGACGCGCCGTGCAGCCCGCAGCGGAGGACCGGTCTTTTCCGATTTTCTGGACCCGGACGCGCGCGAGCGCCTGTGCGCCATGGCGCGCCGGGAAGGTTTGGAAATTGGGATTTACGGCGGTTGCCCGGACGCGGAACGCGCGGTCGTGGGCCTGTGGCAGCTGGGCAGGGAGCCGGAGGGCAGTCCCATTGAGGTCGTATGCCTGAAGTGGGACGGCCGTTACGCGGCACCGCAGCACAGGGATGTGCTCGGTGCCTATTTGGGATTGGGTTTGGAGCGGGAGACGCTGGGCGACATCCGCTTAAAGGACAACGAGGCCTATCTGGCCGTGCTGCCCGCCATGGCGGCCTATCTGGCCGCGAATTTGAGCAGCGTCGGCCGGGCTGGCGTGAAGGTGAGTTATGCCGACGGCCCGATGCCGGAGGCGGAGCAGGGCGCAAGGGCAGTGATCAACGTGCCGTCCCTGCGCTTGGACGCCGTGTTGGCGCAGACGCTGCACTTGGCGCGCGCAAAGGCGCAGGCGCTCATCAAGGGAGGCGCGGTGCGCTTCAATTGGCAGGAATGCTGCCGCGTGGATGTGGAGGTGGCCGATGGCGACGTCCTCTCCGTGCGCGGGCAGGGGCGCGTCAAGGTGCGCGCCGTTCAGGGCGAAAGCCGCAAAGGTCGGCTCTTTATCGAAGTGGAGACGTTTTTAAGGCCCTAGTTTGACAAGGTGACGTGCAAGCGAGGGTTTTATTTTCATCAATAGGCTTGACGGCGGAAGGACGGTGCGCAGATGATCACATCGGATCAGATACACGAAAAGGAATTTTCCTTCAAGATGCGCGGCTACAATGATGCGGAAGTGGACGCCTATCTCGACCAGCTCGCCGCGTTCATCGACAACATCTCCAAGGAAAACAAGGATTTGCGCGAGCGCCTCAAGAGCACGACGGACCAATTGACCTATATGAAGAACCTGGAAACCACACTGCGCGATACGCTCATTACCGCCCAGCGCAGCGCGGAGGAGACCACGCGCAACGCCAACATTCGCGCCGAGGAGATCGTCATGAGCGCCAATGCCGAGGCGGAGAAAATCGTCAAGCTCGCCAACGCCGAGGCGGAAAAGATTCGCAGCCAGTTGGGCGCTCTGCGGCAGCAGGCGGCGGTCTACCGGCAGAATTTCCGCATCCTGCTCAGCGCGCAGATGCAGCTGTTGGAGGATTCCGGCCTGGGCAAGGAAAAGGCGGAGGAGGCCGCGCCCGCGCGCGCAACGGGCCCCATGCCGCGCATCAATTTGGTCGATACCCGGGCAGAGAGCGCGGCGGAAAAGAAAAACTTGCAGGATCAGCCGCTGAGCGCGCCGAAGCGCATCGTGCCCATTCCCCAGGAGGATGAATAAATGCCGTTTGTTTACATCGCGGTCATCGCGGTTGCCTTTGCGGCGGACCGGTTGGTCAAGCTCTGGGCGGCGGGGCCGCTGGTGAGTCAATACGGCGGGTCGCTGCCGTTGATTCAAAACGTGTTCCACTTCACCTACGCGGAGAACCGCGGCGCGGCCTTCAGCATGTTGCAGGGCCAAAAATGGCTGCTCATCGGCGTGACGGGCGCGATTTGCCTGGTGGGAATATACTACCTGTTCTTTTCCAAACGCCGGCTGCCCGTCCTGCCCAGCATCGCCATTGCCCTGGCGCTAGGCGGCGCGTTGGGCAACCTCTACGACCGAATGGTCCTGGGGTATGTCATCGACATGCTGGACTTCTGTCTGATCAATTTCGCGGTGTTCAACGTAGCGGATAGCTGCGTCAACGTGGGTGTGGTGCTGTTGGCGATTTGGATGATCTTCTTTGAGGAAAAGGACAAGCGAAACATATCCTGGCGGTGGGGAGCGCCCAGAGCGGTTCCCGA
>CAOKIU010000029.1 GCA_948468595.1 uncultured Christensenella sp.
CCCGCGGCACGCTCCCGCGGCACGCTCCCGCGGCACGCTCCCGCGGCACGCTCCCGCGGCACGCTCCCAGCGAAACTTCTGTTATCCTGTCGTTTTTTACTTGCGAAAGAGAGCGCTGGATGGTATCATAGTATTGGAATATTATGTTGACAGGGTTTGGCATGCCCAATGTGGAGGACGACGTGAGATCCAACGACAGAGAATCGAAACTGAATGCCCTGACGGAGCTGGGGCTGCGCCCCGTATCCCAGGTGTTTAATCAGATACGCTATTGGAGCGCCCTAGATGATCCCGCAGAGGAGAAGTGGGACTATATCTCCCACTATACCCGCACGGAGCGGCGCGAATTGGGCCTCGGCGGAGGCGGGAATTCCAGGCCGTTGATTGCCGGACTGCTTCTGGTGCTCCTGCTGGTGGGCGTGGGCGCGGGCGGATGGCTCGCCTGGCCGTATCTGAGCGAAAAGTTTTCCAGCCTGACCGGTGAAACCAGGGAAATAGAGGTCATCACCGGATACATGATGCATTTGGGCGCCCGCGATTTGGGCGTAATCGAGGATAAGGAAGCGATGGAGAGCTTTGTCCGCGACTGGCTCGCCCAGAAAAACGCTTCCGCGCAGGAGGGGATCACCTACACCCTCGCCCAGGAGATCACCTACGACGAAATCCTCATCGACGCGCCTTACCGCGCCACGCAGCAGGAGGCGCAAAACGCCTTTGTCAGGCATGCGGCGCTGGAACTCGAGGGCGGCGCTTCGTAACGTGAAAATAATGCGCAAAGGATCGCCCGGGAAAGACACTTCATCGGCAAGTGCCTTTCCCGGGCGATCCTTTGCATTTGTGTGAATTAGATTGATAATGCCGTTACAGCACAAATGTCCTGCCGTCTGCCTTCAATACGCCCATCTTTTCCAATTTGTGAAGCGCAACGGAGAGGCCGCTTCGATCAACACCCAGGTAGTCGGCCAATTCCTGACGATTGTAAGGGATTGTGAAGGTGCTCGATTGCGCGATTTCTCTTTGAATATGAAGATAAGCCATCAGTTTTTCCCTGGTTCGGCGTTTTGATATCGCCTCGATGCGATGATCGAATAGGATGTTCTTATTTGCGATTGCGCGCAACAGATTCTCGGTAAAAGCGCCCTTTGACAAAACATCGCGCGCACCAAGGAGTAGCACTTGACTGTCCGCAACCGCGCGCACCTGAATTGTGAAGGCCTTCATATCCGAAAAGGCAAAGGACTCTGCAAAGAGCTGCCCGGGCAGCAGTGTGGCAAAAATGTTGCGGTTGCCCCGATAATCGTATTTTTCCACCTGCACCTTGCCGTCAAGAACAATGCCAAACGTGTCCGCGGCGCTTCCTTCCTCCAGGATGATTTCATCCTTGCCACAGAAACGAATTTGCCTGTGCCATTTGTGAACAAACGCCGCAATTTCCTCCGGGGAAAACCCATGGAAGAGATAGCAGTCTTGCAAAATCGCGGCATACTCCATAAATACCCCTCCGATGTTGAAATTTCAACATATTTCTTCGCATGCGCATGGTAGGATGATCTGAGAAAAAACAAGGAGGTATGGTCATGCAAATCGTCGAACAAATTCGCTTTCACGGCAATCCCGAGCACCTGTCGGCCATGGTCGCAGAGCTGTCAACTTCCGGCGATCTATCGAAAATTCGCCAGCAGGAGGGATGCGTCTATTTCGATTTTTTCCGCTCCGCCGAAAGGGAGGATGAGCTTTTGCTGGCGGAAAAATGGAAGAGCGCGCAAGCGCTACAGCAGCATCACCAGACCGAGATGATGGCGAATCTGCTTGCGCTGATTCAGAGGTACGCCTTTGAAATGCAAGTGGAAAAGTACGAGCTCACGGCCCAAGGCTAGTTCGTAGGGATGCTCAACGATCGGGGAGAGGCGCGTTTGCCCGCAGGATCAGCCGAGCATGACATCCAGCAGCATCATCACCAGGAACCCAACCATCACGCTGATGGTGCCCGCGTGAGAATGCTGACCCAACTGCGCCTCGGGGATCAATTCCTCGACCACCACGTAGATCATGGCGCCCGCCGCAAAGGAGAGAATCAGCGGCATCACGCCCGCGATGGAGCCTGCCACAAGCACCGTCAACAAGCCGAAGACCGGCTCCACAACGCCCGAAAGGGAGCCGAATAAAAAAGCCTTGCCGTTGCTCATCCCATGGGACTTCAGCGGGAGGGAGACGGCCGCGCCCTCCGGGAAGTTTTGCAAGCCCATGCCCACGGCCAGCGCAATGGCGCCCGCCAGCGCGCCCGCCCCAACGTCTTGCGCCGCCACAGAGAACGCCAGCCCCACCGCCATGCCCTCGGGGATGTTGTGCAGCGTGACGGCCAGCGCTACCATGGTGGAGCGCTTCAAGCGCGCGGGCAAGCCCTCGGCCTCCTCGCTGCCCAGGTGCAGGTGGGGGAGGAGACGATCCAGCAGCATCAAAAAGCCGCCGCCCAGCACAAAACCTCCGCCCACCGAAAGCAGCGCGTTTTGGCCGCTCGCCTCCGCCATTTCCAAGGCGGGGATCAGGAGCGACCAGACGGACGCCGCGGTCATCACCCCCGCGGCAAAGCCCAGGAATACCTTTTGCATGGTGGGGGACATGTCCTTTTTGAATAAGAAAACCATCGCCGCGCCCAGCACGGTGGCAAGGCATGTAAAGCCCGTGCCCAGCAGCGCGTAGAGTAATAGCAATTCGAGTTGAAGCATGCTTTCACCCTCCTTGCTTCCCATTATACACGCTTATCCGGCGCTTAAAACAGGGAGTTTGCGCTGAAAAGGGCAAAGCGGGGAGGCAATTTATGGCGCTTGCCGCGCGCCGGCTAGGGCGTAGTTGTGCCATAGCGGCCCGGGGCCCTTGCCCAAGTTCAGCCCCGCGCGCAGCGCATCCGTCAGGTAGTCCTTGGCGCGGCGCACGCTATCGGGCAGCGCATAGCCGGCGGCGAGGTTGCAGGCGATGGCGGAGGAGAGGGTACAGCCCGTGCCGTGGGTGTTGGGATTGTCGATGCGCGGCCCTTCGATAAAGAGCGCCTCGCCCTGCCAATAGAGCAGGTCGCTGGCATCCCCCAGGCAGTGCCCGCCCTTGATCAACACGCCGCCCGGAATGTCCCCGGCGATGCGCCTGGCCGCGCGCACCATCTCTTCACGGCTGCGGATGGTCAGGCCGCTGAGCACCTCGGCCTCGGGGAGATTGGGCGTGATCACCGTGGCCATGGGCAGCAAGCGCCGCCGGAGCGCGTCTACGGCCTCGGGGCTGATGAGGCGGCTACCGCTGGTGGAGACCATCACCGGGTCCAGGACGATGTTTCCGGCCCCATGGGCGGTTAGGCCATCCGCGATTGCCTCCACGATGCTTGGAGAGGAAACCATGCCGATTTTGACGGCGTCAGGGCGAATGTCGGTCATCACGCAGTTCAGCTGTTGCGATACGAAGTCCTGGGGGACGTCCAAGACGCCTTGCACGCCGGTGGTGTTCTGCGCCGTCAGGGCGGTGATGACGCTCATGGCGTATTGGCCGTGCATGGCGATGGTCTTGATGTCGGCTTGAATGCCCGCGCCGCCGGAGCAGTCGGAACCGGCGATGGTCAGAACGCTTTTAATCAAGGGGTTCCCTCCAATCCGCATAATCAATCAAATAAACGTCGGACAGCGCGCGGATGCGCGCTTCGTTTTTTTCCATGCTCGCGTCCCGCACGGCCGCCACGCGGAAGCCCGCCGCTTTGGCCGTCTCAATGGCGTGCAGCGCGTCCTCAAAGACGAGCGCATCCTCCTGGGCCACGCCCAGATGCTCAAGCGCGCAAAAGTAGATGTCTGGGCGATCCTTGCCCGCCCTCACCTCGGTGCAGGTGAAGATGCGGGTGAAGGCGTCCAGCACGCCCAGGCGGCGCAGCGCGCCCTCCACCAAGGGCCGGTCGGTGGCTGTGGCAACGCACAGGCGCACACCCCGCCCCCGCAGGCGCGCGAGGAACTGCGCCGCGCCGCGCTTTAAGGGGGCGCTGTGCAGATAAAAATCCGAGACCATCTCGTTGATGTCCGCGATGATCGTGCCTACGGGGTCCGAAATGCCGTATTGGGAGATGAGATATTGCGCGGTCTGCGTCATGGAGAGCGTCGCAAGGTCTGCGCGCAGGCCCGGGCGCGGGATCTTCCCCCGGGCCAGGAGATAGCGCTCGCCCAACGTGTCCCAAATCGGCATGGAGTCCAGCAAGGTGCCGTCCAGGTCGAATATCGCTCCCTTCAGCGTCATGCCCCCACCGCCTCCCTTGCCAGCGCCTTGAGCTCGCGCGCGGCAGAGCGCACGTCCTGCGCCGCAAACAGGGCGGAGACCACCGCAACGCCCGCAATGCCCGTGCCGCTCAGCCGCGCAAGGTTGTCCCGCGCAATGCCGCCGATGGCGACCACGGGGATGGACACCGCGGCGCAGATGGCGCGCAGGGTATCCAGGGAGACGGCGCTCGCGTCGGGCTTGGTGGCGGTGGGGAAGACCGCGCCCACTCCCAGATAGTCGGCGCCGCGCTCCTGCGCGCGCAGCGCCTGCTCAACCGTCTGCGCGGATACGCCCAGGATGCCTGTCCCCAGCCGTTGCCGCGCGCAGCCCGCCTCCATGTCGTCCTGCCCCACATGCACGCCGTCCGCGCCGCATTCCAGGGCGAGCTCCACATCGTCATCCAGGACAAAAGGCACGCCGTACCTGCGGCACAGCGCCCCGATTTCCCGCGCCTCGCGCAGCACCTCGCCGCGCGCCAGCGCCTTTTCCCGAAGCTGTACAAACGTCGCGCCGCCCTCCAGCGCGCGCTCAACCTGATCGATCAGCCTGCCCCCATGGAGCCACGCCCGGTCCGTCACCGCGTAGAGCAGCAGGTCCTTTGCCTCACATTTCATGCCATTGCCTTCCTTTCTTCGTTCACTGCCGAGGCCATCCCGGCGCA
Source organism: uncultured Christensenella sp. (assembly GCA_948468595.1). Classification (GTDB taxonomy): domain Bacteria; phylum Bacillota; class Clostridia; order Christensenellales; family UBA1750; genus Spyradocola. Next base: position 4,946 of record CAOKIU010000029.1, read on the forward strand.
AGCGGGCGCTTAGCTTATCTGGTATTGGGCGCCCGCCTCCAGCGCATCGCCGCTGAGGCGATACACAGCGTCCAGGAGTTCAGCCCGATAGCGCGCGTTGCCGCCATCCGCCGCGCGCACCCGCTCGCGCGCGATTTCACCGCACAGGCCCATGGCGCAGACGGCGGCCAGGCATGCCTCCAACGCCTGGCCAGGATTGGCGGCCAGGTAGGCGGTCGTCATGGCGGAGAGCATGCATCCCGTGCCGGTTACGCGGCTCATCATGGGATCGCCGTTGCGGCAGAGGTAGGCGCGCCGCCCGTCCGCCACGATGTCAATGGCGCCGGTCATGACGACAACCGCGCCGGTCTCGCGGGAAAACGCCTGAGCGAAGGCCAACGCCTGATCGAGGTTTTCCTCGGTCACGCGGTCGCTGAGGTCCGCGTCCACGCCCTTGGTGGCGCCGCCGGCCCCGCACAGCGCCTTGATCTCCGAAACGTTGCCGCGGATGGCGGCAAAGCGCACCGTTTTGAGCAGCGAAGCGGCCGTGCCTGTGCGCAGGGCGGAGGCGCCGGCGCCCACGGGATCGAGCAGAACCGGCCGGCCCAGCGCGTTTGCGCGCCGCCCGGCCAGTTCCATGGCGGGGATGGTGCGCGCGTTCAGCGTGCCGATGTTGATGTTGAGTCCGTCGCACAGCGCGGTGATTTCCTCCACCTCGCCGCAGTCGTCCGCCATGATGGGGGAGGCCCCGCAGGCCAAGAGGATGTTGGCGCAGTCGTTGACGGTGACATAGTTGGTGATGTTGTGAATGAGCGGCGCTTTGGCGCGCACATTTTCAAGCAGTTTTCCCAGCATGTTTTTTCCCTCCCGATATTTTATCCGTGATGACGCAGAGCAGAATCACCGCCGCCATCACCGGCAGCGTGCTGCCCAGCGGCGAGCCCACCGCCATCATTGCGCGGTAGAGCGCAAACCCCACGGCCCAGAGCGCGAGATTGCGCCCGTCTGCGCGGCAGTGCGCGCGGTCCCGCCCCAGCAGGAATCGATCCGCGATTTGGATGGCGATCATGGGCGCGAACACCGAGCCGATGAGGTAGAGAAAGCTCTCAAACCCCGCGCCGGGCGTAAAGATGGCCAGCGCCGTGCCTGCCGCGCAGACTGCCAGCGAGGCGGTGCGGTCCTTAACCCTTCCCCAAAGGCTTTGGGCGCTCACGCCCGCCGAGTAGACGTCCAGAAAGGTCGTGGTGACCGTGGACAAAACGACGATCAGCAGCCCGGCAAAGCCCAAGCCAGCGCCCAGCAGGATCGAAGCGATCTCGCTCGTGCCCGTGAGCAGCGCCGCGCCCAACCCCACGCCATACATCCAGCAGCTCGCAGCGCAGTATACGGCTGTGCTGACCGCCGCGGTCAGAGCTTTTTTGCGGGCAAAGCGCGTGTAATCCGCAATCAGCGGCAGCCAGGATAGGGGCATGGCCGCCGAAAGCTCCACCGCTTCCCCGAAGGAAAGCGCCGCGCCAGTGTCTGCCGGCGCGCCGCCCGCCCCGAGAACGCGATAGCTGAGGACAAGGCTCAAGGCGAACAGCAGCGCCATGGCCGCGGTGTTGAGCGCGCCCAGGCGCTTGAGTCCCAGCGCCGACCAAAGCGCAATCAGCGCGCCGATGATCAGGCACCAAACCCAGTCCCCGCCCAGATCCAGCATCGCCGAGGCCGCCGCCGCGCCGCCGGCGATCATCACCGCCGTCCAGCCTGCCAACTGCATCACGTTGAGCGCGGAAAACAGCTTAGCGCCCTTGCACCCAAAGGACAGCGCCACCGTCTCCATCGCGCTTTTGCGGGTTTGCGCGCCAATCAGCCCCGCCAGGAAAAGGGGGACGCAGCTGATCAGATGTCCCAATAGCAGCGCGAAAATCCCTCTTTTCAGTCCCAGCGGCGCCAGCAGGGTGCCGGTCATGATCTCCGCGATGGAGACCGCCGCGCCAAACCAGACCATGGCGTTGGAAAAGAGCGGATACCGATTCTCTTCCATTTCCAACCTCCTTTTTTAGGAACAGAAAAGGCGGAGAATACGCAAAAAAGGTATTCTCCGCCGCAAAGCGCTGCGATGATCCTTCCTACGTTGGCATTACCCAAATCAGGTATAAGGGTCGAAGTTGATGACTTCCTCTCAGCCTGCTTCACAAGCTCCCCTGTTCCTATGAAATTGGAATGAGTATAGCACGCCCGGCGCGCGTTGTCAAATTCTGTCGTCTGGCAGGCGCTAAATCAGGCGGTAGTGCTCCAACAGCTCTTCCACGACGGTGCCGCGTATCTTCTTCAAAACCGTTTTTTCCACCAGCTTGCCGCCCAACGGCAGGTCGATTTCCGTCAGCTTTTTGCCGTCCATCATCTTGGAAATGGCGTCCATCAGGCAGCGCACGTCATAGCAGGAGTTGAAGACCTCCGGCACGCCGCGATCGATGTTCAGCAGCGTGTAGACCGCCTCCATGGCGGTGCGCACGGAGTATTCCGTGGTGAACACCGTATCCCGCTGCGTGTCCGCAAACTGGCCGATGAAGGCGAAGTTGACGCTGCCCTCGGGCACGACCTTGGGCCGGTCGCCCGCGGCGCGCGGCATGAAGAAGGCGGTGATATAGGGCATCATGCAGGGCACGCAGTGCGCCGATTTGGTCGCCATGTCGTAAATCTGATCCACGGGCACGCCCAAATGGTAGAGCCATTCCTGCGTGATTTCGCACCCGGTGCAGTCCTTCATGGGCTTTTTGATGAAGTCGCCCTCGCGGTCGGTGTACAGGCCGTAAACCCAAACCACGAGTTGATCCTTGGGCTGCGCCTTGAAGTGCGGCTGGCGGTTGAGGGTGTAGCTCATCAGCCACGAGGAGTCCTTCACCGTGACGATGCCGCCCGTCACCACGCGGCCGGAGAAGGGATCGCGCTGGCAGATCCGCTGGATATAGGGCGGGATGCGGCCGTCCAGGGTGGTGATGGTGGCGCTCTCCCAGTTGGTTTTTCCCGTATCGGTGCAGAACTTATCCGGCCGGCCAAAGGCGGGGTCCTGCGCGGCGATGTTGCGCCACAGCTCCCAGCAGCCGCCCTTTTCGCTGCGGAAGGCAGGGGCGTGGCCGTCGTCGCCGGTGGCCGCGTTCTCGGTGCAGCTGCCGTTGGTGACAAAGACCAGGTCGTCCTCCATCAAATCGATGCAGTCCTCCGCGCCCGCATGCGTGAGCAGCAGCCTGCGCGCCAGCTTTTTATCGCCCATCTTCTCAAAGACCACGTTGGTTACCCGCGTGTCGTATTGGAAGCGCACGCCCCGCTCCTTCAGGTAGCGCACCATGGGCAGGATCAGCGACTCATACTGGTTGTACTTGGTGAACTTGAGGGCGGAAAAGTCCGGAAGCCCGCCGATGTGGTGGATGAAGCGCTGGAGGTACAGCTTCATCTCCAGGGCGCTGTGCCACTTCTCAAAGGCGAACATCGTCTGCCAGTACAGCCAGAAATTGCTGGCATAGAATTCGTCGTCGAACACATCGTCCAAGGTCTTATCGTATAAATCCTCGTCGCGCGTGAGAAAGAGCCGCGCAATCTGCATGGCCGCCTTGTCCGTCAGGGCGAATTTGCCGTCCGTGCGCGCGTCCTGCCCGCGAGCGACGGTGGCGCGCATCAGTGAGTAATTGGGGTCGCGCTTGTTGAGGCGGTAAAACTCATCCAGCACCGACAGACCCTCCTCCTCCAGGGAGGGGATGGAGCGGAATAGATCCCACAGGCACTCGAAGTGGTTTTCCATCTCCCGGCCGCCGCGGATGATAAAGCCCTTTTGCGGGTCGTTGATGCCGTCGCACGCGCCGCCGGGCAGGTTGGTCTCCTCCAGGATGTGGATGCGCTCGCCCTTTAGATACCCGTCGCGCAAAAGGAAGCAAGCCGCCGCCAGGGAGGCCAGTCCGCCGCCCACCAGATACGCGCTCTTGCGCTCAGCGCCCTCCGGCTTTGCGGCGCGCGCGAATGCCTCGTAGTTGCCATTGGAATAATACATCTTTGCGGTCCTCCTGATTTCTTTGATGTATCTATCCTACCGCACGCCGCTTCCAGATGCCATAGACAGAAAAACCGCCGTGCCCAAAGTTTTGACACGGCGGCAAAAGTGTTGAAAAAGCGCTTCCACTTGCCCTTAGCGCGGGGTGGCGCGGTATTTTTCCAGCGCGCGGGTAAAATCACCCGCCAAAAGCAGGGACAGGCGCTCAACGATGCGTTCCGGATCGGCCTTCATGCCCGCGCGAATCCAATCCAGCATGATGCCCACAAACGCGAACTTATAGAAGTGCGCGATAAACTCCTTGTCCTCCTGGCGCACCGCCATGCCGGCGGCCTTTTCCTCCACCACGCCGATGAGCAGGCCAAAGGTCACATCGTACAAATACCGCTCCACCTGCTCCCGACTTGCCGAGTGATAGACGTGCTCCACCATCGGCTTGTTGTCCAACACCCACTGAAAGATGTTCAAAAATCCCTGCTGCCAGGTTTCATAGGTCTTCTGGCCCGCCAGCGCCCTGGAGCTTTCGTTGACAAAGGCCCATTCCAGCAGATCATAGATGTCCTTGAAGTGATAGTAAAAGGTCTGGCGGTTGACCTGACAATCTTCAACAATGTCAATGACGGTGATCTTGTCCAGGGGTTTTTGCATGAGCAGTTTTTTAAGAGACGCGGCCAACGCGCGCTTCGTGGTTTGCGACACAAAACCAACTCCTTTGCCGGGGGCAAGCCATTTTAGCTGCACTTCCTAAAAGCTCCAAAGTAGAAAGCCCTCCGCGCAGCCAAGGCCGCGCGGAGGGTGTTGTCAGAAGAGATTAGGCCTTGCGGATGCGCTTGGCAAGCACCACAGCCGCCGCCGCGCTGGCGACGAGCGCCGCAAGCGCATAGGCGATGGGGGCGGTGTCGCCGGTCTTGGGCAGAGAGGCCGCCTCCTGACCAGGAGCCGCGAGCTTAACGATCATCACGGGGGACAGAGAGGTGAACTCCACGACGATGCGGCCGTCCGCCGTCGTCTTGGGGATCAGGTACTCCACCGTGCCGTCTTCCTTCTGGTGCGCGACGAAAACCGCGTCGTTCGCCTTGACGTCAGAGACGTTGATGGTCACTTCCAGGGGGAAGGTGGCGCCCGCCAGGGAGAGATTCATGGACATGAGCGTTTCCACCGTCGCATTCTCGGGAATGCGCGCCATGAAGTCGGCAATCTGCTGCTCGTCCGCGGTGAACACGCTGGCGGCGTTGCCCGCGAGGATGTCCGCGATGGCGGGATCAGCAGCGGTCTGCATCTGGGTGGTGGTGGCGGCGTCCAGGCGCTCCACCGTCACGGTGACAGCGGAATCCTCCACCACGATGGAGGCGTCCGTCGGGCTCTCGTAGGCGTAAGCCGCGGGAACCAGGGCCAGGAGCAACACACAACTGAGGAGGAGTGCCAGGAGATTCTTGCGCATGTGAGTCACAATCCTTTCTTTTCTTGTCGTTTGGGGGATGCGGAATCCGTCATTCCGCTGGGGTGTAGAAAGTATCAATAACGATGCCCTGTAGGGCTTCGTCATCGACGATGTATTCCCGCTCCACCATTTCGCCCGGCACCGTTTTGAGGGTTTCAGCGGTGAAGGCGAAGCCCAATCCCTGCTTGGCCAACAGCATGGCCTCGTCAAAGGTGAGGTTTGTGATCATCTCCCGATTCATCTCGTTGTAGAAGGTGATCAGAAAGGCGGGGTTTTCTTTGACCTTGCGCTTCATCACGGAGAGAAACGCATCGCAGAACCGCATTTGGCGGCGCATGCGCGCAAGGTTGGAGTCGCCAACGCGGGTATCCCGCTGGCGGCAATAAAGGGTTGCCTGCCGGCCGTTGAGGGTGAGGGTTGCCCCTTCCTTCATGTGCCGGTCAAGATCGGTGAAATCCTCGTCGATTTCCAGCTCTACGCCGCCCACAAGGTCCGTCGCCCGTTCGATGCCCGATAGGCTCATGGTCACATAGCGATAGATGGGCACGCCCATCAGCAGGCGGCTGACCGCGTCCATGGTGTAGGTGGAGCTGATCGCACCGCCGTCGCCAAAGGAATACTGCGTGGCGATCTGTCCGCGTTCGGTGTAGGCATAGCGGTACATTGCGTCCAGCTTATATACGTCCACCATGCTGTCGCGGGGGATGTTGATCAGGCGGATGCTTCCGTCGGCGGTATTGAACGCGCCCACAATCAGGGTGTCCGCCTGGTGCGTGCCGGTCTGCACGCCGGTTTCGTTGTGCAGCTTTTCGGCGGGGATGTCTATGCCTATAAAGAGCACGGCCACAACGTCTTCATTGCGCGTGTAGTACTTCCCATTGTGGGAGACGGTGGGGGCGGCGTCCTCCGCAGGCATGGACTCGCCCTGCGCGGGGGAGGGCGAGGGGATGAACTGAATCGTGTTCTCATCCGCGACAAACATGCTCGCGCGGTTGTACCGGTCCGCATTTTTCCACTTATGGGCAGCCACGCCCACGAGGCTGCCCAGCGTCAGCACTAGGACCAGCGCTCCGGTCAGGGCGATCAGCCATCCCGATATGCGTTTTTTCTTGCGTTCACTCATGATTCACCAATACGGCTTGCACGAACAGCCGCTTGTCATCTTGATCGGATACGCAGGTGGAGAGCGTCAGCAGGCGGTCATCCAGCGAAAGCGCCTCTACGTCCCGCAGATTGGCGCTCAGGTCGCGCTGGGCGCCGATGCCGGCCAAATAGTCCTTCCAAACCGCGTCGTCCGCAAAATCCCTTTGCAGAAGGAGGTGCTCATCCGTCGTTGTGTAACAGGCGATGATCTTGTAGGTAAAGCAAACATCGCCCCAGTAGATGGTTATACTGTCGTGCGCGTCGAAGAACTTCGCGTCCTGAAACGCGCGCAGGCCATGGAACATGGAACCATCCCGCATGTTGTGGCCGTATAACAGGGTCATGCGGTCGGAAAAATCCGGGCTGTTGTAGGATTCTGCGAAGATTGCCCCGGAATAACTCTTGTTGCCGAATGCGTCGTGGGTAAGGTAGAAATCCTCGCCGCGCTCAGCCATGACCACGGGGTAGTCTATCTTGGTCCCCGGCACGGTAATCCAGGCATAGATGGAGGGATTGCGCTCTGAGAGCCCGGCAAAGTCAATGATTTTGTCCGGCTGGGAGGCGTAAGACGCATACCAGATTTCCTCCTGGGTGGGGGTAGGCGCGTTGCCAGGGTCCTCATCGGGCGCGAGCGTAGGGGAGGGGCCGGGCGTCGTGATGGCGTCTGAGGCCAAGGCGCTGTACTGCGCGCGAGATTGCTGTCCCATCCACACGTAACGCGCGATCCATACCCCTAGCGCCAACATTATAGCCAGCAGCACGACCAAAAGCGCAATCAGGAAAGCCTTTTTATTTCGCAATTCTGTCTCCTCGCAATCAGAAACCATATTGTCCAGCCGATCAATGCGCCCAGCGTAAAGCCCGCAAGATCGATCCACATATCGGTAATCGCGGGCCCGCGACCGGGAGAGAAGAGCTGGATGCTCTCGTCGATAAAGGACACCCCAAGGCCGGTCAGCGCAAGCTGCGTCCAGTGTTCATGCAGGGGACCCAGGCGCCGCACGATGAACAGGGCGACGGCGCCCAGCAGGGCATACTCCGCAAAATGGCCGATTTTGCGCAAAGGCGGCAGGGACAGGCCGCTCAGCTCCGCCTCTTGAAGAAAGGGAAGGAGGCGGCGGATCAGCCGCGCCACTTTGTCGCTTATGGCCGTGGATTGCTCCGCAGGGAGCAGGGAATTTCCCCAAATAAACATCAGCACGATGGCAAACGCCGCAAGCAAGATCCTATTCTGCTGTTTTGTCATGCTTATTTCTGCCTGTGCTTTTTCCTTTTTTGCAGGAAACTCAGCGGCCCGCGCTTCTTCTTGGGCGCGTCGCCGGTGTAATAGCTGTAGTTGCTGTAGTAGTATTTTGAACCGTTGTAATAATAGTTGTCGGTTTCCTCAGAGCCGTTGAGCACGGTGCCGATGATGTGCGCGTCCGCCTTTTTGAGCTGCTCCATCGCCTCTTTGATCTGAGCGGCGTTCACCTTGCCCGCCTTGATGACGTAGATCACCCCGTCCGTAAGCGGCGCAACCACCGCGCTGTCGACAAACAGGCCGACGGGCGGGGAGTCGAAGATGAGAAAGTCGAACATCTTATGCAGGTCGCGCACAAGGTCCGCATACCGCTTGGAGGACAGCACCTCGATAGGGCTATTGATCTTACGACCGCTGTTGAGGAAAAAGAACCCCTCCACCTCGGTTTCCTGAATGACCTGCTCGATGGGCACGTCGTTAAAGAGCACATCGGAAAGCCCCGCAACGGAGGGCAGGCCCAGCAGCTTGCGCAGGCGGGGCTTGCGGAAGTCCGTCTCCACCAGCAGGCAGGTGGTGTGGCTGTCGCACAGCGCGCGCGCAAGGCAGGCAGAAACCGTGCTCTTTCCCTCGGAAGGAACGGTGCTGGTGAGAACTAGGGAGTGTACGGGCTTGTCAATGCTGGCGAACTTGATGTTCATCACCAGGGTCTTGACAGCCTCTTCCATCTCTTTATTGGCGTAAATTTCTTCCAGTTGACTCATCGGCGGGCCTCTTTTCTGTTCGGGGCTTTGACTTCGCTCAGAATGCGCAGGTAGGGGAAGGTGGAAAGGACGGGCAGGTCCAATTGCGCCTGAATGTCGGAGGAAGTTTTAATCGTCGTATCCAGGACGCCGCGAACCGCCATAAAGGCCGCGCAGAAGAGGAAGGTGACCGCCGCCGTGAGCACGATGTTGCGCTCCTTGGCGGGCGCGACGGGTTCCTCAGGGACGCTGGCCAAGTCGATGATGGAGACGTTATCTACCTGCATGATGTCCACCACGGTTTCGGAAAACTGTACCGCCAGCTCGTTGGCGATGTTGGCGGCCAGATACGCCCTGCGCCCGGTGACGGCGATATTGATAAAGCGCGTATCGTTAATGGCTTTGACCTCAACCTCATACCCCTCAAGATTGGCATAACCCAGCGCCGCGGCCGCGGCGTCCATGACCCGCTTGGAGTGGATGAGCTGTTTATAGTCGTTGGTCAGCTGTGTGCCGGCGGTCAAGTCGCTGGCGGAAATGGTGTTTTCCGACTGCCTGTTGAGAACGTAAATCGTCGCTTCCGCGCGGAAGAGATCCGGCAAATACAGGAAATTGATCAGTACGGCAACGGCGGTGATGGCAAAAGTCACCGACAGGATAAACCGGCTGCCCCTGACAATGCTGCGCATCAGCTCCATTAGGTCGATCTCTTTTTCGTGTTCATTGCTCATGGAAACGCGCTCCCGTCTTTGAATTTTAGGTGGCTGGTTTACCTGCGCCTGGTTTCAAAGAAGCGCACGAGAAAGTATAGCAGAAAGGTCAAAAAAAGCCCTCCTGCAATCCATAGGATCCAGCCGTGCTTTGCGTAAAAGCCGGGCGAATAGACTTCATCCGCTTGCGTGTAGCGCACAATCTGCGCCGTTTGCGTTGGCTCCGCTCCCTGCGGGGCGAGGGTTTCCTCATCCATTCGTTTATCCCCCTAAGACCGGAAAAACGCAAGCTTTTTGCGCCTCCGGTATACTCGTTCTATTATATAGGGTAACCCATAAAACGTCAATGCGCAGAGGGCGCGTAGCCCGTCCTCCCGCCCTTTTTACCGCCCTTTGGCGGGGCCGTAAGCAGCGGGGCGAACTTGCGCATGGCTCGTTCGTAGAGCCGATAGGCTTCCGGTCCATGCGCGTCGGAGGCGATAAAGTGCACCCTGCCGTGGCGGACAAGGTTTGTAGCCGTTATGCGCTCGGAGGAAAACAGCGAGCCGTACAGCCCTTCGGCGTCCACCTGCAAAAGACAACCAAAGCTCAAGAACTCTTCGACCATGGCCGGATTCTCCTGCACATAGGCGTAGCGCTCGGGATGGGCGATGATGGGCGTGTATCCCGCCAGCGCCAGCTTGGATAGCACCACGTCCCAATTGGGGAACAGACGGCGCGTGGGCATCTCCATCAAAAAATACGTCGACCCATCAAAACAGGCATCCCCCAGGAAGGAAAAGTCCAGCCCGGAAAACATGCGGTAGTTGACCTCAAAACCGCGGTGCATGCGAATGCCGTGCGCGTCTGCCAGCGCCTGTGTTTCCGCAAGCAGATCCCGATATTTTTGCAGGTCCTTCAGCTGCTCCGGCTTTGTCAAATGCGGAGTGGCCACAATATCGGTCACGCCGCACCGCGCAGCCGCCCGGAGCATCGCCTCGGTCTGAGAAAAATCCTGCGCGCCGTCGTCAACGCCGGGGAGAAGGTGGCAATGGAGGTCGCAGCGCATTTCGGACATAATGGACACCCTTTCTCACCGGGCGAAAACCCAGCAGAAGATAAGTACAGTATAGCGAAATACTATTTTGTTGTCAATCTCGTGTAACAGAGAGAATTCCAGGTTGCAGGGGCAAAAAAACTTAAATTTCCTACGCAAAGAGTTTGAATTATCCCTGTAAATCCCCTTGCTTTGCGGCGCGGCGATACTCCTTTGCGGTTGTGGTTGCCCTGGCGCGGCAGGGATGTTAAAATGGTATAAAATAGGTGAGATCTTTGGCCGGGGAGGGATGAGGATGAAAAGGGCCGCGCGCCTTTGGTGCGCCGCGCTGGTTTTCCTGCTGGCGGCGGGATTGTGTCCCGCGGTGCGCGCGCAGAACGGCGTGGTGCGCGTGGCGGTGTTTGACGAGCCGCACTTTGCGCAGGTTAGCGGCGGCGGCGCCTGGTCGGGATACATGGCGGACTACTTCTCCGCCGTGGCGAGGGAGGCGGGCTGGGCGGTGGAGGTCATCCCCTGCGCCTCCTATGCGGAGGCGGCCGCGCTGCTCAGGGCGCGGCGGGCGGACCTGCTCGGCCCGGTTTTCTCCCTGGATTCGCCGCAGGAGGACCTCATGCCCTCGCGGCTGTCCATGGCAAGGACCTCCGCCTGCCTGTTGGCGAGCGCGGAGTCGCAGCTTGCCTACGAAGATTTTGCGGCCTTTGACGGTCTGCGGACGGGCGTGGTTTCCCAGAGCGTCCGCAGCGCCGCGTTTCTTTCTTACGCAAAGGAAAAGGGCTTTGCGCCGGTCCTCGTCCAATACGCCAACGACAGCGCGATGTTGGAAGCGCTGCAAATGGGGCAAATTGATGTGGCCGTCGCGGTTGCGTCCCGATGCGGCGCGCGGGAAAAGGTCGTCGCCCGCTTCGAGCCGGAGGAGGCGCGCTTGGCGGTTCTTGCCGACAATACCGCCCTTGCCCAAACGCTGGACGAGGCCATGGCCCGCCTTGCGGCCGAACGCCCTGCGTTGGAGGCGCAGCTGACGGCGCGCCACTTTCCGGACCTGCACGCGCCGGTTTTCTCCCAGGAGGAGTTGGCCTTTGCCCGCGCCCTTGGCACCCTGCGCGTGGGGCTGCCCCTGGACGGCGGCCCCATGGCAAGCCTGAACGCGGCGGGGGAGGTCGAGGGCATTGCCCGAGACCTGCTTGAGGAGGTCGCAGCCGCCGCGGGGCTGACCTTTGCCTATACGGCCCTTCCTCTTGAAGAAGAGCCGGAAGTTGATCTAAGCGCCGGACCCCACTGTGCGGCCTGGCAGGGGGGCGAGCAGACGATGCCCTTTTTGGTCTATCGCTGCGCGTTGGTTGGGCGCGAGGACAGCCGGGGAGCGGCGCCCGTTTGCGTGGCAGTGGCCGCGGGGGTTGGGCAGGACGCGGCGGAGGAGCTCTGCCCCGGAGCCGTGCTGATGCCGATGCGCGGCGACGAGGCATGCTTGGACGCCGTGCTCGACGGGAAATGCGACGCGGCGCTGCTTGGCGAATGCAGCCTGCCGTATCTGACGGGGAACTCGCGCTGGGATGCGCTGAAGGTGCTGGGGCTGGGGAGCGAGGAACAGCACCTGTGCCTGCGCGTGCCGGCGGGGGAGGACGGCGCGCGCCTTGTAGAGCTGCTGGATAAGGCCATTGAGGGACTCGACGCCCGGGCCATGGGAAATGCGGCCCTTTGGGACGCCCGGCGGCGGCTGCGTCCGGCGCGGTTGGCCAACCTTGTTGTGCGATACCGCTCGCAGTGGATCGCCGCCTGCGCGCTGTTGCTCGCGGCGCTCGCCCTGCTCTTCTGGGGCGTGCGGCGGTATCGTGGCCGCCTGCGCGCCCTTGTGGAGCGATGCGGCGAACTCGCCCGCCTTTGCGACAACAGCCAGGAGGGCGTACTGGCGCTGCGGCTTACGGGGGAGCGGATGGAGGTGCTGGGCGGCAATGCGCGCCTGCGCGAAATGGCGGGCCTGCGCGCGGAGGAGCCGCTCACCCCAGCGTGCTTCCCCGAGCGCGAGCGCCTGCGCAGCGCGTTGGAGCGCCTGGAAGACGGCGCGTATATGGAAATGGATACCCTGCTGGACCAGCGCACGGGCGGGCCGGCGCTGGTGCGCCTGCGGGCCAGCGTGCAAAGGAATGGCGGTGAATTGTGCGTCTATGCGTCGGTGCAGGACCGAACGGCGGAGCGGCGGGCCCTCAAGGAACGGGATTTGGAGCGCCTGCGCAGCCGGTTGCTGCTGGAACAGACGGGGGAAGCGGTCTTTGACATCGATGTTAAGGGCGGCGGCACCTTCTGTTCGCCCCAGTGCCGCGCGCTCTTTGACGAGGACGGGGCGGAGCGGCAGGCGGGGGATTTCATCAGCGACCTCCCCTTTGCGCCGGAAGACCAGGGACTCTATGACGAAATGCTCCTCAAGGCGCGCGCGGGCGCGTCCAACCTCACGGCGCGCCTGCGCGTGCGGCGGCGGGACGGCCGGACGATGTGGTGCGATCTGCGCTTGAGCGCGCTCACCTTTGAGGGCGAGACGGCGCGAATCATCGGACGCCTGACCAATGTGGAGGAACAGGTCAGCGCCATGGAGCGCCGCAAGATGCTCGCCCTGCGCGACGAGCGCACGGGGCTTTATACGTACACCGCCTTCCGCTACCTGGTGGAGCAGGTGCTCTCCAAAGGGGAGGGGCTTACCGACTGCGCCTTGCTGTTGGTGGAAGAGGACGGTTCGGCGGACGGGGAAACGCAGCGCGCCGCGGCGGAGGGACTGCGCTCCCTCTTCCGCGCGCAGGACCACCTGGCGCGCTGCGGCCCAGGGCGTTACTGCGTCTTTGTCCGAAACATGCCGGCCGAAATTGTCCGCGCAAAGGCGGAGGCCGTCTTGGAGCGCCTGAGCGCCGGCGGCGCGAGGGTGAACGCGGGCGTGGTGCGCGGCCTGAGCGGCGCGGACTTTGCCGGCATGATGGAAGTGGCCCAGGACGCATTGCGTCAGGCGCAGGAAAAGGGCGCGGGCCATTACGAAGTCGCCGAGTGACGCGCCTGCAAAAAAATTGCAGCCTTTCCGCGTTTTGCGGGTTGACAGCGAGGGCGGTAGGGTGTATACTGCTTGCAACTTCCAAAGAGAAGGAGGACGGTTCGGGATGAACAGCTTCGTGCGCGCGTTTGCTTACCTGTATTATTTTAGCGATAATACGGGCTGTTTGCGTTGCGCGGGTTGAAAAACCGGCCGGGAAACATGAGCATGAGCAGCCCGCTGATCAAACGTCAGCCGGGCTGTTTTTGTTAGCGGGGGCGAGGCGAAGGCCGCGCCGGCCCGCGGAGACGCCGTCCGAAAGAGCGGGCGGCAGCAGTAGTATGGGAGGACGGAATTTATGATCATCATTCTCAAGCAAAACGCGCCCGAGCAAAGAGTGCAGGCCCTCATCGACGATGTAAAGCAGCAAGGCATGACGGTTCATTACAGCCAGGGCGCCGAGACGACCATACTGGGCCTGATTGGCGACACCTCGCGCGTCGATGAGGACAAGCTGCGCGCAAACGACGTGGTCTTCGATGTGCGCCGCATCTCCGAGCCCTATAAGGCCGCAAACCGCCGGTTCCACCCGATGGATACGCACATCAGCGTGGGCGGCCACACCATCGGCGAGGGGTTCTTCCACGTCCTTGCGGGCCCCTGCTCGGTTGAGAGCGAGGAGCAGTTGCTCACGGTTGCGCAGTCGGTCAAGGCCAGCGGGGCGACTTTCCTGCGCGGGGGCGCGTTCAAACCCAGGACTTCGCCCTACTCCTTCCAGGGTTTGGAGGCGGACGGCCTCGCCCTGCTTAGGGAGGCGCGAAAAATCACCGGCCTGCCCATCGTCACCGAGATCATGTCCGAAGCCCAGTTGGATGAGTTTGAGGACGTGGATATCCTTCAGGTGGGGGCGCGCAACATGCAGAACTTCCGCTTGCTCAAGGCCCTGGGGCGCACGAACAAGCCCGTCTTGCTCAAGCGCGGCCTGTCGGCCACCGTTGAGGAGTGGCTCATGAGCGCGGAGTACATCATGGCGGGCGGCAATGAAAACGTCATTTTGTGCGAGCGCGGCGTGCGCACCTTTGAAACCATGATTCGCAACAACTTGGATATCTCCGCCGTGCCGCTGCTCAAGAGTCATTCGCATCTGCCCGTCATCATCGATCCCTCGCACGCGGCGGGCATCGCCTGGATGGTGGAGCCGCTGGCCCGCGCCGCCATTGCCGCCGGTGCGGATGGGCTGATGATCGAGGTGCACAACAACCCCAAGGCCGCGCTGTGCGACGGCGCGCAGTCGCTGGATCTGGATCAGTTCGCCAATTTGATGAAGGAAGTGCGCCGCAGGACGGAATTCGAAGGCAAGTCCGCGGATTGACGCGCCGGCCATCTTTCGCCAAGGAGCGCCCGTCCCCTCAATGGGGACGGGCGCTCCTTGGCTTATGGGGAGAGCGCGAGAACCTGCGCCGCTCTCCGTTCAAGGGCGAGGCATAAGCAGAGAATTACGGGTTGAATTCCCTGCCGAGATTGTGTAAAATAGATATGGTACCGTAAATAATTCCATCGGCAAATGGGAAAGGATGGGCGCAAGATGATCAGTTTTCGCTGTGATTATGAGGAAGGCGCGTGCCCGGAGGTGATGAACCGCTTGGTGGAGACCAACCTGGTGCGCACGCCCGGCTATGGGGAAGACGCCTACTGCCGTCGCGCCGCAGAGCGCATCCGGCGCGCCGCCCAATGCCCTCAGGCGGAGGTCTTCTTTACCCTTGGCGGCACCCAGACCAACCTGATGGTCATCGCCCACCTGCTGCGGCCCTATGAGGCGGTCATCGCCGCGCAGACCGGGCACATCAACACCCACGAGACGGGCGCCATCGAATCCACCGGCCACAAGGTGGTCGTCTGTCCCGGCCAGGAGGGGAAGCTGACGCCCGAGGCGGTTCGGGAGGCCTTTGCCGCGCATGAGGATCACCACATGGTCAAGCCCGCGATGCTCTACCTCTCCCAACCCACGGAGCTGGGCACGCTCTACACCCGCGCAGAGCTGACCGCGCTCAGGCAGGTCTGCGACGAGCTGGGCCTCTACCTCTACGCGGACGGCGCGCGCTTGAGCTCGGCCCTGGCCGCGCGGGGCAATGACGTGGGGCTGTGCGACCTTGCCACGCTGTGCGACGCATTCTACATCGGGGGCACCAAGTGCGGCGCGCTCTTTGGCGAGGCGTTGGTCTTTCCACGCCCTCAGCTTGCCGAGGGCTTTGCCTTCACGCGCAAGCAGCGCGGCGGTCTGCTTGCCAAGGGTCGCCTGCTGGGCGTGCAGTTCGACGCCCTGATGGAGGAAGGCGTGTACCTAAAGTATGGCGCCAGGCAAAACGCCCTGGCCGACCGTTTGCGGGAGGGCGTCAAACAAGCGGGCTACCGCCTGCTGACGGAGACGGTCACCAATCAGCTCTTTCCCGTCTTCCCCGATCCGCTCATCCGGGCGCTGGAGCGCGAGTTCAGCTTCCACATCTGGCAGCGCGTGCGTCCAGGGGAGAGCGCTATCAGGCTGGTGACGTCCTTTTCCACCGAGGAAGAGGAGGTATCCGCGTTTTTGCGCGCGCTTTCGTAAAAAGGAAAAAAAGACTGTTGCAAACCAACGATGCGCCGCTTGACGCGGAGGCTTGGTTGGGATACTCTTTTTGTGGACAGACATACAACCGAAGGAGGGACATTCATGGCGGTCATGGACATCACAGGCAACCGGCTGTATTGGCAGCAGGATACCGAAAAGATCCTCATCGAGCCGTGGGGCAAGGACGCCCTGCGCGTGCGCGTGACCCGCAACGCGCGATTCGATGATCAGGATTGGGCGCTGGAACACCCTGAGCAGGTCTCGGAGGTCAAGACGGAGATATTTGAGACGGCTCCGCCCAACTTTGCGCAGGACGCGGCGCGTCTGGGCCAGGGCGAGTATCAGTTCAATGAAAAGCCGGAGAAAAAACCCAACGCCATGCGCATCGTCAACGGCGGCATCACCGCCGAGATCGACCGGCACGGCTATATCCGTTTTGTCAACGCCAAGGGGGAGGAGCTGCTGCGCGAATATGTGCGCAACCGCAGCGACCTTTCGGAGTTCTGCGTGCCCCTTTCGCGCAAGGCGCGGCTGCTCACCCCGGTGCTGGGGAGCGAGGACTGGCGCGCGGAGGTCTCCTTTGAGGCGTATGAGGGCGAGCGCCTGTACGGCCTGGGCCAGTATCAGGAGGACTTTTTGAATTTGAAGGGCTGCTCCCTGGAGCTCGCCCAACGCAATTCCCAGGCGTCCATCCCCTTTATGCTCTCCTCGCGCGGCTACGGCTTTTTGTGGAACAACCCCGCCGTGGGCAACGTGACGCTGGGGCAGAATGTCACCGAGTGGACCGCCGAGCGCACCCGCCAGATCGACTACTGGATCACCGCCGCCGATACCCCCGCGGGGCTGATTGAAAACTACACCGCCGTCACCGGCCGCGTGCCCATGATGCGCAAGGACCTGATGGGGTTCTGGCAGTGCAAGCTGCGCTATCAGACCCAGGACGAGGTGCTGCGCGTCGTGCGCGAGCACAAAAGGCGCGGCCTGCCCATGGATGTGGTGGTCATTGACTTCTTCCATTGGACGGCGCAGGGCGACTGGCAGTTCGATCCCCGCGACTTCCCCGATCCCAAGGCGATGGTGGAGGAGCTCAAGTCCCTGGGCGTCAACCTGATGGTCTCCATCTGGCCCACGGTGGACCAGCGCACCGACAACTACAAGAAGATGTCCGAGCGCGGATACCTGATGCACATGGACCGCGGCATGCCCATTCACGGCACCTGGATGGGGCCCACCACCTATTACGACGCCATCAACCCCGGCGCGCGCAAGTTCGTTTGGGACTGCGCCAAGAAGAATTACTACGATTTGGGCATCAAGCTCTTCTGGTTGGACGAGGCTGAGCCGGAGATCAACGCCTACGACGCGGACAACTACCGCTACTGGGACGGCCCGGCGCTGCTCTGCGCCAACGAATACCCCAAGTGCTACATTCAGGGCTTCTACGAGGGCATGAAGGAGCAGGGCGACGAGGGCATCTGCCACCTCATCCGCTGCGCGTGGGCCGGGTCCCAGAAGTACGGCGCGCTGCTGTGGTCGGGGGATGTGGAATCCACCTTCACCGCCATGCGCAAGCAGCTCTCCGCGGGCCTCAACGCCGGCATGGCGGGCATTCCCTGGTGGACCTGCGACATCGGCGGGTTCCTGGGCGGCTTCTCCAAGCATGAGGACTTCCAGGAGCTGTTGGTCCGCTGGTTCCAGATGGGCGCGTTCCTGCCGGTGATGCGCCTGCACGGCGACCGCCTGCCCTATACCGAGCCCCCGGTCAAGTTCTACGGCCAGGTGGAGCGCTTTGGCACCGGCGCGGACAACGAAGTGTGGTGCTTCGGCGAGGAAAAGTACGAAATCTTCAAAAAATACATGTTCATGCGCGAGAACCTCCGCCCCTATATCGAGTCGTTGATGCTGGAGGCGCACAAGAAGGGCACGCCCGTCATCCGCGCGATGTTCTTCCAGTTCCCGGATGATCCGATGGCTCCCCAGGCCGAGGACCAGTACATGTTCGGCGGGGATTTGCTGGTGGCGCCGGTGTTCGCGGCGGGCACGACAAGCCGCGAGGTCTATCTCCCCGCGGGCGAGAGCTGGCGCGAGGTCTCTACCGGCGCGGTTTATGAGGGCGGGCGCACGGTCTGTGCGCAGGCGCCGCTGTCGGTCATCCCCCTGTTCGTGCGCGTGGGCGCGGACCTGCCGCTGTAAGGAAGGAGTGCGTGAGGAATGGCGATTTTTAAGCTGCAAGACAACAGGCTCTATTGGCAGCAGGGCGCGGAGAAGATTCTCATCCAGCCCTGGGGAGATAACGCCCTGCGCGTGCGCGTGACCCGCGGGCCGGTCATTGACGAAACGGAGAATTGGGCGCTGCTGCCCCAGGGCGCGCACCAGGCCGAGATGAAGATGGTGCGCACCGCGCCCAAGAACAAAAAGCAGATGGCCGCCGCCGGCGGCCCGGGCGAGGACGCGCCCATCGTCGCGGAGGAGAACGCGGCCTACATCAAAAACGGCAAGGTCGCCGCGTTCATCGACCGCCACGGCTACCTCTTCTTCTATAACGACAAGGGCGAGGAGCTCACGCGCGAGTGCATCCGCAACCGCAGCGACCTTTCGGAGTACAGCGTGCCCCTGGCCATGCAGGCCCGCTTCCTGCACCCCAACCTCGGCGCGGACGATTACCGCGCGGCCGTGTCCTTTGAGGCGTATGAGGACGAGAAGATCTTCGGCATGGGCCAGTACCAGGAGGACAAGCTCAACTTAAAGGGCCTCAAGCTGGAGCTTGTCCAGCGCAATTCGCAGATCAGCTGTCCGTTCATGGTCTCCTCGCGCGGCTACGGCTTTTTGTGGAACAACCCGGCCGTGGGCCAGGTGACCTTTGCGCGCAACGTCACCAAGTGGGAGGCGCGCTCCACCAAGCAGGTCGATTACTGGATCTGCGCGGGGGATACGCCCGATGAGATCGAGCGCAACTACGCCTCCGCCGCCGGCACCGTGCCCATGATGCGCGACGACCTGATGGGGTTCTGGCAGTGCAAGCTGCGTTACCGCACCCAGGAGGAATTGCTCTCCGTCGTGCGCGAGCACAAAAAGCGCGGCCTGCCCATGGACGCCATCGTGGTGGACTTCTTCCACTGGACCAAGCAGGGCGATTGGAAGTTCGATCCCGTGGATTGGCCTGACCCCGAGGGCCTGGTGGAGGAGCTGAAAAAATACGGCGTCAACCTGGTGGTCTCGGTCTGGCCCACGGTGGATGTGCGCAGCGAGAACTTTAGGGAGCTTGCCCAGAACGGCTACCTCATCCAGAATGACCGCGGTCCGCTGATGACCAGCATGTTCATGGGCGAGGTGACGCTTTGGGATGCGATGAACCCCGGCGCGCGCGAGTTCATCTGGCGCGTGTGCAAGAAGAACTACTACGATAAGGGCATCAAGCTCTTCTGGCTGGACAGCGCCGAGCCCATCTACAACAACGATCACATCGATAACCTGCGCTACTTCACCGGCCCCGCGCTGCAAGTGAGCAACATGTATCCCCTGAACTTTGCCAAGGCGTTCTACGAGGGCCTGGAAAAAGAGGGGGAGAAGGACATTATGTGCCTGATCCGCTGCGCTTGGGCGGGCAGCCAGCGCTATGGCGCGCTGTGCTGGTCCGGGGATATTCAGTCCAACTTCAAGTCCATGCGCCAGCAGATCACCGCGGGCATCAACGCCGGCATGGCGGGTCTGCCCTGGTGGACCACGGATATCGGGGGCTTCCTCTCCGGCTTCCCGGCGCACGATGACTTCCGCGAGGTATTGGTGCGCTGGTTCCAGTGGGGATGCTTCCAGCCGGTGATGCGCCTGCACGGCGACCGCCTGCCCTACAAAAACCCCGAGCCCCTCTACCGCGACGGCGTGGAGCAGTTCGGCACCGGCGCGGAGAACGAGGTCTGGTCCTTTGGCGAGGATAACTACCAGATCCTCAAGAAGTACCTCCTGCTGCGCGAGGCGCTCAAGCCCTACATCAAGACCCTGATGCGCGCGGCGCACGAGCACGGCACGCCCGTCATGCGCCCGCTCTTCTACCACTACCCTCAGGACGAAACCGCCTGGACGCTGGACGAGACCTACCTCTTTGGCCCGGACATCCTGGTGGCGCCCGTTTACACTGCCGGCGCCACAACCCGCGAGGTCTACCTGCCCAAGGGCGAGACCTGGCGCGAGGTTGCGACCGGCAAGGAGTTCGAGGGCGGCCAGTGGGTCACCGCCGATGCGCCCATCGACATCATTCCGCTCTTCGTGCGCAAGGGCGCGCAGGGACTTCCGCTCTGATTTTCGAAGATATCGCCGTACCGGCAAGAGGCCGCCGAGAGTAATCTCGGCGGCCTCTCCTTTGTATGCGGACGTCTTTGCGGTGCTTTCGGCTGTCTGCATCGTCCTATTGACGTATTTTCAATTTGGAGTATACTTTTTATCAAGCAAGGAGGGATCGACATATGGCGATGTCACGCCTGGATCTGCCGCTTTCCGCAGATGCATTTGCTCCGCGCAAGGTCTGAGTCAGGACGATACTTGCACGGAGCGGTCTCTCCCTAACCGGGAGATCTATCGTCCCCATTGGGCTTTGCGCTGCTTACAGCCTACATTGCGATTCATTTGTAAGGAGCAAAGCCATGAAAAAAACATCCATCATCAAAGAGCTGCGGAGCTTTCTGCTCTTGTGGAGCTCGCAGACCGTATCCGAACTGGGTACGGCCATGACTAACTACGCCCTGATCATCTGGGTCTATGGGCAAAGGGGAACGGCGTCCAGCATCACGCTGCTTACGATCTGCTCTTTTTTGCCGACGATTTTCTTTCGCTTTATCGCCGGAACACTGGCGGATCGCTGGGACAAAAAGCGCATCATGCTGGCG
Organism: uncultured Christensenella sp.; assembly: GCA_948468595.1. Lineage (GTDB taxonomy): Bacteria > Bacillota > Clostridia > Christensenellales > UBA1750 > Spyradocola. The sequence continues at coordinate 25,757 of CAOKIU010000029.1, forward strand.
TCCGATTTGATTGCCGCCTGCGGTACGGCGGCGGTCCTCGTCCTGTATTCCCTCGATGCCCTGCGCATCTGGCATCTCTATCTGATCAACGTTCTGCTCAGTTTTATGAATGCCTTTCAGTCCCCGGCCTCCTTTGTGGCAACCAGTTTGCTGGTGCCCAAAGCGCATTACACCAGGGTGAGCGGCCTGCAAGGCTTTGCCGGCTCCGCCGTCTCCATTCTGGCCCCGGCGCTGGGCAGCTGTCTGCTGGCCTTTGGCGGCCTGAAGGTGGTCCTGGTCTGCGATCTGGCGAGCTTTTGCGTCGCGTTTTGCGCTCTGTTGTTCTTCATCAAGATCCCCAGGATTGAATCTGCGCCGGAGCGGGACAGAAGGCCATTTTGGACGAGCTGTATGGATGGGGTGCGCTATTTGCGGGAGCATGCAGCCCTTTTGCGCATAACCCTGTTCCTGGCCGCCGTCAACTTCCTGGCCAAACTGGGCAATGACGGCATGATCTCGCCCTTTGTGCTGGGAAGGACCGGCAACGATCAACAGGCGCTGGGCATGGTGCAAAGCGCCGTAGCCATGGGCCTGCTCGCGGGAAGCCTGATCGTCACCCTGAGCAAGCCCGCAAAAAACAAGACAAAGGTCATGTTTGCAACCACCGCCTTCCTGTTCTTGGGCAATGTGGTGCAGAGCTTGAGCCTTTCGCCTTGGGTCTGGGCGGCCGCCGCGTTTGCCTCTTATGCGATGGCGGCCGTGATGAACGCCAATCTCACCGCGGTCATGCGCGAGCATGTGCCGCCGGAGGTGCAGGGGCGCGTGTTTTCCGCAAAGGATACCTTGCAAAACTGCACGATTCCGCTGGGTTTGTTTTTAGGCGGCGTATTGGCCGATTGCATCATGGAACCGTTCATGGCCGTGGATTCGCCTTTGCAAGGGCTGCTTTCCCGCCTTGTCGGCGCGGGAGGCGGGTCGGGCATCGCGGTCGTGTTCTTGATCGTGGGCATCCTTGGAATGATCATCAGCCTGGTGCAGATCAACAGACCGGTCTACAGGGAATTGGATAAATAGGACTTTCCCCTAAAAAGCCCCATGCGCAAGCCTTTGGCTTGCGCATGGGGCTTTTTAGGGGAAGCTTGAAGGCAAAGAGGGTTAGCGCAATATCGCATCAATGATATCCTGGATATGAATTTTCATGGTGTCCAAGCAGGGAACCGGGGTAACTTGATCGTTTAGCAAGAGGGGGAGCTCCGTGCAGCCAAGGACAATGGCTTCGATCTGCTCTTCCGCTTGCATGCGCGTTAAGATGCTCTGGAAGCGGTCTAGCGTTTCCTCTTTAACGATGCCATGCTCTAAGTCCGACGATATTTTCTGATGGACATACGCCATTTCCGCATCGGTGGGCACAACGATAGCCATTCCCCTGCGCAGGAAGGGCCGCTTAAAAAAGTCCTCCGTCATTGTGAAAATGGTTCCCATTAAGCCGATTTTCTTAAGATTTCGCTTTTCGGCTTCCCTACAGGTGGATTCAATGATGCTCATCAGCGGGATCGGCGACAATGCCTCAAGCCGATCAAACACAATGTGGGGGGTGTTTGCAGACAAGGCCGCAAAATCCGCGCCGCTTTGCGCTAGATTGCGAATCGCCCGAAGGAGGTAGTCGGTCAATTCGTCATACTTTCGCTCGCCGCAAAGGCGCAGAACGTCAAACACATTGACGCTCTCCACGGTCAGGTTGGGAAAGTAATCCTTGCCCAGCCTTTGCTGCACGCCATAGACGATGTCATGGTAATAGGGGATGGTCGATTCGGGCCCCATTCCGCCCACTAGCCCCAATTTTTTCATGGTGTCACCTCAAATTCCGATGAATTGTTCTGATTTTAGCACAGGCTTTGGCTGAATTCAATGCCGTGGAAGCGTAAAATTTTGTGGTACGCACTATAAAGGCAGCTACAGAAAAAACGCCGCCGGCCGCACGGCGGAACCAAAATCCCTTGGTCGGAATAAAATGAAAAGCATGTTTTTTGCGCGCCGAAGCAGAGGAGAAGATCGATCAAGCGCTTGAGAAAGGTGTGAAAACGGTACATGAAAAACCTGATCTGCGCCGCGCTTGCGGCGCTCCTGCTCCTGCTTTGCCCCATAGGCGCCGCCGCCGAGGGCGAGGAGGCCGTATCGGAAACCGACATCGACCGCATTGCCAAGACGATGTACGGAGAATGCCGCGGCGAAGATGTTCCAACCGCACAGAAGGCGGCGGTGGTTTGGTGCATCCTCAACCGCCTGGACAGCGACGAATTCCCCGATACGGTAGAGAAGGTGGTCGTGCACAGGCAATTCCACGGCTATTGTGACGAGAACCCTGTACTGGAGGAGCTTCGTGAGATCGTCTTGGATGTTGTGGCGCGATGGCGCTTGGAAAAGCAGGGCGAAGCGGAGGTCGGGCGGACGCTGCCGGAGGACTATTATTATTTCGACGCACAGGGCAGCGGCAATCGCTTCCGCAAGACCTATCGGAGCCGCGAATACTGGGATTGGAGCCTGGAAGATCCTTATGCGGAGGGGAAAGCGGTTTTGCCGGAGCAGGATTGCACAAGGGAATAAAAAACAAACGCCGAATCACAAGGATTCGGCGTTCGCCCTATGGTGGACCGCCAGGGACTCGAACCCTGGACACCCTGATTAAGAGTCAGGTGCTC
>CAOKIU010000030.1 GCA_948468595.1 uncultured Christensenella sp.
GTCGACAGCCGCATCAATCAGGAGACCGTCTTTACCGTCGCCTTCCCCCTGCTCAGGGAGGACGCGGCTTTGCCCACGGACCTGGACCCTGCCGGTCCGCAATGAACCATTCACTGCGCAAGGAGTACGCTCATGAACCTCAAGAACGTAAGACGTCCGCTGTCAGCGGCGCTTTTGTGCGCGCTTGCGCTGCTGTGCGGCTGCGCCCTTCGCCCCAGAGACAAGACGGTGGTGCTGCCCACGCCCAACCGGGAGGAGCAGACCGCCCAGCAGGAGCAGGGCTCCGATTGGACGGTGCGCAAGATCCGCCAGTACGAGTATGCCACCCGCGCGGTGGGGTTGGACCCCTACACCACCTCCGTCGGCTGGACGCAGGGCGATCTGTTCACCGTCAGCGGCGCGCCGGGCGAGGAGGTCTCCATCCTGCGCGTGGACCCGCGCTACGGGTTTTATGAGACGTGCGCGGAGCTGGGCGTCATCGATTACAACCGCCTGCTCCTCTCGCCCGACGGCGCCTACGCCCTCTACGACAGCGTTGACGAGAAGGGGCAGTATATTTTCCTGACCCTTTACGACGTGGCGACGGGAGAAAAGCACGTGATCGCCGACTACGTAAACCCCGGACCCTATCTGATGCTGGACTTCGCCTGGTCCGGGGACGGCGCGTACTTTTTTTATTGGTTCACCGTCAACGACAACGATCGGATCTACCGCAGAGAGGAGGAGCGCTACGGCGGCCTTCCGGGCGTTGAGTATTATTTTGAGAACATCTTCTTTCGCGGCCTGCCCCTGACCAGCGTCATCCGCTGCCGCGCCGATACCCGCAGCAGAAGCACGGTGCTGGACCTAAAGGGTGAGATCAACGGAGATGTGGAGTATGCGTACAAGTCGATGGACCTGAGCGCCTTCTGCTACGAAGACGTGTTCGTAACCGACGACGGCAGCAAGCTGCTGGCGCTCTACAAAAAGTACGACAGCAGCGCGTCGGTGCTGGTGGAGTGCGGCAGCGGCGCCTATCTTCAGCAGGAGAACGCCTCCTATGAGCACCTATTGGAGCGAGATTACGTCTTCAGCATCCAGGTGACGCCCCAGTACATTGCGGGAATCAGCGTGGGGGGCGACCGCATCGTCCCTCTGGTCAGCAGCGGCAGCCGCGTCACCTATTTAAACGCGCTGGCCTCCAATGTGTACATTGACATGAAGATCACGCCGGATGAAGAGCACATCATCACCGTCGAGCACGGCGAGGAGGGGTCCAGCGGCGTCTACCTGTATCAGTTCCTGCCGGATGCGGCGGCCCCGGTCAGCGGCCGGCGGCTGCTGTATCAGACCACCCGAAGCATCTATGACGTGCGCGTGACGCAGGATCAAAAGCAGATTCTCATCTTCATCAAAAACGAGGGGGCGGAGCTCGTCATGGAAAACAGCTATTTGGAGGATGAATACCCCGCGGCGCTCTATACCGTCGTCATCCTGGAATTTTGAGCGGAAACAGTTCGGCAATATCCACGCGAAACCACGGAAATAACCCCCTGCTAAACTCAATTGTATCAATTGGGAATTAAGGGGGAACCTTTGGGTGACAACGCTGAAGATCAGGGAGTCTGCCATTGTGCACAACGTCGGGAGCATCCGCGCCCATACCAATAAGCGCATCATTGCGGTGATTAAGGAGGATGGGTACGGCATGGGCCTTGGCAACGCCTACGCCGTGCTCAAGCGGTGCGGCATCGACTATTACGCGGTGGCAACCCCCTGGGAGGCGCTGCGGCTGAGCCGCATGTCCCAAGGGGAGGACATTTTGCTGCTCACGCCCGAGCAAAACGAGGAAGCCCTGTTGGAGCTGATCCGGCGCGGGATCGTGTTCATGCTGGCCGGTGGGGAACAGGCGGACGCGCTGCGCCGCGCGGGAGCGCGCGCGGGCTGCACGCCCCGCGTACACCTGAAGCTCGACACCGGCCTAGGCCGCTACGGCTACGCCTGGAACGATCTTTCGGCCGTTGCCCAGGACGTGCGGGGCCTCAAGCTGGAGGGGTGCTATACCCACTTTGCCACCCAATCCCGCGCCTACCTGCGCAACATCCGCCGCCAGTTCGCCCGGTTTGAGCAGGCGCTCTCCACCCTGCGGGGCATGGGCTTGGACTGCGGCATGACGCACGCCTGCGCCAGCCGCGCCTTTGCGGGGGTGGGCGATCTGGGCCTAGACGCCATTCGCGTGGGCTCGCTGCTGCTGGGCCGCTGCGCGGGCCCTCTTGCCGCCGAGTTTGAAAACGCCGTCTATATGGAGGCGCAGATCTTCCAAACCCGGCTGCACTTTCGCGGCGAAACCGTGGGCCATGACGGTCGCGTTCGCCTAAAGCGAGATACGCTGGTGGGCCTGGTCCGCGTGGGCTATGCCGACGGCGCTTTTCTGACCGGCGCCGACCATGGCCAACCCTCGCTCGGAACCCTTGCGCGCTGCCTGTTGCGCGTCATGCGCGGCGGGGGCGCGGCGCGCGTGCGCGTGGGGGAGCGGTTCGTGCCCATCCTGGGCAAGATCGGCATGAACCACATGCTGCTGGACCTGACGGGCGTTCCCGCCGGGGTGGGCGCGCCCGTGCGCGTGGAGATCAGCCCGCTCCTGGTGCGCAGCGAGATTCCGCGCCAGCTTTGTTAGGCGCACAGACCCCGCCCGCTTACGGCGAGCGGGGTCTGTGCGATTTAAATTGCAATTTTTTGCTTTCAAGAGCCATGCGCCACGTACAATGCGCTCTTAATCGGCGGAAGGGAAGACAAATTCTTCCGACGCTTCCAAGACTGCATAGAAAAAGGCAGCGCTGTAAAATCTAAGCGTGCAAAGGTTAGTCGAAATAAGGAGGCTTGGCTCTTGAAAGCAACAGGAATCGTAAGACGCATAGATGAACTGGGCCGCGTGGTCATTCCCAAGGAGATCCGCCGCACGCTTCGCATCCGCGAAGGGGACCCGCTGGAGATCTTTACCGACCGCGACGGCGAGGTGATTCTCAAAAAGTACTCTCCCATTGGAGAATTGTCGGGGTTTGCCAAGGAGTATACCGAGTCGCTGGTGCGCGCGCTGGGGCATGTAGCGCTCATCTGCGATAAGGACCAGATCATCTCCGCCTCCGGCAGCGCCCGCAAGGAATTGCAGGACAAGAACATCAGCCAGGAGATGGAGGCCGTGCTCAAGAAGCGCCAGACCGTGGCGATCAACGCGCGGGACGGCAAGCTCATCCCCATTGTCGCCGGTGAGGAGACCCCCAGTCCCTATACCTCCCAGGTCATCACCCCCATCCTTGTCGAGGGCGACGCGGTCGGCGCGGTCATACTGCTGAGCAAGGAAAGCGACGCGCACATGGGCGAGACGGAAATCAAGGTCACCGAAACCGCCGCCGGCTTTATCGGCCGCCAGATGGAGCAGTAGCCCCGGCCGTGCGCGCGGGATGTCAAAGAGGAACTTCGCCTCGCCGGGCGCATTTGCGGCGGGCCGAGGTTCTTTTTTTACAGGCAACCACAAATTTGCATATTTTTCTCATTCGTGGCACTTTCCTTTTTGCCGTCGAGCATATAGAATAGAGGAAGTGAAACGAGGAGGTGCGCGCGTGGACATTCAGCTCTCGGCCGAGGAAAGGCGTCCGCTGTACTTGCAGCTTCGTGACCAGCTTCGCCAGCGGCTGCTCTCCGGCGCCATCGCGCCCGGCGCGCGCCTGCCGTCGGCCAGGGAGCTTGCCGCCCTTCTGCATGTCAGCCGCAACACCGTGGAGGAGGCCTATCGCATGCTCGAGGGCGAGGGTCTTGCCCGCATTGTAAGCGGCCAGGGCACTTTTGCATTGGAGCGCCGCGCGCCCATGGAGCGGGAGCGCGATCTGCCCTTTGACTGGGAGGCGCGCGTCACGCCCGAGATCCGCGATTACGCGCTCTTTCGGGAGCACGAGGGCCGCGTGGACCTGGGAAACCGGCAGGTGATCTCCTTTTCCTCGCTCGCGCCGGACTACCACGCCTTTGAAAACGACGCCTTCCGCCGCGCGCTGAACGCCGTTATGGTCGACGAAGGCAGCGTGCTGCTGGCCTACGGCTATACGCGCGGATACGAGCCCTTCCGGGAGTATGTGCACGCATACCTGACGGGCAAGGGGCTGCGCATGGACGGGCAGGAGGTGCTCATCTGCAACGGCTTTCGCCAGGGCGCGGGCCTGGTGGTGCAGGCGCTCGTTGCCCCCGGGGAGCGCGTGGCGGTGGAGGCGCCCACCTACAACGGCTTTTTGGGCCTGCTGCGCGCGCGTGGCGCGCGCGCCGTGCCTATCGACTGCGACGAGGAGGGCATGCTCCCCGGCGCGCTCCTTGCCGCCATGGAGCAGGGGGAGATTCGCCTGGTCTACCTCATTCCCACTTATCACAATCCCACCGGCCGGAACATGAGCCTCCGGCGCCGGCAGGAGATTCTCGCGCTTTGCCGCGCGCGCGACGTGCCCATCCTGGAGGATGGATTCAATGAGGAGCTGCGCTTTCGCGGCGAGTGCCATCCCGCTATCAAGGCGCTGAGCGGCTCGAGCAACGTCGTGTACGCGGGCAGTTTTTCCAAGGTGCTCTTTCCCGGCATTCGCGTGGGCTGGGTGGTTGCGCCCCGCCCCCTTGCGCGCTACCTCGTCCATGAAAAGTATAATCAGGACATCCATACCCCACCTCTATTGCAGGCCGCGCTGCTAAAGTTCTGCAAGGAGGGCAGCCTGGACCGACATATCAAGCGCACGCGCGGGCTTTACCGCGAGCGCCTGGACGCGCTCTACGACGCCTTGGACCGCTATTTTGCCGGGCGCGCGCGCTGGGTCAAGGTCGAGGGCGGGTTTTCCGCCTGGGTGGAGTTTCCCGAGCGCCTGGACCTGCGCGCGGCAATGGAGGGCGCTAAGGAGCGCGGCGTGCTCTACGCGCCGGGAGATGCCTTTTACCCGGACGGCCGGGGGCGAAACTGCATCCGGCTGGGCTTTTCTCGCCTGACGCCCGAGCGCATCCAAGAGGGGATGCGCATTCTTACAGAATACATCGAAGAGCTGGGAGGATGAGGAATGGAGATCACAATTGGCGGCGTTGCCTGCCACTACATTCAGGAGGGAGAGGGCCGGGACGTGCTGCTTTTGCACGGCTGGGGGGGCAGCGTGGATAGCTGGCTGCCGGTTAAGAACTTCCTCAAGGCGCGCTGCCGCGTCACGGTGCTGGATTTTCCCGGCCACGGCGGCAGCGGGTTTCCGCCCGAGAGCGGCTGGTCGGTCACGGAATACTGCGCATTTACCGCCGAGCTGATCGAGCGGCTGGGCATCGCGGGGTGCGACCTTGTCGCCCACAGCTTTGGCGGCCGCGTGGCGCTGTTGCTCGCCTCTTCGCGGCCGGAATTGGTGGGGCGTTTGCTGCTGACGGGCTGCGCCGGACTCAAACCGCGGCGCGGCGCGAAATACTATGTCAAGACCTATGCCTTTAAGCTGCTCAAGCGCCTGACCTACCTGGCGCCCGGCGGCGCGAAACTGCGCCAAAGGCTCAGCGGCCGGTTTGGCTCCGCCGATTACAGGGCCCTGACGCCCGGCATGCGCGCCACCTTTGTCAAGGTCGTGGAGCAGGACCTGGGCCCTTGCTTGCCCGCCATCCGCGCGGAAACGCTGTTGGTTTGGGGGCGGAACGATACCGCCACGCCCCTGTACATGGGCGAGCGCATGGAAAGGGAGATCCCCGGCGCGGCGCTGATCGTCCTGGAAGACGCGGGACACTTTGCCTATCTGGATCAGTGCGGCGACTTCCTGCGCATCTTGGAGGCATATCTCTTCCCGCCCGCCGCCGTGTCTTAGGCATGCGGGCTTTGTGTGCTTAACCGCGTATAAAGAAGCGCTCCGCCGCGCAAATAAAGTAGGAGGAATGTATGCTGGATTTTATCAATATGATTGTTCCGGTACTGCTGCTGACCGCGTCCATGCTGCTGGGCTGCGCGGAATACGCGCACATGCTGCAATTGGAGAGCTACCAATTGGATGGTTACGCCCGGTGGATCGCCGCCAACAAAAACCGCGCCTATGCCAAGGGCATGGTGGTGAGCATTGTTTCCCTGGCGGCGATGATGCTCCTGTCCTTCTTTGCGGGCGCGTGGACGTATCTTCTTTCAAGCGTTGTGGCGCTGGCGGGCGGGGCCGTTTCCTTCGCGCTCTATAAGCGCCGCCCCGCAAAAAAGAAGCTGGTGCTCACCAAGCGGGTGTGGCGCCTGATGGCCATCCACTGCGCGCTGTGGGCGGTTGTGTTCATGTTGGTGGATGTCGCGGGGGATTACGTGGTGCAGCTGCGCGCCCTGCCCTTTGTCCTGCCCGCGGCCTGGGTCTGGGCGCTGGCCCTTTCCGCGCGCCTTGCCCAGCCGCTGGAAAGCGCGATCAACCGCCGCTACTTCCGGGACGCGCAGCGCCGGCTCCAGGAGAATCCCGGCCTGATCAAGATCGGCATCACCGGCAGCTTTGGAAAGACCAGCACCAAGTTCATCCTGGGCACGCTGCTGAAGGAGAAGTACAATACCCTGCTCACGCCCTCGTCCTTCAACACGCCCATGGGCATCACCCGCGTCGTGCGCGAGCAGCTCAAGCCCGAGCACGAGGTATTCATCGCCGAGATGGGCGCGCGCCACAAGGGCGACATAGCGGAGCTGGTGGACCTGGTTCACCCGGAAATCGGCATCCTGACCAGCGTGGGGCCCCAGCACTTGGAGACCTTTGGCAGCATTGAAACCGTCGCCGCCACCAAGTACGAGCTGATCGAGGGCCTGCCGCAGTCCGGCGCGGCCTTCTTTGCCGCCGACGGCGCTTGGTGCGAAACCCTGTATGAAAAGGCCACCGTGGAAAAGACGCTCGCCGGCCTTGCGGATACCTGCCCGATCCGGGCGGAGAACATCCGCGTGACCAACGAGGGTTCCTCCTTTACCCTGGTCACGCCCAAGGGCAGCATCGATTGCTCCACCCCGCTGCTTGGGCGGCACAACATCCAAAACGCCGTGCTGTGCGCGGCGGCCGCCCTGCATCTCGGCCTCACCCCCGCGCAAATTCAGGCGGGCATGTCCAAGTTGACGCCGGTGGAGCATCGCTTGCAGCTCATCCAGGGCAATGGCGGCGTCACCGTCATCGACGATGCCTTCAACGCCAATCCCGAGGGCGCCAAGGCCGCCATGGAGGTGCTCTCCGCCTTCCCGGGCCGCCGCATCTGCGTCACCCCCGGCATGGTGGAGCTGGGCGAGATGGAGGCGGAGATTCACCGCGCCTTTGGCCGGCAGATGGCCGCCGCCTGCGATATTGCCGTGCTGGTGGGGCTCAAGCGCACGCAGCCCATTTACGAGGGCCTGCTGGAGGCGGGCTTTGCCGCGGACAATGTGCTGCGCGTGAGTACTCTGGAAGAGGCCACCGATTTCCTTGCCAAGACCGGCCGCCCCGGCGACGTGGTGCTCTTTGAAAACGATCTTCCCGACAATTACAATGAATAGAAGGTGCTAAGGATGAAGCTTCTCGTTCTCTTCGGCAGCCGCGCCTGCGAGCACGATGTGTCCATCATCACCGGCGTGCAGGCCATGGACAACGCCGATCCCGCCAAGTACGACGTCTTTCCCGTCTACATCGACAAGCAGGGCCGCTGGTTTACGGGCGACGCCCTGCGCAAGATGGACTTCTACACCCACTTTGATGAAAGAAAGGTCACGCCCTGCATGATCGTTCCCTCCCGGGAGGGCAAGGCGCGCCTGGTGCGCACCAAGCAGGGGCTCTTTGGCGGCAACGCCGTCATCACCGAGATCGACTGCGCTCTGCTCGCCTTCCACGGCATGAACGGCGAGGATGGCACCGTGCAGGGGCTGTTGGACCTCTACGGCGTGCCCTACACGTCCTCGGGCGTGCTGGGGTCGGCAACGGGCATGGATAAGATCGCCATGAAGCTCATCTACCGCGGCTGCGGGCTGCCGGTGCTGGATATGTGCTGGTTTGAGCGCGCGGATTGGCAGCGCGACCGCGAGGGCATCCTCGACCGCGTGGAAAAGGAGGTGGGGTATCCCGCCTTTGTCAAGCCCGCGAACCTGGGCTCCTCCATCGGCATTTCCAAGGCGAAGGACCGCCAGGGCCTTGCGGAGGCCATCGACGTGGCGGCCTCCTTTGACCGCCGCATCCTGGTGGAGGTGGGCGTGGAACAGATTGAGGAGGTCAACTGCGCGGCCGTGGGCTTTGGCGGCGACGTCACGCCCTCGGTGTGCGAAATGCCCGTCAGTTGGGAGGAGTTCCTCACCTTTGACGAAAAGTACATGCGCGGCGGCAAGGGCGCCAAGCGGGGCGCCAAGGGCGGCGCGAAGGACGGAATGCAGCAGCTCGCGCGCAAGGTTCCCGCGCCGATCTCCCAGGAGATGACGGCGGAAATTCAGCGCATGACGGAGGAGATCTTCCACGTCATGGACCTAAAGGGCGTGGTGCGCGTGGACTATATCCTCGACAAGGCGCAAGGCAAGGTCTACGTCAACGAGGTCAACACCATTCCCGGTTCCCTGGCCTTCTATCTGTTTGAGCCCATGGGCATTTCCTTTGCGCAGCTCATCGACAAGATGGTGGGCGCGGCGCTGGCGGCGCAAGCCGAGCGGGAGAAATCCTCTTACTCCTTCGGCTCCGGTATCCTTTCCAAGGCCGCCGGCGGTTCAAAGCGAAAATAAATATCCCGCGGTGGAGAGCGCGCGCAGGCTAAGCCTGCGCGCGCTCTTTTGCAGGGAATGCTCAAATGGAAATATTGAATATTTTAATAGATGATATTGACATATTTGAAGAATGGGCTTATACTATTTGCAACACAGGAAAACATTAGAAACACAATCGCAAGGAGGCGACGGATATGGCGTCCACCCAAAGCGCGCCGCTGCTCGAAAATCTCAGGTTTATCATACGGGGATGCGCCAAGCATGAACGCAGGGTGTTCGGCTTGTTCGCCCTGTATACCCTTTGCTGCGCCCTGCTGCCCTTTGTCCCGGTGCTGCTGCCCAAGGTGATGGTGGCAGGGCTGGAGGAAGGAAGCGCACTCGCGCCGTTACTTGTGCGCGCGGCTGCGTTTGCATTCATGGGCATGGCGCTGGCCGGCGCGCAGTCCTATGCCCGCTCCATGTTCGACGACCACGCCGTCAACATTCGCATAAAAGTATCCTGCACCTTTTATGAGCGGTTGATGACGATGGACTTCTGCGATACGGAGGACCCGAAGGTATTGGAGCGCGTGCGGCTGAGCCAGGATGCCTTCTGGGCAAATAGCATCGGCTTTGAGGGCGTGATGCACATTGTATTTGAAAACACCGGCCGCTTGCTGTCGCTAATGGGCCTTGCCGGGATGCTGGTGCTGCTGCACCCGGCGATCCTCCTGCTCGTTCTGCTGGGCGCGGCCGCGTCCTTTGCGCTGTCCAAGCGCGCCCGGGCGGCGGAGGATGCACAGCAGGGAAAGCTTGCCCGGCTGAGCCGCCAGTGGAACTACCTCAACGACACCGCGCAGGATTTTTCCTACGGCAAGGACGTGCGGCTCTACCGAATGGAGCGCTGGCTGCTTCAAAAGTACGATGCGCTGCGCCGCGCCCGCGACGGCGTGCAGCGGCGGCTCAAGGCGGCGCACGTGCCGCGGGTGCTGACCGAGGGCCTGTTTGTGCTCCTGCGCGAAGGCGTGGTGTACCTCTATCTCATCGATCGCATTTTGCGGGGGGAGATGCCGCTTTCCGACTTTGCGATGTACTTTGCGGCGGTGGCATCCTTTTCCGCGCAGCTCAACCAGCTCCTGGGCGAGGTGGCGCGCCTGCGCGTGGAGAATCGAAGGGTGGATCATGCCCGCCGCTTCCTGTCCATGCCGCCCGCGCCGTCCGGGGCCGAGCCCTGCCCCGCGCAGCGCCCCGTCTCCTTCCGGTTTGACCACGTCACCTTCCGCTACCCGGATGGCAAGGCCGCTCTGGACGACCTTTGCCTGGAGATCAAGCCCGGGGAAAAGCTGGCGGTGGTGGGCCTCAACGGCGCGGGCAAGACCACCCTGGTCAAACTGCTCACCGGCCTGTATTCGCCCACCCAGGGCGAGGTCTTGGTCTGCGGCACGCCCGTTTCGCGCATCGGCCGGGAGGCGTATTTCCGCCTGTTCTCCGCGCTGTTTCAGGAGGTGCGGGTGCTGGCCATGACCGTTGCGGAGAACGTGGCCATGTGCCCGGCGCCGCTTGTGGACCGGCAGCGCGTGGAGCAATGCCTAAAGCGCGCGGGGCTTTGGGAAAAGATCGCCTCCCTGCCCCTTGGAATGGATACCATGCTGCTCAAAAACGTCGATTTGGACGGCGTGGAGCTCTCCGGCGGGCAGAACCAGCGCCTCGCCCTGGCCCGCGCGCTGTACCGGGACGCGCCCGTCGTGGTGCTTGACGAGCCGACCGCCGCCCTGGACCCCTTGGCCGAAGCCGCGCTTTACCAGCAGTTTGCCGCCCTTGTGGACGGCCGCACGGCGGTCTTCATCTCCCACCGGCTTTCGTCCACGCGCTTTTGCGATCGCATCATCCTCATGGAAGGCGGCCGCATCCGCGAGAGCGGCACACACGAGGAGCTGATGCGCCTAAACGGTGAATACGCGCGCCTATTCCGCGTCCAGGCGCAGTATTACCAGCGCGAGGAGGGCGAGCACATCGCCTGAGGTTTATCCGCGCGATTAAGGGGCTCAGGCCCCGTGCAAAACCATCCACAGGGGGGAGAAGTACAGTGACCGCAACAAACCGCACAAAAAAAGAGCAGCGGTTCGGCTTTAGGGCCACGCTGCACACCGCGTGCTATGCGCTGATGCTCATGGCGCGCCATCAGCCCAGCTTCCTGTTTTATCTGTTCGCCGCAGGCCTGTTTGAGGCCGCCAAGCCCTTTGTGGCCGTGTTCCTGCCCAAGCTGGTGCTCGACGAGATCGCGGGAGGGCGCGACCCTCTGCGCTTGGCTCTGTTGGCTGTGCTTGCCGCGGTGCTGTCCGGCCTGCTCTATTGGGTGGGGGGCCTGCTTGCCCTGCGCCGCGACCGCGAGAACGACAAGTTTGACCAGCTCACCGATAAGCTCATGGGGGAAAAGACCCTGAAGATGGACTATCCCTACCTCGAGAGCCCGGAGACGTTGACCCTGATTCAGCAATTCCGGCAAGGGCGCATGACCCAGGGGGGCTTTTCGGGCGCGTTTGGATGGGCTCTGCGCGACGGCCTGCCTGCGTTTTTGACGATGGTGGGAATGCTTTGGGTGGTTTTGCGCATGGAGATCTGGGTGTTGGGCTCCATTGTCGTCACGGTCGGTCTCACCCTGCTCATTCTGCGCCGCCAGATGGACGCGCAGAACCGCGCGACGCTGCGCATGGGGGATACCAACCGCGTATATAACTACTTGGTCGGCCTCACCATTGATTTTTCCTACGCCAAGGATGTCCGCCTCTACGATGCGCAGTCAATGCTCACGGGGAAAATCACGAACACCTTGGGCGGAATGTGGGAAAGCGTGCAGGTGGAGTACCGAACGCAGGCGCATTGCAGAGTCGTTCAGGCCATGCTCAGCCAGGCGCAAATGGCCCTCATCTACGCGGCGCTGGTGGCGCAGGCGGTTCTGCATGGCCTGTCCATTGGGGATTTTGTCCTGTATTCTGGCGCAGCCGTCAGCTTTACCGGCGCGCTGCTCACCACGGCCATATCCCTGATGAATGTTTATTCCGCGCTCCGGCTGATCGCCCCCTATACGGCGTACATGCACTTGCCCGATCTCCTGCGGCGCGGCCGGGAGCCCGTTCCCACGGCGACGGAGGAAGCGGCGGTCGTCTTTGAAAATGTGTGCTTCACCTATCCGCACGCCGCGCATCCCACGCTACAGAACCTCCACCTGACGCTGCGCAGAGGCGAGAAGCTGGCCATCGTGGGGGAGAACGGCGCGGGCAAGACCACCCTGATCAAGCTCCTATTGCGGCTCTACGACCCGGATTCCGGCCGCATCACCCTCAACGGCCGCGACATCTCCGCCCTTGACCGGGATGCCTACCTGGACGAATTGGCCGTCGTCTTTCAGGATTTTAAGCTGCTGGCCTTTTCCGTGCGCGAGAACCTGTGCATCGGGGAGGGGGAGGAGGAGCGAATGCGGGACGCGCTGGCCAAAGCGGGCATGAAGGAGGCCGTGGATGCCTGCCCCCGAGGCGCGGAAACCTCCATTTACCGGCTGTTTGACGAAGAGGGCGTCGAGTTCTCCGGTGGCGAGCGGCAGAAGCTGGCCATTGCCAGAGCCCTTTACAAGGATAGCCCCATCGTGGTCATGGACGAGCCGACGGCGGCCCTGGACCCCATCGCGGAGGCGGAGGTTTACGGCCGTCTGAACGACCTCATCCAGGATAAGACGGCGATTTTCATCTCCCATCGCCTTTCCTCCTGCAAGTTTTGCGACCGCGTGGCCGTCATGGAAAACGGCGCCGTCACTCAGCTCGGCTCCCACGAGGAACTGCTGGCCACCGACGGCCTCTACCGCCGCATGTTCGACGCGCAGGCGCAGTATTACGTCTGAGCGCTTGCGCCAATCCAAGGCCACAGCAATCCCGTGGGGCTGCCCTAGCGCCGATTATTTGCTCAACCGCTCGTCCTGCCTCTGTTCGGCATGGCGCAATCGTGCTATACTGGTACAAAGGCAAGGCGGCGGGGCCGGAGCATTCCCTTAAGCGCGCCGCTCGCCAGCCTTCTTCCCCTGCGCCGGCCGCCGTTTCGAGCGCCGGCAATCGCAGGAAGGACGCGACGATACGCACCGGATCAAAGGAGGTAGACGCGCATGAACGCACGCATCATCACCATCAGCAGGGAGTTCGGCAGCGGCGGCCGCAGCGTCGCCAAGCTCTTGGCGCAGAAGCTGGGCGTGGCCTATTATGACAAGGAGCTGGTCAAGCAAATCGCCCTGGAAAGCGGCTTTGACGCGCAGTACATCGAGGAGCACGGCGAGCAGGCGCCAGCGGCCAGCGCGCTGGCCTACGCCTTCAACGTTCCGGGCACGCCGGGCATCATGCGCGGAATGTCCGCCACGGATTTCCTTTGGTGCATCCAGCGGGAGGTCGTCCAAAAAATCGCGGAGAAGGAGCCGTGCGTCATCGTGGGCCGCTCCGCCGATTACATCTTGCGCGAGCGCAAGGACTGTCTGCACGTTTTCATCCATGCGGATATGGCCTTCCGCGCTGAGCGCATCGTCCGCCTCTACGGCCAGAGCGAGAAGAGCCCCGAGCAGCGCCTCAGGGACAAGGACAAGAAGCGCGCCGTCAACTACAAGCACTTCACCGGCCAGACCTGGGGCATGAGCCAGAACTACCACCTCAGCCTGGACAGCGGCGCGATTGGCATTGAACGCTGCGCAGACCTCATTGCCGAACTGGCCAAGGGATAAAAAAACCGCGCAAGCGCCCAAAAGGCCCCTCCCATGTGGGAGGGGCCTTTTTCTCCGTCCTTTAGTCCTTGCTCACGGTCAGTTCGATGTAACCGCCGCGGGTCTGGCCGGCGGGCAGCTCCAGGATGTTCGCCGTGGGAATTCCCTGCGCGTGCAGGTTGAGGAAGTCCGTTGCGTTGGTCTGATTTTCCAAGCAGAAGCCGGGACGGCCCGCGGGCGTGTAGACGACCATGTTCTTGAACTCGTCGCTGGCGCGCAGCTTGAGGATCAATCCCAGCTTTTCGTAGTGAATGAGCGCGCACTTGGAGGAATCCAGGCCCGTGTACACATGATCGATGAAGCAATCGCCCACCTTGTGGCGGCTCAGGCACGGCGCGCCTTCCCCTTCGTGGGAGAAGAGGCCCTTGCGCTTCTCCTTCTCCGGCGCGACGGGGCGCAGGTCCATCTGCCCTTCCACGTCCAGCAGCCGCCCCGTGGGCAGCGCCTCGCTCGCCTCGTAGAGCTGGTCGCAGGGCACCGTGATGGTGATGCTGTCGGGGTCGCCCATCTTGTCAAAGTAGGGGTGGATGGCAAAGCCGTAGGGCAGCGTCTCTTCGCCGTCGTTGGTCACCTTGTATTCCAGGCGCAGTCCCTCCCCGGAGAGGGTGTAGGTCAGCTTCAGCGTGCAGGGGAAGGGATAGCTGGAAAAATACTCCTTGTCCGGCGTGATGGAGGCCACGCCCGTGCACCAAGCGCTGTCCGCCGTCACTCCGTAATTGTAGGTGAATTCCTCGTCGATCATCATGCCGTGCAGGTAGCGCGGCTCTCCGTTTTTCATCACGTCGCACTCGTGTCCGCCGTAGGTATAGTGGCAGTTGCGCGTGCGGTTGGGGAAGGGGAAGAGGATGGGCACGCCGTTTGCCGCCGAGCCCTCCAGCGGGCTGTCCGTGGGCATGAGCATTTGCCGGTTCTCATAAATCGCGGAGTAGAGCTTGAATCCGCTCTTGGGCGCGATGTGCAGCTGCACGCCCGGTCCCTCCAGCACCACCTGCGCCGCGCCGGAATCCATTCTCTGCTCGTATGCTTTGAAGTTCTGCATAGGTGAACCCTCCTTGGCCGTATTCTCTCTCTGTAGCATAGCAGAATTTGTCGTGGGATGCAATCTCGTTTTGCACTGGCAGATCGGGCGCAGCGGAGATAGCGGGGTTGCGCCGCCGCGGCGCAAGTCCGCTTTAAGCGAGTGTCCTCATTGGGATGGCTAGGACTTGGCGTGTCCGCGCCGGCGACGCTTTGCCTGCTGTGTGGGCTGGGACCGGCTTGGACATCGGCGCGGTCAATTTGCCGGGCTACGCTCTGCCCAAGATACAGCCGGGATTGTCTTTGGCACGGCCGCGACCCCTCAATACACGGGACTGACGCCGCTGACCTGCAAAAGGGCTGGAATCCACGCGGCGGGGCGCGCTTTTTGTCTGAACGGCGCGCCGCGGCGGCGGGCGATCCGCTTGCGGCGTTGAACTGAGCGGCGAACTGTGCTATGATAAGGCGTCGGGAAGCGCGAGGCCGCAAGAACAAACCGCCCCCGGCTTCGTTTATATAGCTAGGGTGAGGAGGACGCTATGCTCAGAAGCAGACATCGATATTTATCCCTTGCGGACCGCAGCCGCGGGAAGCTGGATTGGCCGCTGGTGCTCATTACGGCCGCGCTGGTGATCATCGGCCTGATCTCCGTTGCCAACGCCACCATGGACCCCTACGCCGGCGGCGAGGGGACAGGCCTGTTTTCCGTCCTGTCCCGATTGACGAGCAACTCCTTTTACTGGCAGTTGGCCTGGGTGGGCGCCGGGGTTGTGGCCATCGTTCTGGTCATGATCTTTGACTACCGCATTTACGGCGAGCTGGCGGTGTATGTCTATGGCGCCGCCCTGCTTTTGCTGGTGTTGGTGCTGTTTCATAGCGCGGGCCGCGGCAACGTCAAGGCGTGGTTCACCTGGCTGGGAGGCAACCGCAGCTTTCAGCCCTCTGAGCTCTGCAAGGTCGCCATTATCGTGTCCTTGGCCTGGCATATTTCGCGCCACAACGGCCCTATTCTCAAGCTAAAGGACTTCCTGCCCGTGCTGCTGCACTTTATCATTCCGTTTGGCTTGGTCATCGCCCAGGACGACGTGGGCACGGCGCTGGTCTTTGTGGCCATCTTTGCCGGGATGCTCTTTATCTCCGGCTTGAGTTGGAAGATCATCTTGGGCCTGGGCCTTACGGGGGCGACGGCCTGCGTGGCGGTTTGGCCCTTCCTCTCCGAATTCCGGCAGGACCGTGTGCTCAACTTCCTGGACCCCTCGCGCGATACGTCCAACACGGGCTATCACGTGCGCTATTCCAAGATTGCCGTGGGCTCTGGTCAGGTCACGGGCAAGGGCCTCTTTAAAGAGGGCGCCATCAGCCAGCTCGACTTCGTGCCCGAAAAACACACGGACTTCATCTTTTCCGTCACCGCCGAATCGGTGGGATTTATTGGCTGCCTGCTCATCGTGGCGCTGTATTTCGCGCTCATCCTGCGCCTGTTCTACCTCTCCTATAAGGTCAAGGACCGCTTTGGCTCGCTCATTGTGGCCGGCGTCGCCTCCATGTTCCTCTTCCACATCTTCGAAAACATCGGCATGACCATTGGCATCATGCCCGTCACCGGCATTCCGCTGCCCTTTTTGAGCTATGGCGGCAGCAGTATGCTGGCAAACCTGGCGGCCGTGGGCCTGGTTTTGAACGTGGTCAAGCGGCAGCAAAGGACCGTTCTATAAAGAAGGGCGCCTTCATACAGTGTACAAAGCTGTATGGAGGTGTTTTTCTTTGGCGAGAAGCAAAGCGCTGTCAAGAGCGGTCAAAAAATATCAGCGCTGGCTGAGCGAGGGGAAGCAGGAGGTGCATTATCCCAACCACTTTTTCCTCCAACTCGGCGTCTGCGCGGCGCTGTTCCTGGTCATTTTCGGCCTGCGTCAGGTCAAGGCCGAGCCTGTGCAAGCTGCGCTGAAGGGCATTCGCAGCGCGGCCACCACCGAGGTCGAGCTCGGGCGCTCCATTGGCAAGCTCGAGTTCGTGGGCAACTTTGTGCCCGAAAGCGTCATGGTGTTCTGGAACGCCGGGGACCAGAGCCTCATCGCCCCGCTGGAATCCTCCGCGCTCTTGCTGGAAAGCGAGGAGTGCGCCTGGTTTGAGGGGGATGGCGCGCTTTTGGCCGGGGGAGAGGGCAAGGTGGAGAGCGTCGTCGCGTCCAAGGACGGCGGCTATAAGCTCACCATCGCCTATGACAACGGCTTGACCGGCACGGCCGAGCCGCTCCAGGGTGTGCGCGTGGCGGCGGGCGACCGCGTTCACGAAGGCCAGAGCGTCGCCGTACCGGTCAAGGTCGGCGAGGCCATGCAGGTCAAGATTGTGGTTCGGAACGGGGAGACCTACGTTCCTGTGGATCAATGGCTGCGCTAGGCAGGATTCGCCTCTCGCCCTGGCTCATCGCCCTGGCCGCCCTGAGCTTCCTGATCAGCGGCTCCCCGTTTTTGTGGGCGGGTCTTGCCTGCGTGTTCCTGCATGAAATGGGGCACACCCTTTGCGCCCGGGCCTGCGGCGCGGTGGTGGAGGGCATTGAAATCGCTCCCTTTGGCGGCGTGGCGCGCATCCGCGGCCTGGAACAGCTCCCCGTTGGGCGCTCGGTGCTGGTGGCGCTGGCAGGGCCCGCGGTCAACGCCCTGCTGGCCATGATCTGCGGATGCTTGGCCTATGCCCTGCCGCAGCGCCTCGCCCTGTGGGCGCGGCTGATGGACATCAATCTCGTGCTGCTGTTGTTCAATCTGCTGCCCGCCTATCCCATGGACGGCGGCCGCATGCTCTGCGCGATGCTGCGCGGCCGCGCCGGATACGCGCGCGCCCAGAGGCTCACCGCGGGGCTGGGCGTGGCGTTGGGCGTCGTGATCATGGCGCTGGGCCTAGCCGCCATGCACTATCTGGGCAAGCTCAACGTCACGCTGCTCATCTGCGGCGCCTATGTCGTCTTTGCCGCGGGGCAGGAGAAGCGCGGCGCCCCGTTTTCCTATTTGCAGACCATGGCGGGGCGGGAGGCGGAGCTGCGCCGCCGCCAGGTCCTGCCCGTGCGCACCATCGCCGTGCGCCAAAACGCCACGGATGCCGAGGTTTTTGCCAAGCTGCTCCCCGGGGCGATGTACCGCATCGTCTACGTGGATGACGATCTGCGCGTCACCCGGTCGGCCTGGGAGGGCGAGCTTTTGGGCGGCGTGTACAATAAGGCGCGCGGCAGGTGAGAGCTGCCTCTGCCGAGCGCTGGCCTTTGTTCGTGATAGGATGAATGAATACCGGCGCGCGGTCATAGGGACCGCCGCCGGCGCTTGTTTTTTCCCGACGCGCGCTTGCGCGATTGACGAAAATAGCGCATAAAGGTATAATGAAGCGAAAAGCGGCAGAAGGAGGGATGACGATGAACATCTTGGCGTCCGCTGTGCAGTTTTATTTGCAGAGCCAGGAGTGGCACTTTCATTTTGACGAGGAAAAAGAACTGTTTACCTTCACCATGAGGCTAAAGAAGATCGACTCGGTCAAGGTCTTCGTCCGCATCGGGGAGGATAGCATCACAACCTACGCTCTGCTCCCGATCCACGTTCCGCAGGACAAGCTGGATATGGCCTGCCGGTACGTGGCGCGCGCCAACTACGGCATGCGCAACGGCAATCTGGAGCTGGATCTAAACGACGGCGAGGTCCGCTATAAAACCTATCTTTACGCAAAGGACCGCGTGCCCGCGCAGGACGAGGTTGAGCGGTATGTGGACATCTGCTTTTTGACGCTGGACCGGTATGCCGAGGGATTGATGAAAATCCTTTACGCAGACCTGGACGACCAGGAGGCCATCAAGGTGGTCGAGGGCTAGCTTTAGCCCCGCGCCCGCTTCCCCCGCAAGGGAGGAGGCGGGCGCTTTGCATTCTCCCAAGGGCCGATTCTTTACCGGATGTGCTTGCAGTTTTCGTCCGACCTGTGTAAAATTAAAGGGATTGAGCAAGGAGGAGAACAGATGCTTTACGACGCAATCGAACCGCTGCTCTCGGGCGTGCAGAAGCCCGCACGCTATACCGGCGGCGAGGTCAATATGATTCAAAAGGACCCAAAGCGGGCGGAAGTGCGCTTTGCGTTCTGCTTTCCCGATACGTATGAGGTGGGCATGTCGCATTTGGGCATGAAGATCCTCTATCACATCCTGAACAAGCGCGAGGCATTCTATTGCGAGCGCGTGTTTGCGCCATGGACGGACATGGAGCGGGCCATGCGCGAACACGATGTGCCGCTTTATTCGCTGGAAACCTTTACCCCGGTTAAGGATTTTGATCTCATCGGGTTCACTCTCCAATACGAGATGAGCTATTCCAACATCCTCAACATGCTGGACCTGGCCAAAGTGCCCATGACGTGGGAGGAGCGGGAGCGCGCGGGCGCGCCCTTTGTCGTCTGCGGCGGCCCCTGCGCCTTTAACCCCGAGCCCCTGGCCGATTTTGTGGACCTGTTCATGGTGGGGGACGGGGAAGAGCAGATCGTGGAGCTGTGCGAGAGGTACCGCGCCTGGAAACAGCGCGGCGGCTCCCGCGAGGAGTTTTTGCTGGAGATGGCCAACCTGGAGGGCTATTACGTTCCGCGCTTTTACGAGTCCCTTTACGCGGAAAACGGCGATTTTGCCGGGGTGCGCCGCCTGAGCGAGGATGTGCCCGCGCGCGTGCGCAAGCGCTGCATCCCCGATCTGGACGCCGCCGAGTACCCTGACCGCATCATCGTGCCCTTTACCGAGATCGTGCACGACCGCGTGATGCTGGAGGTTGCGCGCGGCTGCACGCGCGGGTGCCGCTTCTGCCAGGCGGGCATGCTCTATCGCCCCCAGCGCGAGCGCAGCCTGGAAACCCTGACCGGTCTGGCCCGCAAGCTGCTTAAGAGCACGGGCTATGAGGAGATGAGCCTTTCCTCCCTTTCCACGGGCGACTATTCCCATCTGCCGGAGCTCGCCCGCGCCCTGGTGGAGGAGCATAGCTGCAATAAGGTGGCCATCTCCCTGCCCTCTTTGCGCATTGATTCGGTGCTGGGCGATACCCTGGAACAGACCCAGGCCGTCAAGAAAACCGGCCTCACCTTTGCGCCCGAGGCGGGAACCCAGCGCCTGCGCGATGTCATTAACAAGGGCGTGACGGAGGCGCAGCTGCGCGCCAGCGTATCCGACGCCTTCCAAAAGGGTTGGAGCGCCGTCAAGCTATACTTTATGATCGGACTGCCCACCGAGACCGATGAGGATTTGGAGGGCATCGCCGCCATGGCCAAGGCGGTGCTGGACGAGTATTTCGCCGTGCCCAAGGAGGTCCGGCAAAAGGGCCTGCGCGTCTCGGTGAGCGCCTCTTCCTTCGTGCCCAAGCCCTTTACGCCCTTTCAGTGGGAGCCGCAGAATCCCATGGAGGAATTGCAGCGCAAGCAGCGCCTGCTGCGGGACCGCCTGCACCTGCGCTCGGTCACCTTCAATTGGCACGAGCCGCACCTCTCCTTCCTGGAGGCGGCATTTGCCCGGGGGGACCGCAGGCTGGGCCGCGTGCTGTTGGCGGCCTGGAAGCGCGGCTGCCGCTTTGACGGCTGGACGGAGGAGTTCAAGTTCGAGGAATGGATGGCCGCCTTTGCCGATTGCGGCTTGACCTGCGAGCAGTTTGCCCATAAGCGGTACGACTTGGACGCGCCCCTGCCCTGGGACCACATCGACGCGGGCGTGACCAAGGAGTTTTTAAAGCGCGAGTGGAAAAAGGCGCTCAATGCTGAAACCTCCCCGGACTGCCGCAAAAAATGCCATGGCTGCGGCATCAATCAGTTTGTCAAGGGGGTGTGCACGGCATGCGAATGATCGCCGAGTTCGAAAAGACCGGCCGCATGAGCTGGTTTTCTCACCTGGACTTGCAAAGCACGATGCAGCGCGCCCTGCGGCGCGCCGGGCTTCCCGTGCGCTACTCCCAGGGCTTTAACCCGCACGTCAACCTCGCCTTTGCCACCGCGCTGTCGGTGGGCTGCCAGAGCCTGTGCGAAATCATGGATGTGGAGCTTCAGCAGGAGGTGGCGCCCGAGCGCTTTGTAGACGACCTCAACCCCTGCCTGCCCGATGGCCTCAAGGTCCGCCGCGCGGGGCTGGTCGAGGACAGCGCTCCCGCCCTGATGGCGCTGATGCAGGAGGCGCGGTACACCGTCTGCGTGCCGGGCGTCGACCTGCGCGCGAATGTCGAGGCATTTTTGCGCGCGCCGAGCGTCCTGATGGAAAAGCGCAGCAAGACCAAGACCCGTCAGGTGGATATTCGGCAAATGGTGCATGCGCTCGACTGCGCATTTGACGGCGAAGCCTCCACCCTCGACATGATTTTGGAGCAGAACAACGCCAATGCCTTGAAGCCGGACCTGCTGCTCGGCGCGCTCGCGCCCGGCCAGCCCTGCCGCGCGGTGCGCACGGGATTTTATGCCAAGGGAAAGGACGGCGGCCGCGTCGGGCTGTTTGAAGCGGGACTGGGACAGAAATGAGCAAGAAGGAAATCATCATCGATCAGGAAAAAGAACTGACGCGCGTGGCCGTGATGGAGGACGGGGAGCTGTGCGAATTCTACCTCGAGCGCGAGGGGGCCCAGAAGCTGGCGGGCAATATCTACAAGGGCAGGGTGCAAAACGTGCTGCCCGGCATGCAGGCCGCGTTTGTGGATATTGGCGCGGACCGCAACGCCTTCCTCTACGTGGGCGACGCAGGGGTGGACCAGCGCGACTACGCCTTTGGCAAGGACGGCGCCCTCGGCGAGGGCGTGGCCGCGCGCATCCAATCCATCAAAAAGGTGGTCAAGTCCGGTCAAGAGATCATGGTGCAGGTGATCAAGGAGCCGGATGGGCCAAAGGGCGCACGCATCACAACGCACATCACGCTGCCGGGCCGCTTTGTGGTGCTGGTGCCCATGGTGGACTATGTCGGCGTCTCCCGCCGCATACGCGACGACGCGGAGCGCCAGCGCCTCAAGGCTGAGGCCGAGCGCGTCAAGCCCGAGGGCATGGGCTTGATCGTGCGCACCGCGGCCGAGGGCATGGACGGCGAGGACTTCCTTGCGGACATCGCCTACCTGACCGCCCTGTGGCGCGAGGTGGAGCGGAACGGCCAGGTGCGCCGCGCGCCCTGCTGCATCCACCGGGACGAGGCGCTGCTCTCGCGCACGGTGCGCGATTTGTTCACCAACGATGTGGACCGCTTTGTGCTCGCCGACCAAGAGAGCGTCGACCAGGTGCGCGAGACCCTGCGCCGCATCTCGCCGGAGCTTGCCGACCGCGTGGAGCAATATCAGGGCCAGATTCCCATTTTCGACGCCTATCGCATCGAGAGCCGGCTGGACAAGGCGCTCAGCCACAAGGTTTGGCTGAAAAACGGCGGCTATCTCTACGTGGATCAGACCGAGGCCCTCACCGTTATCGACGTCAATACCGGAAAATTTGTGGGCTCTTACGATTTGCAGGACACCGTCTTTCAGCTCAACTGCGAGGCGGCCAAGGAGATCGCCCGCCAGGTGCGCCTGCGCGACCTGGGCGGCATCATCATCATCGATTTTATCGACATGGAGAGCACCGACCATCAGCGCCAGGTGGTGGAGGCCCTGCGCGAGGCCCTGAAGAAGGACCGCAACAAGACCAACGTGGTGGGATTAACCGGCCTGGGCCTGGTGGAGATGACGCGCAAGAAGATGCGCCGCCGCCTCTCCGACGCCCTGGAAAAGCCCTGTCCTTGCTGCGGGGGCACGGGCCGCGTGATGCAGGAGGAACATACCGCCCGGCGCGCGCTGCGCGACGTCGCGCGCATCCGCGCCTCCGGCACCACGGAGGGCATTGTGGTGCGCGCCAGCGAGGCCGTGCTTTGCCAGGTCCGCCGCCTGGGCGCGGGGGGAATCTACCTCTTACCCGACGCGCGCAAGGGATCGGGGGGCTTTCAGGTCTCCACCGAACCTTCGAACGCGCTGGAGGGCCTGGAACGCCTGACTTAGTTTTGGACAAGGCACGCGATTTGGCCCTTAAAGGGCCTTTGCATCTTATTGACAACCCGGCTTGTCCGTGTTATAATCAAAAGGCCGCTTGAGCAGGGTCGGCAATTATCCCCAGCGGATAAACCCGTTTCAGCGAGATTGGGTAGAGGAGGTGCTACCAAGGATGTTTGCGATTATTAGGACCGGCGGAAAGCAGTTCCGCGTGCAGAACGGCGATGTGATCTTCGTGGAGAAGCTCAACGCCGCAGAAGGCGAGACCGTCAACTTCGAAGTTCTCATGCTGGAGAACGATGGCGAGGTGAAGATCGGTACGCCCGTTGTGGAAGGCGCGACCGTCACCGGCAAAGTGCTGGCGCACGGCAAGGCGGCCAAGATCTTGATCTACAAGTACAAGTCCAAGAAGAACTACCATCGCAGAGCGGGTCATCGTCAGCCTTTCACCAAGGTTGAGATCACCATTGCCTAAGCAAGGGCCATGACGACGGTAGAGATCGCCCATCGTGGGGAGTGGATAACCGGCTTTACGGCGTGGGGCCATACGGGCTACGCCGAGGAGGGGGAGGACATCGTCTGTGCGGCGGTTTCGGCCATCACGCAGACCGCCATGATGGGACTGAAGCATTTTGAACCCAGTACCAAGGCCCAATGGGAGGCGGGCGAGAGTCCAATTTTAAAGGTGATCGTGCCGCGCCCCAGCCATGAGACCCAGGTCATTCTGGAGACCATGATCATCGGCCTTGAGGACATTTCTTCGGGCGTGCCTGCGTGCGTCCGCATACTCCACAACTGATCGGAGGTGGAATACTTCATGATGAATCTTCAGCTTTTTGCACATAAAAAGGGAATGGGCTCCACCCGCAACGGCCGTGATTCCGAGGCCAAGCGCCTGGGACCGAAGCGCGCGGATGGCCAGTTCGTCCTGGCCGGCAACATCCTGGTCCGTCAGCGCGGCACCAAGATCCATCCCGGCATGAACGTTTCGATTGGCAAGGATGATACGCTCTTTGCCACCGCCAGCGGCATCGTTCGTTTCGAGCGCAAGGGCCGTGACGACAAGCAGGTGAGCGTCTACCCCAAGGAGGAAGTCGCCGCGCAGTAAGCGGCGCCGCATGGACAAGTTCCAAAGGGTGGAAGGGAAGGGAGCGCGCTCCCTTCCCTTTTTTTACGTTCATCGTCTCTCCTTTTAAATGCCGGGGGAGATTTTATGAACAAACGGGTGAGAACTATGTTGTTTTTAGAGAAGTTAGACATTGATTTGAACAACACCTTTGAGTGCGGACAGAATTTTCGCTGGAAGAGGCGGGAAGATGGCGCTTACCTGGGCAACGTCGAGGGTCGCGCCGTTTGTGCGCGGCGGCAGGAGGGCGGGCTCTTGCTGGAGGGCGCCCTCCCCGAGGACGAAGCATTTTGGCGCCAGTACTTTGACGCGGACAGCGATTATCCGGCGCTCCTGCGCGACGTCATGGACGAGCGCCTCGGCGCCGCTATGACCGATTGTGCGGGCATTCGCGTGCTCAACCAGCCCTTTTATGAGACACTGTGTTGCTTCATCCTCTCCGCCAACAACAACATCGCCCGCATCACCGGCATTGTAGACCGCTTTTGCCGCATCGCCCCGCTGGATGAAAACGGGC
This sequence comes from uncultured Christensenella sp., assembly GCA_948468595.1. GTDB lineage: Bacteria > Bacillota > Clostridia > Christensenellales > UBA1750 > Spyradocola. The sequence goes on from CAOKIU010000030.1 coordinate 24,100, forward strand.
TGCATGCCTTTCCCGATCCGCGCATGGTGCTGGAGGCGGGGCGGGACTGGGTGGATTCCATTGGCGCGGGCTACCGTGCGCGCTCTCTTTGGGAGGCGGCGGAGCGAATGGCGGACGGCTTTGACGGCGCGGCCCTCCGGCATATGCCCTATGAGGAAGCGTGCCGCACCCTGCGCGCGTTTCGCGGCGTAGGGGAAAAGGTGGCGGACTGCGTGCTCCTCTTCTCCTGCGGACAGCGCGCCGCCTTTCCCGTGGATACCTGGGTGGAGCGCATCCTCACCAATTGGTACGGCATCACCGGCACGCGCTCGCAGATGAAAAAGCTGGCCATGGCGCATTTTGGCGCCTATGGCGGCATCGCGCAGCAGTATCTCTTCCTGCACGCCATGCGGCAGAAGCTGCGCGGATAGCATATAGGGCCGTGGAAGACGTTGTGCGTCTTCCACGGCCCTTGTAGGTTCTAAAGGGGAGGCGCTTTAGGGCTCATCCACAATGAGAATGCGCGGGGAAGCGTCCGCGTCCAGCCAGCGAACCAGCGCCGCAAGGTCCTCCTTGCTCATGGCGATGCAGCCGCTCGTCGCCTCCTCACCCACGTGCAGGAAGATCGCCGACCCCTTGCCCGGCACGGCGTCCTTGCCCCAGTTGTACTCCACGGCTACCGCTAGGGCGTAGGCCGTTTTGGCGCGCCACAGCCTTTCGGCGGAATTCCAGTCCTTGCCCTCCGCGCCTTCTACCCATTGGTTGTAGTGCGCAGAGCTTGGATCGTCCACCCAATAGCTCTCCTCCGTTATCGCGCGAAAAGGGTAGTCTTGGTTGGGGTTTTTGCCCAGGCCAAAGGCAAAGCCCAGCGCAAAGCACCCCTGCGGAGTACATAGGTCGCCCTCGCGCTTGCTATTCGAAACGCCGTTTTTCCCCACGTGCCCCCGCGCGCTCATCGCCTTGACAAAGAGCCCATTCGCGTCCCTTTCATAGGCGTAGATCCTGCACGATGTCCCGGAGGCCGCCGCCAACACGAGTTGATCACAGGGGAGTTCCTCCAGCGCCAGGTCCAGCTTTTTTGCGGCGCGCTCCAACAGCGGCGGCTGCGTTCCGCTTTCTTCGGGGGTCGCCGAGGGGGAGGGCGTTGGGGCTGCCGTGGTGGACGGCGTTGCGCCTGGCGTGATCGCCGGCGTCTTCGCGTCAACAGGGGGAGAGGGCATGGGGGAAGGGGCGCGCGAGGGCGTGGGCATGGTTGGCGTAGGGACGAGGCGCACCCTTTCCGGCGCGGCCGCGCATCCTATCGCGGTCATCAATCCCACAAGGAGCAAAAGTGCCAGAATTTTTCGAAACAAACCCATTCTCCTTTGCTTACCGGCGATGGCGCTGCGCGTAGATCTGGGTGAGCCGTGCGCGCGTCTCCTGCGAAATCTGCGGCGCCTCCAGCGAAGGCTTGCCAATCAAGTAGCCTTGAACCAGATCCACGCCCAACTCCACCAGCGCGCCCAGCTCGTCATAGGTCTCCACACCCTCGGCCAGCACCTGTATGCCCTCCTTTTTCGCGTAGCGGATCAGCGAGCGCAGCACCGCCTGCTTGCCCTTTTCGCGGTGGATATTGCGCACCAGCGACATATCCAGCTTGACAATATCGGGAAGGATGGAGAAGAGCACAGACTCGCTGGAATAGCCGGAGCCGAAATCATCGATGGCGATTTGCCCGCCCTGCGCCTGAATGAAATCGCGCTTGCGCTGTGTCAGCGCCGCGTTCATCGGCTCGCTCTCCGTAAGCTCCAACACGATGCGCGGGATGCGGGACCCGAACAGGCCGACGAACTGCTCCATATCCGCCTCCGAAAGCGCCTCCGACGCGATGGAGTTGATGAATACGTGCGCATCCTCCGGGATGATCCCTTGGTCCGCCGCCGCACAGAAGGCGCGCATGGAGCCAAACCACGTAAGCCGCTCCACCATGAACAGCTTGCCCTGCGCGCGGGCAAAGCGCAGAATCTCCAAGGGCGAGCGGATCTCCGGCAGCTGCGAGCGCATCAGCATCTCATAGCCGTAGACCGCCCCGTCGCAAGCGCGCACAATGGGCTGAAAGGCGAAATTCATAAGGCCCTCTTCCAGCAATTGATTGAACTTTTCCTGCCCGCTGAGCAGGAAGCCTTCGTCGGCGTAGAGAGAGGGGCTAAAGTCCAGGAGCACGCCCTTGCGCGAGCGCTTCCCGGAGTACATGGCAAAGTCCGCGTAGCGCAGGAGGTCCTCAAAGCTGCGCGAATCCTCCGGATACCAGGCGATGCCGCCCGATACGCGCACGCGCACTTTCTGGCCGCCGGGCACGTCCAGCATGCTCGTGGTGATGAGATTCCACATCTCCCGGAGCACCTGCCGGGCTTCGTTCTTGTCGGGCATGCCGGGCAGCAGGGTATAAAACTCATCCCCGGACCTGCGCGCGCTGAAGCCGCCATACACCTCAAAGCGCATC
>CAOKIU010000031.1 GCA_948468595.1 uncultured Christensenella sp.
TTGCAGGGGCGTTGAAGGCGTTGGGGCCTTATCGGGGCGGCTCCCCGCGTTGGAGGCGGCGGATTGGAGTCCCCGCTGTGGCGGGCGCGGCATGATGCGCGGCGGGGTGGAGCCTAATCGGGGCGAGGCCCTGCGTTAGAGGCTGCCGATAGAGCCGCCGCTGGCGGGTGCGGGCCCATTGAGCAGCGCGGCGGCCCCCGCGTTGCGGAGGCTGCGGATGGAACGACCGCCGCTGTGGCGCGCCCTATGAGCGTTGCGGCGGCCCGGCCTGGATTGAGGCCGGCTGCCCTGCGTTCATCATGGCGGATAGAACCGATGGACCCTGAGGAGGTGTGTCCCTTGCTTGATTACAGCTTCACCTTTGGCGGCGTGGACATGCGCAAGGAGTATGGCGTTTGGATCACCGCCTATGACGTGCTGCTGCCGCCGCTGCGCTCGCACAAGATCACCGTGCCGGGACGCAGCGGCGCCTATGACTATGGTTCGAATGAATACGGCGAGCGCACGCTGCGCCTGAACTGCGACACGCGCACGGGCAAGACGCGCGCGCAGATGCGCCAGATCGCCTATGTGCTGTCCAGGAAAAACCGCATCGCGCTGTGGCGGGAGCCGGATAAGACCTACGTCGGGCGGCTATATGATCCCTCCGAGCTGGAGGATTTGGGGCAGGTCGTCTATAAGTTTGCGCTGACCTTCCTCTGCGAGCCGTTTGCCTATGGAGAGACGAAGGACGTTGTGCTGGAAGGCGATACGTGGACCGCGAACTACGGCGGCACGGCGCGCACACCCACGCGCATCCAGATTACCAACACGGGCACGACCAACGCGACAGGCATCCAAATCTCTGTCGCCGAAAGGAGAGACTCTTTCTAATGTACGCAACGGACTACTTTGAGACGCTGATCCTGAACCTGGCGCGCGGCGTATCCGCCACGGCGCCCACGACCATGTACCTGGCGCTGTATCTCAACGACCCCGGCGACGCCGGCAGCGGCACCGAGATCAGCTACGCCGGCTATGCTAGGCAGCCCATCGTTTTCTCCGCGCCCGCGGCCCAGACGGGCGGCGGCATGGCGATCCAAAACACCGAGGCGATTACCTTTGTAAAGGCGCAGGTGGACGCCGGCAATGTCACCCATGTGGGCGTTCTGGACTCGCTAACGGGCGGCAACATGTACGTCTACGGCCCGCTGGCCGAGCCGCTCAACGTTCAATCGGGCGTTTCTCCGGTGATTCGCGCCAACGCGGTGAAGTGGATCACCAGCGGCAAGATCTCTGCCGCCTACAAGGCAAAGATCCTAAACCTCATGCGCGGGGTGAGCTGCGCGGGCTTCACGCCCTATCTTGCGCTGCTGAACGGGTCCCCGGAGGAGGGCGGCGCGGAGTTTGTCGGCAATGCCTATGAGCGCATGCAGATCGCCTTTGCCTCCCCCGCGGCGCAGCCCGGCGGCGCGATGATGATGGCCAACAGCGCCGCGATCATCAGCCCCGTGGCCACGGGCACCTGGGGCAATATGACGCACATCGCGGTCTATGACGCGCAGGACAGCGGCAACCCCTACATGATCGACGCGGCCAATCCCGCGGCGCTGATGTCCAAGGACAAGGCCGTCGTCTACGAGGCGGGCGCGCTGAAGATCTCCATCAACTAACAGGGGGCGCGTTAACGTGTTCAACACATCTCAGTTTAACCTGGCGCGCTTTGACGTTCCGCGCCAGGCGACCGTGCGCACGGCGCTCAAAACCGATGCGGCGGAGGCCGTGACCGCCATGCTGGGCATCTCCGAGACCGTCTACCTGAGCACGAGCGCGGCGGAGACCTGGGGCGCGCAGGCCAGCACCGCACAGGGCCTCCTTATGGTCAACGCCGCCGCGGAGGAAATCGACGCGCAGGCGCGGCTGACCGGCGTGCTCTTCCTGCGGGCGGATGCGGCCGAAAGCGTAGCGGCCCACGGCCGCGCGGGCGCCCGGATCTACGGCGCGGCAGCCCCCTTAGAGAGCGTGGACGCCAGCCTTTGCGTCGGCGCGACGGTCTATCCGCGCAACCACGCGCGGGAGGCGCTGGCAGCGGAGCTCCTGCTGGGCGCGGATATCTGCCAGGAGATGACCGCCTATGAGATCCTCTCGGCTGTGGGCAGCGCCGAGGCGACGACGGTGCTGAATGCAACCATTGACATAACCCTCGCGCCGGGGGATACGCTGGTGATCGACAGCGGCAACTATGTCGTGCTGCACAACGGGGAGAACATCCTCCACAAGCATTCCGGCCAATGGCTGGAGCTGTCGCCCGATACCCGCACGGTGCAAATCGGCTGCGGCGTCCCGGCGGAGCTTAGGACCTCCATTTTGTACACGGAGAGGTATCTTTAACACGGGGTGGATTCGGGCAGGCCGCCGGGCGCGGTTGGCCGGTCCCATGGGCGCGCGGGCCGGCAGACCACAGGGCGCTGGACCGGCATGCGAGAAGGATGTGCGTGAAATGCGTGCGGCGGGCGATGCGGGAGGCGCTGGGCGCGGCAGGCGGGGAGAGCCCAGGTGCGGCGCGCGCTGCTTAAGGTGGCGCGCGGGGTGTGCGGCCTGAGGAGATCAGGCCCGCGGCGTGCGAGGTGAACCCAGATGCGGCACACGGCTGGGGAGACCGGGCCCGCGGCGCTGGGCGCGACATGCGAGGAGAGCCCAGGTGCGGCGAGCGCTGCTTAAGGTGGCGCGCGGGACGTGCGGCCTGAGGAGATCAGGCCCGCGGCGCTGGGCGCGACATGCGAGGAGAGCCCAGGTGCGGCGCGAGCGCTGCTTAAGGTGGCGCGCGGGGCGTGCGGCCGGGGAGACCGGGCCCGCGCGGCGCGGGAGCGCTGGCGGCCGGAAGCGATGGCTGGAACGCCGCCGCGGGCCGGATGATCGAAGGATGCGGGGAGAATGAATCATGCTGGAAGTATTCGATAAAGACGGGCGCAAGCGCGCCATTTTGGAGAACGCGCACGACGTGCAGGTGACGGAGGAGATCAACGCCGTGGCGCAGCTCTCCTTCTCGCTGCCGGAAGACGACGCCAAAAACGCCGTCTGCGAGCCGCTGAGCCTCGTGGGCGACGGTCAGGGGCGGATCTACCGCATTGTGACCCCGGGCGGCGTGCTGGACGGCGCGGGCCAGATGACCTATGAATGCGAGCACGTCATCGCCACGCTGATTGACGATGTGCTCTTTGGCGCGCACGTGGTGGGCAACCGGGGGATGGATACGGCCGGCTGCATCCAATATGTGCTGGACCAGCAGACCACTAAGCGCTGGAAACTGGGGCAGTGCGACTTCAAGGGCCAATTCGAGTATGGCTGGGAAAATGAGAACCTGCTGGCCGCGCTGTTTTCCATACCCAACCGCTTTGTGGATGCGTACCGGTGGACATACGATACATCGGCCTACCCGTGGACGGTGAGCCTTAGGCGCATCGACACCGAGGCCGCGCCGCAGTTCTATATCCGCGGCAAAAAGAACCTGATCAAGCGGGAGTTTTCCCAAGCCTGCCAGGACGTGTGCACGCGGCTATACTGCCTGGGTTACGGCGAAGGGGTCAACCAGCTCACCATTAAGGACGTCAACGATGGCCTGCCCTACCTGCAAAGCCCGCCCCAGATCGTTGAGAAGTACGGATTGATCACGCGCATCTGGACGGACCGGCGCTATGAGGACGCGGCAAGCCTCAAGGCGGCGGGCGAGGCCATGCTCAGCGCGTTGCAGGAGCCGCGCAGGAGCATTGACGTATCGGTGGCCGACCTCTACCCCCTGACGCAGGCGGACTATGACAAGGCGGAAATCGGGCGCATCGCCATGCTGGTGGAGGACGGGGTGAAGACCTTTATCACGGGCATCCGGCGCAACCGGGATAAGCCGGGCGACATGACGCTGACGCTGTCGACCAAGGCGGTGGACATTGCAACGACGGTGGCGGACCTTGCCGACCGGCAGCGCATCGAGCAGGTCTATTCGCAGGGGGCGACGCAGCTCTACGCCCAGTCGGTGCAGGCCAACGCCACGCCCAAGGCCGGCGCGGTGCTCAACTTCTGGATTCCGGAGGAGATGCGCATTGTCAACAAGGTGCTGGCAAAGGTGACGCTGGCCCCCTTCCGCAGCTATTCGCGCTCGACGTCGGGCGGCGGGGCGACCAGCACCACCAGCCAGAGCGGCGGCGGAACCAGCACATCGACCGAGAGCGGCGGGGGTAGCACGGCCACCAGCCAGAGCGGCGGCGAGGGCAGTGCCACCAGCCAAAACGGCGGCGGGGCGACCGAGACCAGCGGCAGCAGCAGCGTTAGCACCACCAACGCGCCCAGCGCCCTGAGCCGCGTCACGTCCGCCGTGGCGGCCGCCAGCGGCGAGAGCCACCGGCACAGCCTGTCCGCGGGCGAGTTTTCGCATGTGCACGGCATGGCCCACACGCACAGCATCTCCATCCCCTCGCATAAGCACACGGTGAAAATCCCGGCGCATACCCACGATGTTGAGGTACCGCCGCACACGCACGGCTTTGAGGTGCCGCCGCACACCCATGAGCTGAGCCTGCCCGACCACACCCACGGCATCGAGCAGGGGATCTTTGAGTTTGGCGGCGCGTCGGGCGCGCAGGTATGGGTAAACGGCGCGGCCAAGGCGGCCATGGGCAAGGATTACGAGGCGGATATCACCGCCCACCTGCTCAATGAGAGCGGCAAGATCGCGCGCGGCGCTTGGCACAGCGTGACCATTGTGCCGGACGATCTGGCCTATGTGACCATTGACCTATATGTTCAGGGATTCGTCCAATCAAGAGGAGGGAGCACACATTAATGCCCAAGAAAACCATGTACGAGGGCGTCAACAATAGCCCGCAGACGGCGACGACGGCGCAGGTCGCCGCCACGGCGCAAAGCATTCCCGTCTTAGACACGGCGGTTTTTCCCCCTGCCCCCAACCTGTGCACGCTGGGCACGGGCGACGGCGCGGAGGTCGTTCAGTATAACGCGATCAGCGACGGCGCGCTGACCGGGTGCGTGCGCGGCTTCGGCGGCACGACGGCCAAGATTTGGCCCGCCGATACCGTGGCCTACCGCGCATTTACCCTACAGGATTACAGCGCGCTGTGCGGCAACATCGACGCGCTGTTTGCCGAAAAGCTCAATGCGGACGCGGACGCCTCCGGCACGACGGCGGAGTTTGCCGCCGCCACGACGCGCGCCAACCTCGCGCCGGGGGAAACGCTGTCCGTGCTGATGGGGAAGATCGCCAAGTGGTACGCCGATTTAAAGGATGTGGCCTGGTCGGGCCAGTACAGCGATCTGACGGGCGCGCCCGCCAGCCTGCCGCCCAACGCGCACGCATCCGCACACGCGGCAGGCGGCGCCGACGCCGTAACGCCCCAGAGCATTGGCGCGGCGCCGGGGGAGCACGCGCACGCGCTGAGCGAGATTGACGGCCTCAACGCCGCGCTGAGCAGCCTTGCCTCAGCCTCCACGGTGCGCAGCGCAGTGCTGGCGGCCTCGGGCTGGGAGGGCAGCGCCGCGCCGTACACGCAGACGGTGAGCGTTGCCGGCATGACGGCGCAGGCCCATGCGCTGGTGGACTACGAGCACAGCCAGGACGCGCAGGCCGAGGAGGCGCGAGCCAAGTCGTGGTGGCGCGTGACGCGCCTTGAGCAGGCGCAAGGGACCATAACGGCGCTGTGCTTGGAGGAAAAGCCGGAGGCGGACCTGACGCTTAAAATTCTGATGCTGGGATAAAGGGGGATGGGAGTATGCTGATCAAGATGAGCGGAACCGGCGGCGCCATCGTCCGCGATGAAGTCGTGGGCAAGGACGCCTGGAGCAGCAAGCATATCGTGGAGACGCTGTGCCCGGCGCTGGACCTTGCGGGCGGCGCGGTGCGGTGCGCGCCGGCGGAGGGGTATCCCATTGAGGTCAAGGTGACGGTCCCGGCAGCCGAGGGGCAGACGCCCCCCGCGAGCGTTACCGTAACGCGCTGCGGGCGAAACCTGCTCAAGGGCACCAAGACCCTGGAAAATAACGAGGAGGTGGCCTCGCTCACGGGCACGGTATCGGGCGAGGAGCTGCTCAACGGCTGCCATACGCTGCGCACCAACAAGGCGTGGCAGGGCTACAAGATCAACTTTTCCGCGGTGGCCCAGCGCGCGGGCCTTCGGGTAGGGGATATTGTGACCTACAGCATCTGGGCGAAGATGGACGGGACGGCCGCAAACAATATTCAGTATGGATTCTGGACGACACCCTCCATCGCAAGCATATCGGGCAGCCGACCTTGGAACTACACACCGGAGGCGGCCAAGGCGTGGCGGCAGCTGAGCTACACCTTCACCGTGACGCCGGAGATTCTGGCGGTGACGAGCCTGCGCATCGAGTGCGATTACAACGATGCGGAGGATTACATGCAGGAGCAGGCGCAGACCCTCTATGCCGCGCCGCAACTGGAGGTGGGCAGCCGGGCGACGGCGCATGAGCCCTACCAGGGCGAGGTGTTTACGCTGCCGCTGACCAATGGGGAGGCGGAGGCGACCATTCCGGCGCTTGCGGGGGAGAACACGCTTCTTGCCAATGTGGGCGCGCTGAAGGTGACGGGGCGTGCGGACCCGGCGGAGGCGATCGCGGCGCTGCAAGGCCGCGCGGAGGCGCTCTCGGGCAAGGCGGACCCGGCGCGGACGCTGAAAGGCACGCTGCTGGCCAGCGCCTGGGGCGAGGACGGGACGCAGACCGTGGCCCTAACGGGCCTTGCAGCAGGTGCCAAGGGCATACTCGGCCTGGGCGATGCGCTCACCGACGCGCAGGCGCAGGCGGCCTTGGGCGCTCAGCTGGTCAAGACCGCGCAGGCGGCGGGCAGCGTGACCATTAAGGCGTTTGGCACGGTCCCGGAAGTGGACATTCCGATTCAGGTTTTGATTGTGGGGTGAGAAGATGGGACTGATTAGTATGTTCCCGGGAGGCGGGGGCGGCAGCGTGGAACTGGATATTTCCTATTCGCAGACCCAGCCGGGGGAGCCAAAGGCGTTGTGGATCAAAGGAAATCCTCCTACGACCAAAACCATTCTCTCCCCTATGCTGTCTTACGGCAATGTGACCGTGGAGAATACGGGGGCTACAAACCCGTACAACTACCGCTTCCTGGGCGGCGGGTTCTATCATGATGTTTACTATTTCATACAGGCCGTGCAGACCAAATCAAGTTCTTCCCAGAATGTGTACAAGATGTCCTTGTATTCGTTCGATCCCGTGACACTGACAATTACTCCGATGCTCGCCGATTTTATATCAGAAACACAACCCCAAAACTCGACAACCAAAGCAAAAGCTGCCGTGCGGGGAAACAAGCTGTTTCTAGCAGCGACTGGATTTTCATTGGGAGGGTCTAGTTCAACGCTCGTGGTGATAGACCTGGACACGCAGATCTTTACGACTTACCGCCCGTCGATCCCCCCTTTCATCTATAATTATGCCACCACATTCACCCCCGCTGCGGCGGAAAACAAGTTTTGGAGAGCGGGAGGGGACGAGACCTTTTATTGCGTTGATTACGCGCTCAATCTTTCTACGTCCTATTCCGTCGGCGCAGGCAGTTACGGTTATCTGCTGGATGACGGCTACCACCTCTATATGTTGCCATACACAGGCACGACGGCCTCCGTGTTTGACTATAACGCGGGAACCATCAGCAATACGACGTGCCCCGCCAACCCGAACGCGTTGTTCCAAATGGGCAACAAAATCTATATTGGCGCTGGGACCTCGATCTATGAGTGGGCGTATGACGGAAGCACATCCAGTTTTAATCTTGTGACCGGAGAAAGTGTTGCTTGGGGGAGAAACAGTTTCTCCTCAAACTCCGACTATGGCTATGGCGGCGATTGCCTATGGACTAACGGCCCCGGCTACGCGGCAAACGGCAACGTTTTGTATTGTATCGCCACCTCCAGGCGCTCCAGCGGCGCGGCGGAGATCATGCGGCTGACTTTTGAGAACGCGAACTATCCGGCGGGATCTGTCATCATCAGCACGACGCCCCGGCAGAAGAACCGCGCGAAGCTGGTTGCGGGGGAAGAGATGGATTTGGATGTTTTTGTGGATGCGGTATATTCCGTGTCGGAGACTGGAGAAGTGACGCGCATGGAGGCGTATACGCAGGACAGCACGGGGCAATGGATCGAGGTATAGGAGGCAATTGGGATGTGGACCTATGAGTTGTACGCGGCAAACGACACAGGCGACGCGCTAAAGGACCAGGCGCGGGAGAGCTTTGGATTTCAGGGGAAGGATGCGTATTTCCTTCTGGAGGACGGCACAGTGAAGATTGTTCAATGGGAGGGGCAGGCTGCTGCACACTATATGGGAGCAACGTTGGCAAAGACCGCTGCCAATCACTGCGCGGCGCTCAACGCGGCGCAAGCCTGCAATGATTCGGTTCCCACCCAGACGGAAGCAGCGAAGTGCGCACCGTTTTGAAAGACGAGGAACCGTAGTTTGTGCTCAAGGATGTGAGTGCAGTGCTTCCCTCCGTTCGAAAGAACGGCGCGTATAGTGTCAATGCCCTGGCGGACAGCGCCGTTCTCTCGGGCCACGAAGTCCTTCTCTTGCCGGAAGCGCAGGAGGTGAAACAGCCCCCCGCGTTCCTGAAAGAAGGGGGCGGGGGCTTGTATACCCAGCGAAAGGCTACAGAGGAACAGAAGGAGTGAAGAAGATGATCTGGCTGCAAGAGGGGACGAAGGCCAAGCCGCCGGGCAAGGCCATGGTGGTGGCGCAGGCGGCGGCCCAGGAGTTTTCGGTGCCGGTGGGCATCCTGCTGGGCACGGTGGAGTGCGAGACCAACTTCCGGCTGGGGCTTACGTCCGCCGCCGGCGCGGTGGGTCCCTGCCAGTTCCTGCCCCGGTACAGGGCGGACTACGAAAGGTACGCGGGGTTCGCGTTCGACCTTGCGGGCTGGGAGAGCATCCGGGGCCTGGCGGCGGTGTACCGCACCTACGCCGGTTGGGCGAGGGAGCGCCACGGCATGGAAGGGGAGGACGCATGGCGGTTCGCGCTGTGCGCGCATCGCTGGGGGCAGAACGATCCCCGGTGCCGCACGCCCCGGAAGCAAAAGCGCGTGGCGGACGTGGAGCGCAAGATGCGCCTCAACGGCGTGTGGTACGACGCGGCGGGCGAAGCTGCAAAACCCGGCGGCGCGGGTGAATCGGACAAGCCCGGCGCTGGCGAACCGTCCGCGTCTGCCCTGGCGGCCCGTGCGGCGCAGTGGGCGCTGGGCAAGGTGGGCTGCCTCTACGACCAGGCGCGGCGCGCGCAGGCGGGGGTGTTCGACTGCTCGTCGCTGGTGGCGCGGGCCTACAGCGCCCAGGGCGTGAAGTGGGACCTGGTGGGCGGCGGCATCCCCACCTCCACGCAGGAGGTGTACAGCGACCAGTTTGAGCTGCTTTGGCCCGAGAGCTATGAGAAGATCGGCAAGGCCATGGGCGGGGCGTCGGTGCTGCGGCAGGCAAACCAACCCGGCGACCTGCAATTCCTCTGCACGAACCCCAGAACGGACCGCAAGAACCGGATCACGCACGTGACCATGGTTGTGGACGGGGAGACCATCGTCCACGCCAAGAGCACCCGCGATGGGGTGCGGGAGGACAAGCTCACGCACTACGCGGGCAAGGCGTGCGCGGTGGCGCGCTACAACCCCGCCTGCGCATTGCGCAAGGGGATGAGGGGCCTTCGGGTCAAGGCGCTGCAAGAGCGGCTCAACGCCAAGGGAGCGCGGCTGACCGTAGATGGGGAGTACGGGAGCAAGACCGCCGCCGCGATGAAGCTGTACGGGGAGGAGTAGAATGAACGCTATGGACCTTGTGGAGATCGTGATCAAGTGGGCGGTCCCGGCGCTGTGCGCGGCGCTGGCGGGCTGGGCGGTGGGGCAGGTGCGGCACGTGCGGCAGGCGGACAACGCGGTGCGCCTGGGCGTGCAGGCGCTGCTGAGGGACCGCATCTACCAGGCGCACAGCCACTACATGGAGAGGGGCGTCTACCCCATCTACGCGCGGGAGAACGTGGAGGAGATGTACAAGCAGTACCACGCGCTGGGCGGCAACGGGACGGTGACCAACTTGGTCAAAGAGATGGATGGGCTGCCCACGACGAAGGGCAGGCCCACCCTGTGAGCGGGGGCCGAATAGGGGAGCGAACGCGCGCGGGAGAAAACGCGCAGGCAGGGCGGGCCATGCGGACGCGATACGGCGTAGACGCGCCCACCCTGGGGCGGCCCCGCGCGGTGACGCGGCGCCGGCGGCCGTACAGCAAGGTGGTCCTGGCCGCGCTGCTCATCGTGACGGTGGCAGGCAACGCGGCCAGCTACATCCTGGCGTGGCGGGGATACGAGACGGCCGAGGGCGTGACGGTGAGCCTGAACACGGTGTTCGGGGCGGCGATCGTGGGCTACCTCCTCAAGAGCCTGGGCGAGCACGCGAGCCTCAACGCCCACGGCATTCGGGAGATCGACGAGACGGACGGGGACGAGTAGGGGGAGGAAGAGAAGATGGACTGGAACAAGGTGGTTGAGTTTGCGGTGACAGTGGCAGTGATGGCGATTGCGGCGTTTCTCGTGCCGTGGCTCAAGGAAAAGCTGGGCGCGGAAAAGCTTCAGAAGCTGCAAGAGCTGATCGTCATCGCGGTGCGGGCGGCGGAGCAGATCTTCGGGCCCAAGACGGGCGCGGAGAAGAAGGCCTATGTGCAGCGGTGGCTCCAAGCGCAGGGCGTCAAGGCCGACACCGAGCGGGTGGACGCGATGATCGAGGCCGCGGTGCTGGCGCTGGCGTAACGGCGCGGAACACTGGCGTCGGTGGATGGGGAGGCGCAGGGCAGACGGCCAGGCGTAAAAAACGCAAAACTCGTACCATGACACAGGACGCGGAGAAGAGAACCTATATGCAGCAATGGCCCTAAGCGCAGGGCGTCAAGGCTGATCCGGAGCGGATGGATGGGGAGGCGCTGGGCGGCTGTGCAGACGCAAAAAGCGTTTCTCGCGCCGTGGCACAGGGCGCGGGGAAGAAACCCTAAGCGCGGCGGCGACTTCAGGCGCAGGGCGTCAAGGCCGACCCCGAGCGGGTGGACGCGATGATCGAGGCCACGGTGCTGGCGCTGGCGTAACGGCGCGGAACACTGGCGTCGGTGGATGGGGAGGCGCAGGGCAGACGGCCAGGCGTAAAAAACGCAAAACTCGTACCATGACACAGGACGCGGAGAAGAGAACCTATATGCAGCAATGGCCCTAAGCGCAGGGCGTCAAGGCTGATCCGGAGCGGATGGATGGGGAGGCGCTGGGCGGCTGTGCAGACGCAAAAAGCGTTTCTCGCGCCGTGGCACAGGGCGCGGGGAAGAAACCCTAAGCGCGGCGGCGGCTTCAGGCACAAAAAACGCAAAACTCGTACCGTGGCACAGGACGCGGAGAAGAGAACCTATATGCAGCAATGGCCCTAAGCGCAGGGCGTCAAGGCTGATCCGGAGCGGATGGATGGGGAGGCGCTGGGCGGCTGTGCAGACGCAAAAAGCGTTTCTCGCGCCGTGGCACAGGGCGCGGGGAAGAAACCCTAAGCGCGGCGGCGGCTTCAGGCGCAGGGCGTCAAGGCCGAACCCGCGCGAATGGACGCGATGCGGGCGAATGGGGAGGCGCAGGGCGGACGGCCAGGCGCAAAAAACCGCATGCCTCAACCAGGCACGCGGCATCACGCCCCAAGGTCTTTTGCCAAATCGTTGCCCGGGATGGAAACACGGGGGGATTTTGAATGCAACGAAAAACCCCCGGAAACGCTTGTTTCCAGGGGTTTTCTCTTGGCGAGCCCGGAGGGATTCGAACCCACGACCTTTTGATTCGTAGTTGGGGTACAGGTGTTTTGTGTGGTGTTGGAAAGTAACGAAAATGACTTAAATTTAGCGTTTTTTCGATGGAGAGTTGTTGGCGCTTGACGCCTTTTGGGGTTGATTTTCGGTGCTGTAAACCCCAAATAAACCCCAAAATAAACCCCAGGATTACGGCTGGAGGATACCCACAGGCGAGGGGAAAGACGCGAGTAGGGTAAATAGTATAGCTATATGTATTTATTCTTGCTACTTTTGTAACATTGACTATTTATAGGCTAAAAATCCCTGAATAACGGGGTTTTTGAGTGTAGCAAGTTATTTAAGAATTTTGCTACAACTTGCTACACTTGCTACGAGCAGAGGCCCGCCCGCCTGTGAAGGTGTGGAGCGCGCAAAATCCGGTTGTCCGGTTTTCGGAATATTTTTTCTGCTGCGGGGCGGTGTGGGTTGCGGAGCGTTTCCCAGAATTTGCAAGCAACCCCCGGGGGCATGGCGAATCGAACGCGAAAGGGAGCCGATTGAACCGGACACCCCTCTGCCACGCCGCCCCCTTGCGCATTTCCGCCGCTTGCCTGGCAAGCGGAAATGACGAGAAAGTCAGAACATAAAAAAGAAAGCCGCTGGGCAGCTCTCCGATAGGGGGTGAAAAAATATTTTTGAAATTCGCGCGCAGTTGGAAATGCCTATCCCCTTCGGTCCGCTACCCCTTACCCTCCATCGCGTCAAGGGCGGGGGACAGGGACTTGACGCAACGCCTCCAGTGAGTGCAGACGGATCTCTCTGTGGGGGATCGGCTCCGTAAGGAGAAAACTAGAACAACAGGTCATCCCAATTTACAGGAAATCCCATAAAGGAAAGATTGGCTTCCGGGAACTGCTCAATCAAGGCCCCCAGAGAAGTGAAGAAAGTCGTCCACACGTTTTGATTCGCCGTCATTCGTTTCATGGTCAACAGAGCGGGGAAGATTTTGTTGCTTGCATAGGCTTTGTTTTGTTTGAAAAGATAGGGAGATTGCGCAAGGGGCATGTTGTAAATGCGTCCATAGTGCGCGCAGATGTTCCGCACCTCAACCAACGCTAGTATCCAACTATTTAAAACGTCTGGCCTGGTGCGGTATTGCAGCGCGATCTCCTTGCGGTCCGTGGTGAGCATCACGGAATAGAGCGAGGCCAACATTCCGAAGGTGAACAACTCGATCGCGACCCAGATTGGGAAGTGGCCACCATAGGTTTCCATGTGGTGCTTTACGCATGGATGATTTTGCTGTTGCGCAATTTCCCGATCAAGCTTTTCCATCGTAATCTGATGATAAGTCTTCAGCGCACCGTCGGAAAACTTTGGCCTTGGGCGTTTATTCAGAAAGTACGCCGGGTTCCTGTATCCCTCCGCGCCGTATGCGCGCGCGAGCTGATAGGCAATCTTCGTGCGCAGCTCAATTTCAAGGTATTCAATGACGGGCGTAATCAAATTGCGCAGGCCGCTGTCAAAGCGGTACAGCGCGTAGATATGTTCCAAGGAAACGCCGCTGCGAAATCTCTCTGGCGCATCCTCCTGGTATAGTCCTAGGCCATAAGCTGACAGCCGGTAATAATTCACTTCGGAGAGGATTTGCCTGGCGATCGTTTTATCTTCAACAATAAGCCCGTGGCGCACAATTAAGTTCTCGATCTGTTCCTCATAGGTCATTGGCGGCTTCAGTGTTTTCATGTGTACCGCTCCTATAAAAAAGTCCCTCCGTGGTCCGCATGTTCCCTAAGGAACCTCAGCGTGGAGGGCTCGATCACTATTATCATATGCGATACAAGTAAAATTGTCAAGCGGAAAATGAAGGAAGAGCGTTTTTGAACTGTAAGGTTCTTTGTGCGTTTTTTCACTGCTTGCCGCGCCTGACGTATGTTGTCAAATGCTGCAAGGCGGGACGCATTAAAATGCATTTCGTCGGCACGAGACGCCCATCAGATTATGTGACGGATTCCCCAAATGTTATCCGTGCGAAGTGATGGCAAAATTGCGAAGCGTTGCGAGCAAAAAAGAGAACACACAATACGCCTACCTCTGCTGGAGGAAGCGGCGCAATTCCTCTACCCACGCGGGGCGGTAATCTCCCTTGCAGATCAGTTCGCCGTTGCGATACTCCGCGACCTCCACAAAGCCGTTCTCGTTGTCAAAGAAGACGGCTTCGTCACAGTAGGGCAGGACGGCCGCCAGGGCGTCGTAGCGCTCCCGGTAGCGCCTGTGGACGTCCTGCGCGGGAATGTCGTGGCCGCCCTTGGCTACGCGGTTGGCGATGCGCCGCAATGCCTCGGCTTCGCTGGAGATGCCCACGTAGAAGAGCCTGACATAATACCCCGCCTGCCGCGCCAGCCGCGCCACATGCGCCGGGCGTTGCCCGGACAGGGTGGTTTCCTGGGTGTACGAGATCCCTTCTTGCATGCAGCGCGATTGCTGACGAATGGCGGCCTTTCCGCCCTCCAGGAACCCGCCGTATTGCTTTGCTAGCTTGTCCACGTCGATGATAAGCCCCAGGTCGGTTCGCTGGGCCTTGAGGACCCCGGTCAGCGAGGATTTGCCGGACCCGTTGACCCCGCCGATGATGGTGTAGATGGGCATGGGTGTGCCTCCTTCCTCTTTAGATAACCTCCCCTGTGTCCTCCATCGTGAAGCACGCATTGTATGTGCAGCCCAGGAGGCAATCAACGGAGCAGTTAAGGTAATCGGCAATTTGATGAGGGTCTGTATCACATGGAATTTCACGCCGTTCTATAGTACCTAAACGCGCGTCCCATCGGGGAAGGTGAAAGTTGCCTCGTAGACCGCACCCATGGCGGCGGCGATCTTCTCTAATTCCGATGACGAGAATTTCCCCGTTTTCATCCGCTGATTGAAAGCGGATGGAGACGTTCCAATCCGCCTTGCAAGGTCTGCCTCGCTCATATGCCTGTAAGCGAGCGCCATTCGGATTTTCGATGTAATGTCCAATAGATCACCTCCTACCGCTATTATAAAGGAAATCCTTTTTCAAGTCAATGATAGACTTTAAAATAATTAGGATTAATTAGAGAAAAGCCTTGACAAACTAAAGGAAATCCTATATAATAGAATCATCAAGAGGAGGACAGCCCCCACGGAGAAAGGAGCGCGCAACATGAAGAAGTACAACCTTTCGCAAATCGCCCGGGCGGCGAACCGATTCCACAAGCAAGGGCTGACGCTCTCGGCGGCGTTCCGCGCGGCGTGGAAACTGGCCAAGGGCAGCGGCGTGTCCCGCGTTGCGGGCGTAAGCCTCGCCCAGCGTCAAGCCGTGCTGGAGGAGGTGGCGTTTCTCCCCTCCTGCGCGGTGGAACTGCACAGAGAGCGCGGAAATCGCTACGACGGCAACGCCGTGGCCGTGGTGGTCTCCACAGGCCATGAACGCGCTAGATTGGGCTATCTCCCCGCGCGTGTGGCGGCGTACATTGCCCCGCTGCTGGATGCGGGCGAGACGGTGCGGGCGGGCCTGGCGGCAGTCTGTGGCGGCTATGCAGGGTTGTCATATGGGGCGCGAATCTCCTTGGGATTTTGATGGATTAGGGGTTGACTTTCTGCGTGACAGAATATATAATAAATGCGTGACAAAAAGTGAGGTGATGAAGTGTCGCCCAGAACAGGACGCCCAAAGGCAGATAACCCGCAGAACATTAGATTCAGTATTCGTCTTGATGCAGAAACTGAAGAGCGGTTGCAAGAGTACTGCAATGCGCATGGCATCACGAGAGCGGAGGCGATACGGAAAGGCATTTATCTGCTTTTGAGCAAACAAAAATAGGGTCGCGGCCACCGACCAAAGTTCCCGCTTCCCTATCCCCACTCGAGGTTCGCCCTCAAGGTAAATCCATTATACCACAAAGGGCGTCCTCCATCAAGAAGAATAAGGAGGACCACAATGAACAGCGCAAACTTTCTCGCGTTTGGGGATTGACTTAATTGTTGCTACATGATATACTAATTGTAGCAACAGAAAGGGGGCGAATGCGTGCCCAGAGAGGGAAAAGGGCGGCCAAAGAGCGAGAACCCCAAAGATTACATGCTCCGCGTGCGCATGGACGCGGAAACGCTGGGGGAATTAGATGAATGTTGCGCGGCGGCGGGCGAATCCAGGTCGGAAATCGTTCGCAGAGGAATCAAGGAGCAACACGGTCGCTTGAAAAAGAAAGAGTAGAACACGCGCCAGCAAGCATAGCGTTCTACTCTCTCCACCCATCCCGAAGGATGATGTAAATATTTTAGCATGCATCCTCCATCGGGTCAACTGAAAGACGAAGCGAAGGAGGACCACAAATGAACGTATTGAATTTTCTCGCGGCTGGGGGTTGACTTGTTTCTAGATACGTTATATAATGTATATAGATACAGGAGGTGAGAGTATTCCGACAAAAAGCAGAGCTGACTACTTCAAGCAGCGGCGAGAGCGCGAGAACCTACGGCAGTTCAACGTGACGCTCCCGAAGGAGCGGATCGAAGCGCTGGAAGCGATGCTCGCGCGGCAGAAAAAGACCAAAACGCAGTGGCTTGATGAAAAGATCAGCGAAGAAGAAAAGAAAGAGTGAAACCCTTCCCTACCACAGCAAGAAGTTTCACTCTCCACCCATCCCGAAGGATGATGTAAATATTTTAGCATGCATCCTCCATCGGGTCAACTGAAAGACGAAGCGAAGGAGGACCACAAATGAACGTATTGAATTTTCTCGCCATGTACTTGCCCGACCCCCAGGGCGGAATCCCAACGGAAGAAGGTCTGGAACACGTTTTTGCCGCGGATGCTCAGGAGGCGGGCGACCAGCTGTACGCGGTGATGGAGAAAATGCTCCCGGATCGCGCCGCGCTCTGCGCGGTTGAGAGCGCCGCAACCCTGTGGGTTGCGACTACGGAGGCAAGCGCGTTCCGGGATGGCATGCAAGCCGGCGCGCGGCTCCAACTCCAATTGCTCGGCTTGGATGTACCCGAGGAGGGAGGCGGCCGCGCATGATGAACCGCACGTTGAGGGAACCCGACCTTGAATGGGACCCTGCCGCCTGCGCGCCCGAGGCGATGGAGGCCGCGACCGCATTCGCCCCACACGTCACCGTGGACGAATGTTTCATCGCTGCCGACATCCGGGAGGCGATGCGGCACATAAACAAGGAAGATTCGGAGCTATGGACGATGGGCCTGATCTACCACACGGGGCGCGCGGCGGGAAAGCGCGAGGAGCGGCGGCGAAAGGCCCCCCCCATCGGGGTTAGAGCGGAAATAGATTGGATTCTCGACCGCGCGAGCGCCCGGGAGCTGGGGATTGTTCAGGCTTTCCTGCACCCGCTTGCGGACCATATAGGCCGGCGGACCGAGGATTGACGCTGCAAAGGGCGCGCCCACCCGGGGAGGAGAGGCGCGCCCTTTGCCTTTTGGACCTTGCAAAACCTAATGTACGCCCGCGCGCGCGTGGGCTTCCTCGATCTGTGCGCGCATGATCGCCAACCTGCCCTCAAAAGCGTCCCAGTCCTCCCGAAAGCGCTCCCGCATCAGCACCGCGCGTTCCACGCTGGAGGACGCGCCGTTGCGAAACGCCTTTGCGCCCACATGCCAGTATACCGGATCTATGTATCCCTCCAGCGCGCGGCGCAATCGCGTGTCGGTCCGCAAGCGGCGAATGCCACGCTCATAGTCCCGCCTAACGGCCTCCAAGGGCACGGATCGCGCAAGGGCGTAGTCCGTCACCGCCCGCCGCTGCTCCTGTGGAAGCCGATCCAGCGCGTCCCGCAGCGCGCCGGGAACATCGCCCCGTTGCGCGGCTTCCAGAGGGTCTATGGCTGCTTCATCCGGGAGGAGGTCCAATGGGGTATTCCCGTCCTCTTCGTCGCTCACAGGGGCGTTTGTGGAGGCTACAGCGGGCGGCAGGCCGTCCCTCTTCCACCCCAGCGCCCGCAACATCTGGCCGTGCAGGCAGGGGACCAGATAAGAAATGAATCTTGCCCCAGATGCAGAATCCCAGGCATAGGCCGCCCGGTGCAGGGCGACGTATCCGACCTGCTCCAGGTCCTCCACAGAGAGCGCGCCAAACTGTGGGGCGTGCCTGCGCGCCAGCTTGCGGATGATCCCCCGGTTGTTTTCCCATAAATCCAGCAGCCTGGCGGCGTCCCCCGCCTGGATCATGCCGCACAATTCCTCGTTGCTTGCCATTGTCCCGCCCTCCTGCTATAATGTTAGGGAAGGGAATGCAAGAGGGCGAAACCTGGAGGGCGCGTAGCGCTCTCTATTTTTTTATGAGCCACAGATAACGAGGCCTGGGCTTACGCATACGCAGCGCGGGGCGATGGAGGATAGGCACAGCCGCGCCAGATGGGGCCAATCCACTTCCATAGACAATGACGCTGCTTCTCAAGATGCTTCCCAAGTTAGTTCTCGAGATCATTCCCAAGCCAATGCCATAGATGCTTCTCGAGATACTTCCCGAGTTGCTTCCACTGACGCCCGTCAGGCATGGAGGACCTCCTCCATCCTCATTTGTTGGTCGCTCTGCTCCCACACCTCGCGGCGCAGCCACCAGGCGCGGCAGACCTTGCCGGCCAGGCGCTTGTTGCGGGCGGGGTTGCCCCTTGGGTCGGGGAGGAGCATGCCGCGCTCCTTCATGCGCTTGCCCAACGTCTGTGAGCCGACGGGGAACGCCCTGCCGCCCTGCTTGCGCAGGTGCTCACAGACCGCGCCGTAGGCCTGCCCGGGCAGAAGATAGACGTATTGCTCATCCATCAGGCCGCATGCCTGTGCAAGCGTAAAGCCGCCGCCCTCGATGTCGGCCGGGTCGGCAATGCGCGCCTGGCCGGTGATCACCAGCTCGCGCAGGCAGGAAAGGAACAGGTCGACCGGATCTTCCTCCAGCGCATCCCGTGTCTGCGCCGTGGCGGTCGCAAGGAAAGCGGCTGTACCCCTCTGAAAGAGCGCCTGCGCCTCCTGGGGGGCCAACACGCCCGCCTCCATCCAGCATTTGCACATCATGCGCAGGGCGCAGGAGAGGTGCGCAACGGCGTCCACGGCGCGGCCATGCGCGGCCCCGAGCCGGGCCCTTGCCATGGTCCTGTACTCTGCAAACGCCGCCTCCAGCGCCTCGGGCAGGGCTTCCGCCTGCCCGCGCAGCCAGTCGATAAAGCCCATCATGGCGCGGGCATAAAGGCCCTGGCGGCCGGCGAGCTGGAGGGAGTTGAGTTCCGGGCAGCCCAGCACGTCGCCTGCCTTGACCTCCACGACAAAGTAGCGCGCGCTTCCGCTCTGCCCGATGTCGGGCAGATCCTCGCCGGAGATCATGCCCAGGCCGCGCGGCGGACGCTCCTTGCGCAGACGCCCGTCCGCCGTCATTCTGCCGCGCTCGGCGTTGTCGCCAAAGGAGCGGGAAAGCGCCTGTGCCTTGTCGCTCATGTCCTTGCGCTCCTTTATACTGCCCACAGGGTGGAAGTCGTCCACCAGGAAAGGCGCGTCCTTGGTCCAGAACGCCTTGAGGCGCAGGGCATTGGCCGTCTCCTCGAAGGAGGCCGCCGCGCCCTTGGCGCTCGCCTGGTCGGAAAAGTGCGTCAGGAACAGTGCCGCGGCCGTGCTCTTGCCCGTGCCGGTGCCCCCGTAGAGGAACAGCACGTGCGCGGGCGGGTTGGATCGGAACCACTCCCGCAAGGGCGCTAAGTACATCGTGCACAACAGCGGAAAGGCAATGTGCCCCGGGAGCGCGGAGAGCAGGCCCAGGCTCGCCCGCATGGCGGCTGGGGGATCGTGTTCGGCCCGTGTGAAGCAGTAGAGGCGGCTGAGCTTACCCTCCAGCTCGACGGAAACGCCTTGCGCGCCAATCGCCCCGCCCTGATACAGATAGACCCACGCGCCTCCGATCCTCCGCCACCCCGTGTGCGTGTAGATCGTGCGGGGCGCGGCCGAGAATCGCCCGACCTCCGCAATGGCGTGCCTGAGCCGGTCCTTGACGGTCTGGCCGGGCAGGATGTTGGCCCCGAACCCCCAATGCTCCATCACCCAGGACATGGCCGCAAAGCGCTCGGCGGAGACGACGCAGGGGCGCAGGCGTTGGCCATAGGCGTTGACGCCCTCCATAACAAACTCCTTGCGCGTCTCCGCGCCGTCGTCGCGGGTGATCTCTTCCACAGGCGCGCAAGTGAAGGAGGCCAGCTCCTTGGTATCGTCCTTGCCCACCGCGTAAGTGCGGCCCCCGTCGGATGCATAGGAGAATGTGCGGGTGTACAACTCGTGGTAGTATTGCCGCAAATCGCCCCCGGGGACGGGCTGAGCGCTTTCCGCCCCCTGCTGGAGGCCAGCCGCCCCCTCAGCGGGAGCGGCGCTCTTGTGTGCCTCGTATTCCTCCCGGTGCGCCCGGGCCTGCTCACTGCGCTTTTTCTTGCCGTAATCGGCGCTGTAGCCCTCGGGCGTGTGCTCGATCGCCTTTTCAATGGTCATGTGCCCATAGGTGTGCGCGCCGTCGTGCACTTCGTCCCACTTGGAGCGCATGCGTCCCGACGCGCGGAAAAGCCGATCCATGCGCGCGGCGTCGCGGTCCGTCCAGAACGCAAGGTGATTGCACAACGCAAGGTCGGCCTCGCTTGCGCTTGTGTATGTCAGGTTGCCCCCCTCATACAGTGCCTTGACCGTCGGACCGCTTTTGGCGTTTGCGAACATGCGTTTAAGCAAGTCGCCGTCCTCCAGCGCGTCGGATGGCAAATGCACAGGTTTTTTCGCGCGCGCGGGAGGGGAATCCGGCTTTTTGCGGCTCGCCTCGATTTGGGCCAGGAGGGGCTTGATCTCCTCTGTGCATTCGCGCAGGGGAAGCGCGTTTCCCCCAAAGGGTTTTCCCGTAACGACGAAGTATCGGCCCTTGCCGTAGATCTCAACGAGGCCATGGCGCTTGCCCCTGCCCTCCTGCGTGGGGAGCGCGCCCAGGCAGAGGATGTGCAATCCCGTGCCGCTGACGGAATACTCCGCATAACTGGGGATCTGGCGGACGATGGCGGCAGCCTCGGGCGAAACTTCCCCGGTTTCCGGGTCGATGCAATGGTCCAGGTCGACGCCGAACATCGTTTCATCGAACATGAACCCGATGCCGTCCGCGCGGCCCTGGATCAGAGTTTGCCGCGCGGCCTCCAGCGCGCCCCATGTGGACGGGTCGTTGCTCTTGGCCATGCTCCGCCCGTTCGGGGCGTATGGGACCTTGGTGCGCTTGCCGCCGCTCTCCTGATATCGCCAGCACACCCAATTGGGCTTGGAAAGCAGCGCGCGCGGGAACGCGGTCAGATCGGGCGCTACTGCCTGCATCGCGTGCGCGCCTCCTCCCCCTGGCGCTCCATCTCTCGGAGCATCGCCTCCTCAATCTTTTCGATGGAAACCAGGTAGGGACTCCCCGCGCTGGAGGTTGGCCGGAAACAGGGGAACCGGCCCGAGCGCACGCCCACGCGCAGCGCGTATTGACTGATGCCCAGCAGCGGCGCGGCCTCCTTGATGGTGTAGAGCTTCACGAATTCCTTCCCTCCTTCCTCAAGCTGTCGATGATGCCCAGGATGTGGGCGGTTTCCTCAGGCGACAGCTCACGGCGAAGCTTGCGTGAAAGCGTGGAATCTGTCACGCCCAGCGCCTCGGCGATCCTCCACAGACGAACGCCCGATGCGCGCGCGGCCTGGCGGATGGTTTGATTGGTCATGCTCTTCCCTCCTCAGTTATCCTTGATGTTGTTTTCATTATACCGCAAATTCACGATGTACACAATAGCGTTGCAAAAACTTTTATCGTGTACTGCTTTTTTGTGCGAGTTTTTGAAAGCAATTGTTGTTGACATATCCGCGAAATTGCGATACCCTATTGCAAAGGAGGTGCGGGGCATGGAGTTTGACCAAAGAATGAAGGAGGCGCGGACCCGCAAGGGGTGGACGCAGCGACAGCTTGCGGAAAAGGCGGAGGTATCGCCCAGCGCGATTTCTTCTTATGAGAGTTACGGGAAGATGCCGCCGATTGACATCGCGGTTCGGATCGCCGAGGCGCTGGAGGTCTCGTTGGAATGGCTGTGCGGGGTGGACGGCGGAACGCCCAAGACGGCGGGAGACGTCGCGCGCCTGCTGCTGCGAGCAGAGAGCGCGGCGCATTGCTACTTTGAATCAAGAGAAGAAGGCCCGGTGGTTGTGGGCGGAATTTCCTTCATGGACGGCCCGCTCGCCGAGTTCTGCGCCGCCTACGAAAAGGTACTGATGAATTTTCAAGAGGAGATTATCGACGACGACATTCGGCGCATTTGGCTGGAGCGCCAGCTGGAAAAACTGGACCAGTTGCCGCCAGACGCTCCGTTTTAGCACCCCTGTAGCAGGTTTTGTAGCAGAAAAACCCCTGGTGTAGCAAGTCTTTGCTACGCAAAAAACGCCTGAATCATCGCGTTTTTTGGGCGCTGTAGCAATGTTACAAGAAATAGGGGGATAAGGGGATATATAGTTTAAGTATTGGGAGGTGAAGCGCATTGCCGGGAACGATAGAGAAGCGGGGAAAGAGCGCCTACCGCATTACGGTATCCGACGGGTATAACCCCGATGGGACGCAACGCCGCATGCGCAAGACCCTGCGCTTTCCCGAGGAAATGACGGAACGCGCATGCCTGCGCGCCTGTGAGCAGGAGAGCGCGCTGCTTTACGCCCAATTGCAAAGCGGGGAGGCGGTATGTGCTAAGCTCCTCACGCTGGAGGAATTGGCGCGGCTGTACATGGAAGACCACGCGACGGCGGCGGGCCTGACGGAGAAAACCAAGGCCGGGTATCGCGAGCTGCTGGAGGGGCGCATTCTGCCCGCGCTGGGGCGAGAGCCGGTGCAAAAGCTCACGCCGCAAAAGATCAGCCGTTTCTACACCGCCCTCTACCGGGAACCCAGCAAGGGGAATCATGCATCGGGGAAGACGCTGAGCGCCTCCAGCGTCATGCACTACCATAGGATGTTGCGCGCGCTGCTGAACTACGCCGTCAAGTGTGGATACATCGCCACAAATCCCGCGTTGCGCGTAACCGCACCCCGGCAGGAGCAGCGAGAGGCCGCCTATTATGACGACGTACAGAGCGCGCGCCTCCTTAAAGCGCTGGAGGACGCGCCGCTGAAATACCGCGCCGGCGTGATGCTTGCGCTATTGGGGCAGCTGCGAAAGGGCGAGATCGCCGGGCTGGACTGGCAAGACGCGGACCTCGACGCCCGTCTATTGCACATCCGCCGTAGCGCGACCCATGTCCCCGGCGTGGGCGTGGTGGTCAAAAGCCCCAAAACGCAGTCAGGGAAGCGCCTGATTGCACTCCCCCAAGATATGATTGACGTGCTTAAAGCACTGAAACGGGAGCAGGCCGCCGACCGGCTGCAAATGGGCGAAACCTGGGTGGATTCCGGCGCGATGTTCACGGCGTGGAACGGCAGCCGCCAGCACCCCGACACCATAGGAAAGTGGTTTTCCCGCTTCCTCGCAGAGCATAACCTCCCGCACATCCGCTTCCATGACCTGCGTCACACAGGGGCGTCCCTCCTCTTCTCGCAAGGCGTCGACATCCAGACCATCAGCAAGCGCCTGGGGCACAGTAAAACATCCGTCACCATGGATATTTACGGCCACGCATACGACGCAAACGACCGCCGCGCGGCCGATGATCTGGGCGCGCTGCTCAGGCGAAAACAGGGTTGAGCTACCGCCGTAAACCCCAAAATAAACCCCAATACCCTCCAGCAGGCATTTTGAACGCAACGAAAAACCCCCGGAAACGCTTGTTTCCAGGGGTTTTCTCTTGGCGAGCCCGGAGGGATTCGAACCCACGACCTTTTGATTCGTAGTCAAACACTCTATCCAGCTGAGCTACGAGCTCACAACCACACCTCACGGTGCCCATATAATATACAATACACGCGCTCGTTTGTCAAGGGGCGAATTTGTAAAGAAAAGGTGAATCGGGCGCGGTTGCAAACCCGGTAAGGATTTGGTATGCTTAAATCCATACAGAACGCGGGAAAGCGGAGGTTTTTAAGCATGCTGAAACCGTTTTTTATGGAGCCCTACTTCAATGAAAAGGACTGGGGCGGCACGCGGCTGGCGCGCGCATTCGGCAAGGAGATCCCCTCGGCGCACACCGGCGAGAGCTGGGAGGTCTCGGCCCACCCCATGGGCCAATCCGCCTGCCAGGGGAGCACCCTTGGCCAGCTCGTCGAGCAATATGGCAGCGCCCTGTGCGGCACCGGGGTGGCGGCGGGGGCGTTCCCGCTGCTGATCAAGCTCATCGACGCCCGGGAGTGGCTCTCGGTGCAGGTGCATCCCGACGACGCCTACGCCAGGCGCGTGGAGGGCGACCCCTACGGCAAGACCGAGGCCTGGGTGGTGCTGGACTGCGACCCGGGCGCGCAGCTCATCTTCGGCATTGACTGCGATGTGGACACCCTGCGCGCCGAGATGGAGCAGGGCCGCCTGGAGCAGCATTTGCGCAAGGTCACGGTCGAGCCCGGCGACGTGCTCTACATCCCCGCCGGCACGGTGCACGCCATCGGCGCCAACATGCTCATCTACGAGGTGCAGCAGTCCTCCGACCGCACCTACCGCCTCTATGCCTGGGGCCGCGGCGCGCAGCTGCACAAGGAGAAGTCCCTGGACGTCATCGACCCCGCCCAGGGCGGAAGGCCCGTAAAGGGCGCGGCGGTTCCGGTCCAGGGCGGCCTGCGCCAGATCATGGTGCTGGACCCCTGCTTTGCCCTGGAGCGCATCACGCCCACGGGCAGGATGCGCCTGAGCACCGACGGCTCCCGCTTCTACGCCTATACCGCGGCGCAGGCGGGCAAGGTGTATTGGCAGGGGGGCGAGCGCGCCTACCGGGCGGGCGAGAGCTTCCTCATCCCCGCGGCGCTGGGCAACTACGCGCTGGAGGGCGGCGTGCTGTACAAGGCCTACGTGCCCGACGTGCCCGCCGTGGAGCGTGAGCTCGCGGCGCTGGGCGTCGATCTTGCGCGCGTGGCCGGCAAGCGCTGAGGGTAAAGGAGAGAGGACCATGATTCTGCCGCGCGAATTTGAGGAGCAGATGCGCCGGGAGCTGGGCGGCGACGCACCGGCCTTCTTGGCCACCTATAAGGAAGAAAGCCTTGCGGGCCTGCGCCTGAACGCGCGCAAGGGCTATGTGCCCGAGGAGGACCTTGCGCCCGTTCCCTGGTGCCCGTCCGGCCGCTACGTGCCGCCCGGCCTGCGCCCGGGCAAGGACCCCCTGCACGCCGCGGGCGCCTATTACTTGCAGGAGCCCTCGGCCATGGCGCCCGCCCGCGCCCTGGACGCGCGCCCCGGCATGCGCGTTATGGACCTATGCGCCGCGCCGGGGGGGAAGAGCACGCAGATCGCCCAGGACCTGTGCGGCCAGGGCGTCCTCATCGCCAATGAGATCCACCCCGCCCGCGCGCGCATCCTGCTGGAAAACATCGAGCGCATGGGCGTGCCCAACGCCGTGGTCCTCAACGAGACCCCCGCCCGCATTGCCGCGCACTTTGGCGCTTGGTTTGACGCCGTGCTGGTGGACGCCCCCTGCTCCGGGGAGGGCATGTTCCGCCGCGACCCCGAAGCGGCCGGCCAGTGGAGCGCGCAGGCCCCCCTGCGCTGCCACCTGCGCCAGATGGAGATCCTGCGCAGCGCGGCGCGGTGCGTGCGCGGGGGCGGAACCCTCGTCTACTCCACCTGCACCTTCAACCGCGTGGAGAACGAGCGCACCGTGGAGGCCTTCCTAAAGGAGCGCCCCGACTTTTCCCTGGACGGCGCGCTGGAGCTGGAGGGCGTCCCCTGCCGCGGGGGCATGGCGCACCTCTATCCCCATCAGCTGCGCGGCGAGGGGCACTTCCTCGCCCGGCTGCGGCGCGATGCCGGCGCGGGCGATCCATCATCGCTTGCGCCCCTGCCCCTTGCCGGGCCGGACAAGCGCTATGCCGCCTTCGCGCGCGAATGCCTGCGCGGCTTCGAGCCGGCGGGGTTCTTTGCGCAGGGGGAGTGGCTGTCCGCGCCGCCGGAGGGAACGCCCGACCTGCGCGGGCTGAAGGTGCTGCGCGCGGGGGTGCAGGTGGGCAGGCTGCTGCCCGGCCGGATGGAGCCCGCCCACGCCCTGGCCCTTGCGCTGGACCCTCATCAGGTCCTGCGCAGCGCGGAGGTGGGCCGCCGGGAGGCGCTGCGCTTCCTTGGCGGGGAGACGCTGGAGGGGGAGATGGCGGGCTGGGGCCTTGTCACCTATAGGGGGCTCGCCCTGGGCTGGGGCAAGGGCTCCGGCGGGCAGATCAAGAACCACATCCCCAAGGGCCTGCGGGTCAACTGGCAGTGAGCCCGGACGATAAGACGCTCCGTTTGGAAATTGTTGGCAAATATACGGACGATAATGCGGGCTTGTCCAAAACGTTCGATGTTTGAAAAAACACTGCATTTTCCCGAAAAAACTTTCGCAAAAGGTATTGACATAGGGGAGGGGACATGCTATTATAACCTAGCTGTCAGCGAGCGGGGCGCGCGAGAGCGCGGAAGCGCGGAAGCGAGGGAGGCAGCGAGAGCGGACCTTGAAAACGATACATAAGGAAGAGAAGAACAGAAGAAGACGAAACG
>CAOKIU010000032.1 GCA_948468595.1 uncultured Christensenella sp.
GCGAAGCTCCGCGCCCAAGGCGGCGATTTCGGAGAACACGCGCGTGTGCTCGTGGCCGCAGTGGTCCACCACCGCGCCGTGCAGCTTTTCCGAAGAGCCGCGGCTCTTGCGGAACTGGAAGTACTGCACCGAGTCCGCGCCGTGCGCGACGGCCTGCATCGATTGCAGGCGGTGTACGCCGGGGCGGTGCAGGCGGGCGTAGGGCCGCCAATTGGTGGCCGAAGGGCAGCTCTCCATCAACAGGAAGGGCTTTCCCCCTTTAAGGCCGCGCGTCAAATCGTGCTCAAAGGCGAAGAACTGCGCGGTGGCCACGTCGTTTTGGGTGCTTTCCCATTGCGGATAGCTGTCCCAGCTGACAAAGTCCACCGCCTTGGACAGCGCAAAGTAGTTGATGCCGGGATAGACGCCCATTAAGTTGGTGGTCACGGGAATATCCGGGGTGATGCGGCGCAGCGGCTCGGTCTCCACGCCGATCCACTTGACGAATTGATCGGTGGTAAAGCGCTTCCAGTCCAGCGTCTGGCCGTGTACCGAGGTCTCTCCCAAGGGGGAAGGGGACTCGATCTGGCTCCAATCGGTGTAGGTATGACTCCAAAACGACGTCCACCAGGCCTGATTTAGGTTGTCCAGCGTGCCGTATTTTTCCTTCAGCCACTGGCGGAAGTTCTCCTGGCAGCGGGGGCAGTGGCATTCGCCGCCGAATTCGTTGCTGATGTGCCAGGCGCCCAGCGCGGGGTGATCCTTGTATCGCTCCGCCAGCAGGGTATTGATTTGCCCCACCTTTTTGCGGTATACTTTGCTGGAGAGGCAGTGGTTGTGCCGGCCGCCGTGCAGCAGGGGCTCCCGCCGCTCGTTGACGCGCAGCACCTCGGGGTACTTCTGGCTCATCCACGCCGGCCTTGCGCCGGAAGGGGTGGCCAGGATCGCCGTGATGCCGTTGGCGGCCATCTTGTCCATGATTTCGTCCAGCCAGGTGAAGTCGTAAACGCCTTCCTCCGGCTCCAACGCAGCCCAAGCAAAGATGCCCACCGACAGCGAGTTGATGCCCGCCAGCTTGGCCAGGCGCATATCCTCGTTCCAAATCGTGTCCTTTTTGTCGATCCATTGATCGGGATTGTAGTCCCCGCCGTGGATGATGTGCGGGGCCTTCGGCACAAGGGGAGGGTATTTCATTGTCCTATACCGCCTTTCTTTCGTCCGGGTGTGGTTGGCTCTTAAAAAGATTTTAACAGATGGACTGTACAAATTCAATGCGCATTCTCAAATGAAGAAAGGAAGATGGAAAGCATGAACGACAAGGCCATCGGCGATATGATCGCCTACTATCACCAGGAGTCCTACATCGCCCACACCTTGAAGGTGCTGGGCTACGCGCGGGGCATCGCGGCGGGGGAGGGCCTTCAGGGCGAGGAATTGGAAGCGCTGGAATACGCCGCGCTGTTTCACGACGTGGGCATCCCGCTGGGGATGAAGGAATGCGGCTCGGGCGCGGGCCCATCCAGGAGAGGCTTGGCGCGCCGGTGGCCCGGGAGATGACCCGCCCTTACGCTGGGGAAGCGGTCGCAAGCCGGGTGGAATTCCTGGTGGGCCACCATCACTCCTTCGGCGTGAAGGGGGAGCGCGACCTGCAAATCCTCTTTGAGGCGGATTGGCTGGTCAACCTGGTGGAATCCGCCGGAAAGTTCAAGCCGGACGTGGTTTATGAAAAGCACTTTGAAACCGAGACGGGAAAGAGATTCTTCCGCTGCGCCTTAAGGGGCGAGGCGGAGTAGCGCCGGGAGGGACTATGGCCTGCTTATACGTTGTGGGAACGCCGATTGGAAACCTTCAGGAGATCAGCCCCCGCGCGCGCCGGACGCTGGAAGAATGCCCGGTGATCTTGGCCGAGGATACGCGCGTGACCCTCAAGCTGCTCTCCGCGCTGGGGATCACGGGCAAGCGGCTGCTCTCCTGCCATCAGCACAACGAGGAGGGCCGCGCCCGCGGCGTGGTTCAGCGCATGGCCGAAGAGGATTTCGACGTCGCCATGGTGACCGACGCGGGCACGCCCTGCATTTCCGACCCCGGATGGCGCGTGGTGCGCGCCGCGGCGGAGGCGGGAATCCCCGTCTGCCCGGTGTCGGGGCCCTCGGCGGTGGTGGACGCGCTCTCGGTCAGCGGCATGGCGGTGGACGGCTACGCCTTTTGCGGTTTTCTGCCACGGGAGGGCAAGGAGCGCGCGCAGGCGTTTGCGCGCCTGCGCCGGGGCGGCGCGCCGGTCGCGGTGATCTATGAATCGCCCCACCGCGTCAAGCGGCTGATGGAGGACCTTGCGCGGGAGCTTTGCGACCCGCCCGTCTCCCTGAGCTGCGATTTGACCAAGCTGCATGAGTTGACGCTGCGCGGCAGCGCGTCCCAGGTGCTGGCGCAACTGAACGACAACCCCAACGCGGAAAAGGGGGAGTACGTCTGCGTCGTGGACGTAAGCGCCGCCCAGGAGGAGGCGTCCCAAGGCGTGACCGTCTCCGCGCACGGGCTGCTGTTGGAGCGGCTCTATCAGGGAATGCGCATGAAGGAGGCGGTCCGGGAGGTCTCCGCGCTGCCGGGCTTTGCGCGCAACGACGTATACCGTGCCTCCCTTCAGGTCAGCCAGTTCCTGCAAGCCAGGGCGGAGGATGGCGCGCGGGAGTGAGCGCCGCGCGGGATTCCGTCCCCAAAATCAGGGAAAAGGGAAAATCATCCCTTATTCCCTTTTTTTGTGCGCTTTCGGCGGAAAAAGCCAAAATATGACTTGTTAAGTTTTTATCTTTCGACGAAAACATTGTATTTTTGCGGCGGTTGTTTTAATATAATGAATGGAGTTTTTACAGGGCAACGGTTGCTCAACATTACTGGACTCGGAAAGGGGTCTTTCTCAATTATGAATAAGGTCAAATCCTTTGCAGGCGGCATCCACCCGCTGCATGCCATTGGCAGCGGCAAGGGCCTGACCCAAAGCCTGCCCATTGAGGAGCTTCCCGCGCCAAAGCGCGTCTACATCCCCATGGTGCAGCATATCGGTGCGCCCTGCGCGCCCTGCGTGGCCGTCGGCGACCATGTGGCCAGGGGCCAGAAGGTGGGCGAGGTGCGCGGGTTCGTCTCCGCGCCGGTGCACGCCTCCGTCTCCGGCACGGTGGTCTCCATCGCGCCGCACTTGACGATTGGGGGAAACCTTGTTCCCTGCGTTGTGATTGAAAACGATGGGAAGGAGGAGTGGGCGCCCGAGTGCGCGCTGGGCGAGCGTTCGCCCGAGGAGGTGGATGCGTCCGCCGCCCTTGCCGCTGTTTTGGAGGGCGGTCTTGTGGGCATGGGCGGCGCGACCTTTCCCACGCACGTCAAGCTCTCTCCGCCCAAGGATAAGAGGATCGATTACCTTCTTCTCAACGGCGCCGAATGCGAGCCGTATCTGACCGCCGACCACCGCATGATGCTGGAAAACTGCAAGAAGATCATCGGCGGCGTCCAGGTCATCGCCCGCATTTTGGGCAATCCCCAGTGCATTGTGGGCATTGAGGCGAACAAGAAGGACGCCATCGCGCGCATGGAGCAGGCTGCCGAGGGCACGGGCATCACAATTGCCTCCATGCCCGTAAAGTACCCGCAGGGGTCGGAAAAGCAGCTCATCTCCGTGCTGACGGGCCGCAAAGTGCCCTCGGGCAAGCTGCCCATGGACGCGGGATGCGTGGTGGTCAACGTTTCCTCCGCCGCGGCGGTGTATGACGCGGTGATGCTGCGCCGGCCGCTGACCGAGCGCGTGGTGACGGTGACCGGCGCTGTGGGCCAGCCCCGCAACCTGCGGGTGCGCATCGGCACTTTGGTGGAGGAGCTCGTCGCCTACTGCGGCGGCTTGAAGGGGGAGGTTGACCGCGTGGTATCGGGCGGACCGATGATGGGCATGGCGCTGTTCGACCTCGCTGTTCCCGTTACAAAGGGGACAAGCGGCGTGCTGGCCCTCACCCGCGAGCAGACAAGCCCGGGCAAGCTCACCAACTGCATCCGCTGCGGCCGCTGCCTAAAGGGCTGC
Organism: uncultured Christensenella sp.; assembly: GCA_948468595.1. GTDB lineage: Bacteria > Bacillota > Clostridia > Christensenellales > UBA1750 > Spyradocola. Next base: position 4,043 of record CAOKIU010000032.1, read on the forward strand.
CCCATGCATTTGATGCCCTTTGAGCTGTGCAACGATGTGGAGAAAAACGATTGGAAGGCGGCGGAAAAGCACAACGTGCTCGACTGCGTGGAGTGCGGCTCCTGCACCTACGTCTGCCCGGCCAAGCGCGCCATCACCTCGTCCATCCGCATCGCCAAGCGCCAGGTCATGGCCCTGCGCAAGAAAAAATAGAGAAGGGGAGAAACCATGAGCAATCTGACCGTATCGCTTTCGCCCCACGTGCGCAGCGAAACCACGACGCGCAAGATCATGTGCAACGTGATCATCGCGCTGATTCCGGCGGTGGTGTTCGCGGTGTACTGGTTCGGGTTCGGCATCCTTGTCACCATTGCGCTGTCGGTGCTCTCCGCCGTGGGGAGCGAGGCGTTGATGCAGAAAATCCTCAAGCGCCCCATCACCGTGGACGACGGTTCCGCGGCGGTCACGGGCCTTTTGCTCGCCATGACGCTGCCGGCAGGCACGCCTTGGTATGTGCCGGTGGCGGGGGCCGTTTTCGCCATTGTCGTTGCCAAGCAGGTCTTTGGCGGCCTGGGCGATAACTTTGTAAACCCCGCGCTCGCGGGCCGCGCTTTCCTGCTGGCGTCCTTTCCCGTGGCCATGACCACGTATCCGCAGGTGGTGGACGCCGTTTCCTCGGCCACGCCGCTTTCCTCGGAATTTGTGGGAACCATCGACTATGTGCAGGCGTTCCTCGGCCGCATCGGCGGGTCCATCGGCGAGGTGTCCAAGCTGGCGCTGTTGGCCGGCGCGGTCTATTTGATTGTGCTTAAGGTCATCGATTGGCGCATCCCGCTGAGCTACCTGGGCACCATGGCGCTGCTGACGCTCGCCGCCGGCGAGCCGGTGCTCGACTCCGTGCTGCTGGGCGGCACAGTGCTGGGCGCGTTTTTCATGGCCACGGATTATGTGACCTCTCCGGTGCCGCCCTGGGGCCGCGTGCTCTACGGCGTGGGCATCGGCGTGATCAACTTCGCCATCCGCAAGTGGGGCGCCTATCCCGAGGGCGTAACCTACGCCATTTTGCTGATGAACGTCGCCGCGCCGCTGCTGGAGCGCGCAACGCGGCCGCGCAAATATGGGGAGGTGCGTGAGCATGCGTGAAATCGTCAAGGTGACGCTGCGCCTGCTGGTGATTATGGTCATCGCGGGGCTGTGTCTGGGCGCGACCTACACCGTGACCAAGGACCCCATCGCCAATCAGGAATTGGCCCGCAAGGAGGCCGCCCGCAAGGCGGTGCTGCCCAGCGCGGAATCGTTTGAGGAAGTCGCGCTGGAAAACAGCGGCGATATTGCGGAGTGCTATCGGGGAATCGCCGCCGATGGGAGCGCGTGCGGGTACGCCTTTTCCGTCACGGCCAAGGGCTTTGGCGGGGATGTGGCCCTGACGGTTGGCCTTGACCAGGGCAAGATCACGGGCGTGCGCATCGGCACGCATTCCGAGACCCCGGGCCTGGGCGCCAAGGCCGCCCAGGAGGATTTCTACGGCCAGTTCACCGGCAAGAGCGGCGCGCTCACCGTCAACAAGAACGGCGCTACCAATGACAGCGAGATCAGCGCCATAACCGCGGCCACCGTCACCTCCAACGCCGTGACCAACGCGGTCAATCAGGTGCTGGCTTACGCCGCGGAAAACTTTGACTGAGGGAGGGGGAGAAGACATGGCGAATTTTAAGAATACCTTTCTCAACGGCATCGTAAAGGAGAATCCGACCTTCCGCCTGGTGCTGGGCATGTGCCCGACCCTGGCGGTGACCACCAGCGTCCAAAACGGGCTGGGCATGGGCCTGGCCACCGCGTTTGTGCTGGTGTGCTCCAACTTTGTCATCTCGCTCATCCGCTCCTTTGTCCCCTCCAAGGTGCGCATTCCCGCCTATATCGTGGTCATCGCCACCTTTGTCACCGTCGTGCAGCTGCTGATGAACGCCTTTTTGCCGGATCTCGCATCCAGCCTGGGCCTCTTCATTCCGCTGATTGTGGTCAACTGCATCATCTTTGCCAGGGCCGAGGCCTTTGCCTCCAAGAACGGCCCGCTGGATTCCGTTGCGGACGGCCTGGGCATGGGTCTGGGCTTCACGCTGTCGCTGACGATCATCTCCGCCGTGCGCGAGCTGATTGGCGCGGGAACGCTGATGGGCGTTTCCGTGCTGGGGCCGAACTACCCCGGCGCGCTGCTCTTTGTGTTGGCGCCGGGCGGCTACATCACTTTGGGCCTTGTCATGGTGGCCTTTAACGCCGTGATGAAGAAGCTGGATTCGAGGCGCAAGGGCGCGGAAGGGAGCGTGGCCTAAAGATGATCAAGGAAAACCTTTGGCTCATCCTGCTGGGGAGCATCCTGGTCAACAACTTTGTCATGTCCAAGTTCCTGGGGACCTGCCCCTTCCTGGGCGTTTCCAAGAAGGTGTCTACCGCCGTGGGCATGGGCGTGGCCGTCACCTTTGTCATGGGCGTGGCGTCGCTGGTGACCTATTTTGTGCAGTATTACATCCTGGAGAAGTTCGGCCTCCAGTATCTTCAGACCATCGCCTTCATCCTGGTCATCGCCGTGCTGGTGCAGCTGGTGGAGATGGTGATTAACAAGACCTCGCCCTCCCTTTATAAGGCGCTGGGCGTATACCTGCCGCTGATTACCACCAACTGCGCGGTGCTGGGCGTGACCATTCTTAACATCACCGAAAGCTACTCCCTGCTGGGGTCCGTGGTCAACGGCGTGGGATCGGCGCTGGGCTTTATGCTGGCCATCGTCCTGTTTGCCGGCGTGCGCGAGCGGCTGGAAAACAGCGATATTCCCGCCTGTTTTAAGGGCTTTCCCTCCACGCTCATCGCTGCGGGCCTGATGTCGGTGGCTTTCCTGGGCTTCCAGGGTCTGATTTAGAAAGGGAAGTGACGTCGCAATGATGATTCAGGATATTTTGCTCCCTGCCGGGATCTTGGGCGGCATGGCCGCTGTCTTTGGCGCGGGCCTGGCCTTTGCCAGCCAGAAGCTCGCGGTAAAGGTGGATGAGCGCGTGGAGAAGGTGCGCGCCTGCCTGCCCGGCGCGGGCTGCGGCGCATGCGGCTACACCGGATGCGACAGCTACGCCGCCGCAGTGGTGCAGGAGGGCGCGCCCGTAAACGCCTGCTCGGTCGGCGGAGAGAAGACCGCCAAGGACATCGCCGCCATCATGGGCGTGGACGCGGGCGAGAGCCGCCGCCTGGTGGCGACGGTGCTTTGCCAGGGCGACGGCGATCACTGCAAGACCAAGTACCAGTACGAGGGCCTGATGGAATGCCGGGCGATGTTCCTCACCTCCGGCGGGGACAAGGCGTGCAAGTACGCCTGTCTGGGACTGGGCTCCTGCGCCAAGGTCTGCGATTTTGGCGCCATTGAGGTCAAGGACCGCCTGGTGCATATCGACGCGGAGAAGTGCAAGGGCTGCGGCAAGTGCATCGAGGTATGCCCCAAGTCCGTCCTGCGCCTGGAGCCTTACGGACTGCGCTCGGTGCTGCGCTGCCGCGCGGTGGAGAAGGGCAAAGCCGTGCGCGACGCCTGCACAAAGGGATGCATCGCCTGCGGCAAGTGCGAAAGGAGCTGTAAGTTCGGCGCCATCACCATGGAAAACAACCTGCCCATTGTGGACATGGAGAAGTGCGTCGGGTGTTTGGAGTGCGTCAAGAACTGCCCCACCGGCGCCATGACGGGGGATCTTTCCACCCGCAAGCACGCGGTGATTCACCAGGATGCGTGCGTGGGATGTACCTTGTGCGCCAAGCAGTGCCAGTTTGACGCCATTGCGGGCGCGCTTAAGGAAAAGCACAGCGTTGACGCCGCAAAGTGCGTGGGCTGCGGCCTGTGCGCAGCCAAATGTCCCAAGAAGTGCATCGTCATGGAATAAAAAAAGGGAGGGGGAACGCCCCCCTCCTTTTTTGTTCTGGCGGAAACTGAGTCAATCGGGAATGAGCAGGCCGTAATTGCCGTCTTCGCGGGTATAGACCACGCAGACCTTGTCGGTCTTGTCGTCGCGGAAGAGGAAGAAGGTGTGTCCCAGCATCTCCATCTGCGAGATGGCCTCGTCCACATCCATGGCGTCGACGCGGAATCGCTTGGTGCGCACCACCTGGCCGACCGGCGCTTCCTCGGGCAGGAAGACCTCGATGGGATCGGCGTCGCGCTTCATGCGCTTGGCAAGGCGCGTGCGGTGCTTGCGAATCTGCCCTTCGAGCTTGCTGAGCACGCTATCGATGGAGACGTACATATCGCCGGTCGTCTCCTCGGCGCGCAGGATCTCGCCCGGCAGAGGGATGGTGATTTCACAGGTGAAACGGTTGCGTTCAATGCTCAAACGCACCTGCGCCTCAATTTCATCGCCGAAGTAGCGATCCAGCTTGCCCACTTTCTTGATGACGTAATTCTCAACCGAAGGGGAAATGGTCATCATGTTGCGCATGGTGATGTTAATCCGCATAGTCCAACCTCCTTTTGTCCGCCCCGCGCTTGTTGCCTCACCTCGCGGGGCCTATTTGTACCATTCGACAGGCGATCGGAAACTCCTGCCGGGGGAAAGATCGATTTTTTACGTCAATTTAACGAATAGATGGTGACCTCGCCGTTTTCATAGACGATGGGCAGGCCGTCAAACACCGCGGCGTCCGCGCCCATAGCGTATTCGTGGGAGGAGAGCACCGCGTGCGTGACGCCGTATTTGGCCGCAAGACGGCCCAGCGCGCCGGGCTCGGTATACATGGCGGTGACATCGGCGGCCCTTGCGGTGTCGTACACGCCGTGGAAGTAGAGATAGCTGGGCGAACCCTGCACAATGGTCAAGCCCGCCAGGGAGGCGAAGGGGTTGTTGTGCTCGTCGGCGGTAAGCAGCACCGCGTCCTTTGGCAGCGCTTCCCCAGCAAACCGGGCGGCCTCAACCTGCGCGCGGGAGAAGAGCTCGTAGTCCGAGACCGTTTCCCGGGCAAGCGTCAGCACGCCGGAGATCACCCCGACAAAGACCACGAGCGCGCCCATCGCCGCTCGGCCCGGCACGCCGCGCAATTTGTGGTAAAGGGTGGCCAGAAAAGAAGCGGATAGGCCGCAGACGAGCATGTGAACCACGTAGAGCAGTTTGTTGTTGTCGTAATTGTTGGGCTGAAAGACGATAAACTCGCAGAGGATCCAAAGGGGCAGGGCGCAAAGGAAAAAGGGCTGCAAGCGCTTTTCCGCGGCAAAGGCAAAGGGCAGAAGCACAAAGGGGAGGCCGATGTTCTTGATGTAAAACCAAAGATAGGGGTCCTCTTTGTTGACCCAGTTAAAGGTCAAACGCAGGAAGCCGGCGTTGTCTGCCTGCGCGAAGGTGAAGCGCAAGAGCTGGGGCAAGGAGAGCAGCAGCGCAATCCCCGCATAGGGCAGGTACTTGCGCGCCAAGCGGGCGTCCGTTGTCAAGTGCCATACCAGCGCGCCCCCCGAGAGCACGGCAAGCGCCAAAAAGGAATGCGTATGCGTCAGCGGCAGGCCGCCGCCCAACACGCCCAGCAAAATGCCGTAGCGCCATTCCCCCTCAAAGGCCATGCGGTAAAGCAGGTAGAGGCAGGGCAGCAGCACGGACCAGCCAAAGAGCGTCGCCCGCTGCGGGATGAGCAAGTCCGCAATGGGGTTGACCCACAGGACGTTGGCGGAAACGTTGTTGGTCGGCGTCTCGTAAAAGGCAGTGAAGATCCTTGTGAATTGATAGGGGTCCGCCCGCGCGCCGTCCAGAAAATAGGCAATGCCCAGGCCGCCGCCCAGGAAGAACAGAGCGTAGGCCAGCGCCGCGCGCTTGGGGCTTTGGAGGAACCGATCCATGAGCAGAAAATACCACGAAAACACGGCGTACAGCGCGGGAAGCATGGGCAGAACATAAGATAGGCGTAGGTCCGCGCCCAACAGAAGATAGGTGGAAGAGACGCTGTCGCACAGAAAGGGATAGCCCATATCCACCCCCGCCTGGATGGAGTAGAGCGGCGGAAACGCGCCGCTGCGCGCGATGGAGGTGATAAAGGACAGATGCATGCACATGTCGCCAAAGCAGGATTGACCGGTGTGCAGCGCGCCGCCCTCCTGCCGGAGCACATGGGTGTAGAGCAAAACGCCGCACAACAGGAGCGAGGGGAGAACCAAGAGGAAGTGCAGGCGCTCGGCGCGCGCATCCAAACAGACGCGCGCGGATTTCCCGCGCAAAAAGAGCGCGGGCGCGACAAACAGCCCCAGGGCCAGCAACTGGGAGAGCAGCGTGAACCCCAGAAGAAAGGAGAAGAGCGCGGGCAGCCACATCTGCCCAAACAACGCAAGGCTCACGCCCATGGAAAGGCGGACGAGCCCGGCTTCCCGGGGAAGCAGCAGGCGCGCGTAGCGCACACCCGCCAACAGAAACAGCGCCAGATAGGCAATGGCGCAAAGATTGCCCCAAACTTGCACGGCAGAACCTCCACAAACGTTAAATTCACATAGGGATTATACCACAGCATCGGAAAAACTTGAATAAGACTGAGGAAAATGTTACAATCAAAGCGATTGAGCCGCGCCCCAAAGCGGTTTGACGCTGTTTAACTGCGATTTACTTTGGAGGATATACAATGGCAAATTTTTTAAAAAAGCTCTTCGGTTCGTCTAACGACGCGGAGATCAAGCGGCTGCGCAAGATCGTGGCAAAGGTGGATTCCTTTGAACCGGCGCTCATGGCCCTGACGGACGCGGAGCTCCAACAAAAGACCCCGGCCTTTAAACAGAGGCTCAGCGCCGGCGAGACGCTGGACGACTTGCTGCCCGAGGCGTTTGCCGTCGTGCGCGAAGCGGCGCGGCGCGCCATCGGCCAGCGCCCCTTCGAGGTGCAGGTGCTGGGCGGCATCGTGCTGCACCAGGGCCGCATCGCGGAGATGAAGACGGGCGAGGGCAAGACCATCACCTGCGTCATGCCCGCCTACCTAAACGCCCTGACGGGCAAGGGCGTGCACATCGTCACCGTCAACGACTATTTGGCCAAGTACCAGGGCGAGTGGATGAGCAAGATCTACCGCTTCCTCGGGTTGTCTGTGGGGCTGATCCTCTCGGGCATGACCACCCAGCAGCGCCGGGCGTCCTATGCCTGCGATATCGTCTACGGCACCAACAACGAATTCGGCTTTGACTATCTGCGCGATAACATGGTCACGCGCGCCGCCGACATGGTGCAGCGCGAGCTCAACTACTGCATTGTGGACGAGGTGGACTCCATCCTCATCGACGAGGCCAGAACCCCGCTGATCATCTCCGGCCAGGGCGACAACGCGACCGACCTTTACGCCCGGGCCAATACCTTTGTCATGCGCCTTAAGGAAGGCAAGGTGGAAAAGGACGATCTGGGCAACGAGAGTACGACGGGAGACTACGTCAAGGACGAAAAGGACAAGACTGTAAACCTCACGGCCGACGGCGTGACCAAGGCCGAGAGCTTCTTTGGCGTGGAGAATCTCTCCGACCTGGAGAACACCGACATCAACCACCACATTCAGGTGGCGCTCAAGGCGCGCGCCCTGATGCACCGGGACATCGATTACGTGGTCAAGGACGGCGAGGTGCTCATCGTGGATGAGTTTACCGGACGGCTGATGGTGGGCCGCCGCTATTCCGACGGCCTGCACCAGGCCATTGAGGCCAAGGAGGGCGTGGAAGTCGCCAGGGAGAGCCGCACGCTGGCCACCATCACCTTCCAGAACTACTTCCGCATGTACCACAAGCTCTCGGGCATGACGGGCACCGCCATGACCGAGGAGGACGAATTTAAGTCCATCTACTCGCTGGACGTGGTGGAGATCCCCACCAACAAGCCCATGATCCGCAAGGATGAGAACGACCTGATCTATCGCACGCAGAAGGCCAAGTTCGCCGCCGTGGTCAAGGACATTCAGAAGACCCACGAAACTGGCCAGCCGGTGCTGGTGGGCACGGTCTCGGTGGAAAAGAGCGAGATGCTCTCGGCCATGCTGGACCGCGTGGGCGTAAAGCACACCGTGCTCAACGCCAAGCACCACCAAAGGGAGGCGGAGATCGTCGCCCAGGCCGGCAAGGTGGGCGCCGTGACCATCGCCACCAACATGGCCGGCCGCGGCACGGACATCATCCTGGGCGGCAATCCGGAGTTCTTGGCCCGGCGCGAGCTGCTGCGCCAGGGCATGAGCGAGGAGATGGTCGAGGAGGCGCGCGGGTATTCGGAAAACGCGCCCGAGGAGATCGTGGAGGCGCGCCGGCAGTATCAGGCGCTGGTGAGCGAGTACAAAAAGACCACCGACCAGGAGCATGAAAAGGTGGTGGCGCTGGGCGGCGTCTATATCATCGGCACCGAGCGGCACGAATCCCGCCGCATCGACAACCAGCTCAGAGGCCGCGCCGGCCGCCAGGGCGACCCCGGCAAATCGCGCTTCTACATCGCGCTGGACGACGACCTGATGCGCCTCTTCGGCGGCGACCGCATCGCGCCCATGATCGAGAAGCTAGGCCTGGAGGACGACGTGCCCATTGAGTACGGCCTGCTCTCCAAGCAGATTGAGAGCGCGCAAAAGCGCGTGGAAGGCCGCAACTTTGACATTCGCCGCCACGTGCTGCAATATGACGACGTGATGAACGCGCAGCGCGAAATCATCTACAAGCAGCGCCGCGAAGTGCTCGACGGCGCGGATGTGCGCGATCAGATCCACAAGATGGTGGAGGAGCAGATTGAATACGGCGTGGGCATGCACTGCCAGGAAAACACCATCGCCGAGGAGTGGGATTTGAAGGGCCTTGCCGAGTACCTAAACGGCGTCTTCCGCTATCCCGCCAACGCCTTTGACAACTTGACCGAACAGCAGTATCTGGACCTGACGCCGTCCAAGCTGACCGAGCGCCTAAAGGGCGAGATCTGGAACGCCTACATGAGCTTGGTGCAAAAGGCGGACGAGGCGGACGTGGACATGAGCGAGATCGAGCGCATCGTCCTGCTTCAAGTGGTGGATCAGAAGTGGATGGATCATATCGACGACATGGACCAGCTGCGCCAGGGCATCGGCCTGCGCGCCTATGGTCAGAAGGACCCCGTCGTGGCCTACAAGATGGAGGGCTTCAACATGTTTGAGGAGATGGTGGCCAACATCCAGCACGACGTGGTGCGCACGCTCTACCACGCGCGCATCAACAAGGTGCCTCAGCGCCGCGAGCCCCCCAAGGCCGTGGAGGGCCCGGCCGAGGCGGGCGCGGTGAAAAAGACCGTCAAGGCGGCGCCTAAGATCGGCCGCAACGACCCCTGCCCCTGCGGCAGCGGCAAAAAGTACAAAAACTGCTGCGGCAGGAACGTCTAGCCCGGCGCTGTTCCCTTCGGCGCGCGCCGGGGGAAGCGAAAGGGAGGAGGAATACGGAACCAATGCGGATCAAGGCGGTTCTCTACGACATGGATGGAACGCTGCTGGATACCGAAAAGCTGCACAAGCGCGCTTGGACTGCCTGCGCGGCCAAGCGCGGCGTGAGCATCGGTCCGGAGTTTTATCAGGGCGCGATGGGGCGCAACCTCAAGCGCGTGCTCGCGCTGCTGAAGGAGCTGTACCCGAATATCGGGGACACCGAGGGCCTCTACGGGGAAAAAGAGGCCCTGTGCAGGCAATGGATGGAGGATAGCGGCGTGCCGGTGCTGCCTGGCGTTTACCGGGCGCTGGGCGAGCTGCGCGCCCGGGGCGTGAAGCAGTGCGTCTGCACCTCCACCTCCCGCCAAAGCGCGGTCAAAACCCTGCGCGCCGCCGGCATCCTGCCCAAGCTGGATGCGCTGATGTGCGGCGACGATATCGAGCGATCCAAACCCGATCCGCAGATCTTTCTGCGCGGCGCGCACAAGCTGGATGTTCCCATCGAAGCCTGCGCGGTTGTCGAAGACGCGCCGGCCGGCGTGGAGGCGGGCCTGCGCGCCGGTGCGCGCGTGTTCGTCGTTCCCGGCATGCTGGAAATCCCTGAGGAGCTGGCCGGGCGCTGCACGCGCATCCGCAGCCTGTGGGAGCTTCCCGCTCTTTTGGGTGAAGGAGAGATTAGATGATGAAAAAACTGCTGTTGTTGGCGGCGGCCTGCGCGCTTTGCGCCTGCCTTGCCGCCTGTGCATCCCCCGCGGAAGTTGGCGTGCGCACCGAAGAGGTCCCTCTTTCCTACGGCGCGTCCATCGAGGCGGCTCAAGAGGAGTTTGCCGCGGTCTTTGCCGAGTTTACCAACCTTGAGATCACCGATTCGGCCACCATGGCGCGCTCCGGGAGTCCCAAGCACATTGTGATTGCGTTTCACTATGCCTCCGACCAGGGGGAGGGCGTCTACGGCTTTGAATACGCTCTGGACGAGGAGGGAACCCCTACGCTGCTAAACCAGGGCGAGGATGTGACGGTGGACGCTTTGCTGGGAAACAACAACTGACGGCGGCATTGCCAAGCGGCGCGAAAATCGATATAATAGGACGAGAATAGGAAGTATTTTGAGGAGTTTTGAGAGATGATCGTTGAGCTGGAACGCTTTGAGCAGCAAACGCGCGAGCTGGAGCAAAAGTTGGAGGAGACCGCCGCGGCCTTTGACGTGGAGGCCATGATGGACGAGCTGGATCAGCTCCACCGCGAGATGGAGGAGCCGGACTTCTGGAACAAACTGGAGCGCGCGCAGAAGGTCAACCAGCGCGTCAAGGTGATCACGGACCGTACCCAGGGCATTGAGGACCTGCGCCGCCAGATCGAGGATGTGCATACCCTCATCGCCATGTGCGACGAGGAGCAGGACGAGAGCCTCACCCCGGAGATCGAGGGGGAGATCAACGTCCTGGAAGAAAAGATCGGCGCGCTGTATTTGTCCACGCTCCTCAAGGGCGAATACGACGGCAACGACTGCATCCTCTCCCTGCACGCGGGCGCGGGCGGGACCGAGGCGCAGGACTGGACGCAGATGCTCTACCGCATGTACACGCGCTATGCCGAGCGCCACGGCTATGCGGTCAGGGAGCTGGACTATTTGGAGGGGGATGAGGCGGGCATCAAGTCCGTCACCTTTGAGGTCAAGGGCGAGAACGCCTACGGGTATCTCAAGGCGGAGCGCGGCGTGCACCGCCTCGTGCGCATTTCGCCCTTTGACAGCGCGGCTAGGCGGCACACCTCCTTTGCCTCCCTGGACGTCATGCCCGTGCTGCCCGATGACGGCGGCCTGGTCATCCGGCCCGAGGATCTGCGCATCGATACCTACCGCGCGGGCGGCGCGGGCGGCCAGCACGTCAACCGCACGGATTCCGCCGTGCGCATCACGCACATCCCCACCGGCGTGGTGGTGCAGTGCCAAAACGAGCGATCGCAGATTCAGAACCGTGAGATGGCCATGCAGGTGCTGCGGGCCCGCTTGGTGGAGCTGCGCGAGCGCGAGGTGCAGGAAAAAATGAGCGACATCAAGGGCGAGCTCAAGAAGATTGAATGGGGCAGCCAGATCCGCTCCTATGTTTTCCATCCCTATTCCATGGTCAAGGACCACCGCACCGGATATGAGGTCAACGCTACCGACGGCGTGATGGACGGCGATCTGGACGGCTTCATCACCGCCTACCTACAGATGCTCTAAAAAAGAAAAACAGAGGGCGCGCCCCACGGGGCGCGCATCCGCGCATCGGGAGGAAAAATATGCGTAAAACCTTCGCCGCGATCCTAGCCGCACTGTCCGCTTGGCTGTTGCTGTTGTCCTTTTTGCTGATGGGGGTGTTCTTTTGCACGACCTCCAAAGGGTTTTACCGGTACGAATACCAAAAGTACGGGCAGGCGCAGGCCATCGGCATCGATGACGAGGGCCTGATGCGCATTACCAACGGACTGCTGGACTACCTGTGGGGCACCAGAGACACGCTGGAGATGCAGGCCGAGATCGGCGGCCAGATGCGAGAGGTCTTCTCCCAGCGCGAAAAGGATCACATGGTGGATGTCAAGGCCCTGGTGGGCCTGGCGCGGACCGCAATGGTGGGGGCGCTGGTCGCGGGCGCGACGCTGTGGACGCTGGCGTATTTCCTGGGAAAGAAGCGCAAGGGCGGCGTGCGCGCGGCGGGCGTGGGCTACCTTGTGGGCGCGGGCCTGCTGGTGGCGGGCGTGTGCGCCGTCGTCTTTCTGGCCCTTGAGAACTTCACCTCCGTCTTCATCCGCTTTCATGAGATCTTCTTTACCAACGATCTGTGGTTGCTGAATGCCGACGATATGCTCATCATGATGGTGCCCGAGCCCTTCTTTGCGGACTGTGCGGCGCTCATCGCCATTGCCTTTGGAGTCGGCGCGGCGCTGACCTGCGCGGGCGCGGTGCTGATGATCCTGTGGGACGGAAAGCGCCCCCGGCGCGGCAACCGGGAAGAGGATTGGACGCTGACCGCCGTGGGCGGCGGGGACGGCGACAACTTCTACAAAATCTCGAGCGACGGCCAGCCGCAGGAGCGCCCCGACGCCAGCGAGATCTTTGCGCGCATGGGCTTGGAAGGCGAGGAAGACGAGGAGGAGACGATGCCTGTGGAGCGGCTGTTGGAGACCGCGAGGGAGCCGGAGACGCAGATGCCGCGCCCCATCGCCCCTCCCGCCCCTCTCCCACACGCGACGGAAGCCGGCGGGCGGCGCGCGGATTTTCTGGGGGAGTTTCCCGTCCGGCTGGAGAGCGAGGATCTCACCGTGCGCTTTGAGATGAAGCTGGACTTGAAGGTGGAGAAAAACGAGGACGGGCAGCTATCGCTGGTGATGGACCCCAGGAGAAAGCCGCAGGTCTCCCTGACCAGCTTGCCGGGGCAGCTCGCCTTTACGGTGAGCGAGGCGCCCGCGGCGGACTGGGCGCTGGAGGCGGGACAGGCCGAGGAGGTTGAGGCCGCCCGCCAGCGGGTTTCTCCCCTTGTGGAGCCCGCCCCCACGCCCGAGGACCTGCTCCGCCAGATGGACGAGCTGATGAAGGGCTTTCCCAAGAGCAGCGGGGAGGAGGGTGTGCAATGAACTATTCGGAAGCCGTGCGCGGCAGGATGGAGGCGGCGCGGGGCCGGGAGGACATCGTACTGCTGGCGATTGAGTCCTCCTGCGATGAGACGAGCGCGGCGGTGACCTGCGGCCGCAGCGTGCGCTCCATGGTCATCGCCTCCCAGGTGGAGACCCACGCCCTTTACGGCGGCGTGGTGCCGGAGATCGCGTCGCGCGCGCACGTGGAAGCCATCTGCGGCGTGGTGGGCGAGGCGCTGGAGAAGGCGGGCGTAAGGCCGGAGGAGTTGGACGGCGTGGCCGTGACATACGGCCCCGGCCTGGTGGGCGCGCTGCTGTGCGGCGTGTCCTATGCAAAGGGGTTGGCCCTGCGGCATGGTCTGCCGCTCATACCCGTCCATCACATCGAGGGCCATATCTCCGCCAGCTATATCGCCCATCCGGACTTGGAGCCGCCCTTTCTGGCGCTGGTGGTCTCGGGCGGGCACAGCCATCTTGTGCTGGTCAAGGACTACGGCGCGCACGAGATCCTCGGCCGCACGCGGGACGACGCGGCGGGCGAGGCGTTTGACAAGGCGGCGCGCGTGCTCGGGCTGCCCTATCCCGGCGGACCGGCAATCGATCGGCTCGCCGTGGAGGGCAACGACCGCGCCCTGCCCCTGCCCAAGGCGCGGCAGGAGGGATACAACTATTCCTTCAGCGGGCTTAAAACCGCCCTGCTGCAAGGCGTGGCGCGCATGGAAAAACAAGGCGTGCGCCTGAAAGACGAGGACATTGCCGCTTCCTTCCGCCGCGCGGTGGTGGAGCAGCTTGTCGACAAGGCGGCGCTGGCCCTGAGGGAAACCGGCGTGGGCAAGCTGGCGCTGGCCGGCGGCGTGGCCTGCAATTCCCTGCTCCGGCAGCGGGCTCAGGAGGTCTGCCTCGAATGCGGCGCGCGGGTTTTTCTGCCTCCGCCCGTGCTGTGCACGGATAACGCCGCCATGATCGGCTGCGCGGGCTACTACCGTTACCGCAAGGGCTGCGCGGCGGATATGAACCTCAACGCCGTGCCCTCCATGCCGCTGCCCAAGGCATAGGGCGCTCCATATGGATCAATCGCAAGCGATGTGACACGCTTGCGATTTTTTGTCGCGCATGCACGGCAAAATTCATGCGAAAAAATTGTCGAAACATTGGAAAAAATAACCTTTGACAAAAGTTGCGCACGGATAGAGACGAACGGGCACATCCAAACCGATGTGCAGAACTTTAAATCGAACGTTGTGGAAAAGCACGACAAATTTCGTGTTTAAAGGGAAATGCCTGTTGATAACTTTGTGGACAATGTGGATAACTTGGAAAAATGACCGTATTTTTCTTCGATTTATGCAGAAATGTTCGGATATGCAGGGGGAATGAATCGCTGCCGCGGCGCATATTGTTACAGGGAAGGCCGCAGCGCGCGGCGAGGACGGGGAGGGAAGAACATGTACAGGCAATGGGTCGCGGTGGCCGTACTTCTGGCGGGGCTGGCTGGTTTTATGATGATGCAGGGCGGCGCTGACGTGCAGGCGCTCAGCCCGCAGTTCAGCTCTCTTCCGCTGTATGGGCGCATTGTGGGCGTGGACGCGGGCCATGGCGGATACGACGGGGGATGCATGGGGCGCAGCGGCGTGCCGGAAAAGGAGTTCAACCTGGCGGTGACGATGCTGGTCAAGGCGGAGCTGGAAAAACAGGGCGCGACCGTTGTGCTCTCCCGAGACGAGGACATCGCCCTGATCGACCCGGCCAAGACCACGGGCTACAAAAAGCGCAAGGAGCTGGATAACCGGCTGAAGATCTTTGCGGAAAACAACGTAGATTGCATGATCAGCATCCACATGAACCAATACCGCAACGAAAACCAGCGCGGCGCCCAGGTCTTTTACAAAAAAGGCGAGCAGGACGGGCAGGATATGGCCAAGGCCATTCAAGACGCAATGGCCGCGCAGGACGCGCATAACAACCGGGCGGCCAGCGTGGGGGACTACTACATCCTCAACGCCTGCCCCGCCTCGGCACTGGTGGAGTGCGGCTTCCTCTCCAACCGGGAGGAGGAACAGCTTCTTCTCACGGACGCTTACCGCGAAAAGCTCGCCAAAGCCATCGTCGAGGGCGTCGCCAATTATTTTCAAGGGAAAAACCAGCAGGCATCACAGAACGCGGCCACTGAGACAGCGACGGCGGACTAATCGGGCGGGGAGGGATTCTTCCCGCCCTTGCTTGACTTTTGAAGGGATGAAATGTATAATAAGTTATACAAATCATACTTTGCGAGGAGGAGAAACGATGAGGCCGAAGGGAAAATACGCCTGGACGGTCACGGTGGGGGAGAAGGGGCAAATCGTCATTCCCAAACAGGCGCGCGATGTATTCGGCATCCGGCCGGGGGATACGCTGGTGGTCTTGGGGGATGAAAAGAGGGGACTGGCGATTCCGCCCAAGAGCGCCTTTGCTCAGTTTGCCTCCGCGGTCTTTGAGACGGGCGCGGAGGGAGAGGAGGAGCCGTGAGAAAAATCTACTTGGACAATGTGCGGTGGGGGACCGTGATGCTGGTCGTGTTCTACCACGTCCTGTATTTGTTTAACGGCTTGGGTATTCCCGGCGGCATTCCGGGGGCGAAGAACATTCCCGCCCTGGACGCGCTTGCCGGGATGATCTACCCCTGGTTCATGGTGCTCATGTTTGTCATTGCCGGCATGAGCGCCCGATATTCGCTGCAAAAGCGGTCGGAAGGGCAGTTCATTCGGGAACGGGCGGCCAAGCTGCTCGTGCCCTCCACCCTGGGCCTGTTCGTGGTGCATTGGGTAACGGGGCTGTTGAACATCAAGATGGGCGGCGCGCTTGCCATGATTCCGCCCGCCCTGATCTATCCCATTTCCGCCCTCAGCGGCATTGGGCCGCTGTGGTTCGTGCAGACGCTGTTCTTGTTCAGCCTGATACTCGTGCTGATTCGAAAACTGGACAAGGCGGACCGCCTGTGGACGCTTGGCGGCAAGATGGGCGTGCCGGCGCTGGCGCTGCTCTTTGTGCTGATTTGGGCCGCGGCGCAGGTTTTAAACATGCCGGTGCTGACCATGTATCGGTTTGGCATCTATTTTATCTCGTTTCTCATTGGCTACGGCGTCTTGTCCCATGACAAAGCATTGGCGGCGCTGGAAAAAAGCTGCATTCCGCTGCTTTGCCTTGCCGCCGCCGGGGCGGCCGTCTATGCGGTTCAGTACGGGGGCCGCGACTACACCGCTCCCCAGTGCCTGCAAAGTTTGCTGACGAACTTTTACCTTTGGATAACGGTGCTTGCGATACTCGGTCTATCCCAAAGGATCGCAAACAGGGAAAACGCCTTTACCCGGGCCATGACGGGCGCGAGCTATGGGGTGTATATTCTGCACTATCCGGTGCTGCTTGCGGTGGGCTATGCGCTGAACCAATGGGGTGACCTTGCGGCTCCGCTCAACTACGGCATCACCCTTGTGGCGGGCATTGCCGGGACCTTCGCTTTGTACGAGGGCGTTAAGAGAATTCCGGTTGTGCGCTATTTGGTGCTTGGAATGAAGGGGAAAAAGTAAAGCAAACGCGCCGTGAAATGCAGGGCCCGCTGCCCTGCATTTCGCTTTTTGCAGAAAAACGGGTGTGATTGTCAAATTAGGCAGGGTATGCTATAATTACCTCTATGACGCTTTATATTCTGTGGGGGGACAGACAAATTATGGGTATGGTTAAACGTTTTATCAAGTACTACAAACCGCACCGCAAGCTGTTTTATTGGGACATGGTCTGTGCGTTTCTCATCGCGCTGGCAGATCTGTTCTATCCGGCGATCGCCAAGAACATCATCAACGTCTACGTCCCGGGCAAGATGTGGAACCTCTTTTTGCTGTGGTCGGCGATCCTGCTGGGCATTTACCTGGCCAAGGCGGGGCTAAACTACTTTGTGCTCTACTATGGCCACGTCATGGGCGTTAGGATGCAGGCCGACATGCGCGAGGACGTCTTCCGCCGCCTGCAAAGGCTGCCCTTTTCCTACTTTGACGAGAACAAGTCGGGCACCATCATGTCCCGCATCATCAA
The DNA here is from genome assembly GCA_948468595.1 of uncultured Christensenella sp. GTDB lineage: Bacteria > Bacillota > Clostridia > Christensenellales > UBA1750 > Spyradocola. Next base: position 21,098 of record CAOKIU010000032.1, read on the forward strand.
CGACTTGATGGATATTTCGGAGCTGGCGCACCATGGGCCGGAGGATCTGTTCATCTCGCTGGTGACGCTGGTGGGCGTGTTTGTCATCATGTGCACGGTCTCCGCGCCGCTGACGCTGATCATCTTTGCCACGCTGCCCTTTGTGGTGTGGTTTACCGGCGCCATGCGCACCAAGCTCAACGACGCCTTCACCCGTTCGCGCGTGGAGCTGGGCGAGGTCAACGCCAACCTGGAGAACGCCATCGCCGGCATCCGCGTGTCCCGTTCCTATACCTCTTCGGAGCACGAGCAGAAGAAGTTTTCCAAGTTCAACAAGGTCTTTGTGGAGGCGCGCTGCCGCTGCATGAAGGTCATGGGCCAGTTCTCCGCCGTCTCCACGCTGATGACGGACATCATGTACTTTGTGGTGCTGGCGGCGGGCGGCGCGTTCTACTTCAAGGGCGTCATCGACGTGGGCGAGCTTACGATGTTCCTGCTCTATGTCAACTCCTTCTTGGCGCCGGTGCGCAAGCTCATCTCCTTTATCGAGCAGTACCAAAACGGCATGACGGGCTACCGCCGGTTTGAGGAGATCATGGCCCAGCACGAGGAGCCGGAGGACCCCGACGCCATGGAGCTGAGCGCGGTCAAGGGCGTCATTGACTTTGAGGACGTGTCCTTTGCCTACGACGTCAAGGACGACAAGGGTGAGGGAGAGGGTAAGCACAACGTCATCTCCCACATGTCCATGCACATCGACCCCGGCAAGACCATCGCGCTGGTTGGGCCTTCCGGCGGAGGCAAGACCACGCTTTGCCACCTCATCCCCAGGTTTTACGAGGTGACGGGCGGCCGCATCCTCATCGACGGGCACGACATTCGCTCCCTGACCCGCCTCTCCTTGCGCCGCAGCATCGGCATGGTGGCGCAGGACGTCTTCCTCTTCACCGGCACCATCGCCGAGAACATCGCCTACGGTAACCTGGACGCGACAAGAGAGGAGATCGTGGAGGCCGCCAAGAAGGCCAATATTCACGAGGCGATCATGCGGATGGAGGATGGATACGATACCTATATCGGCGAGCGCGGAGTCAAGCTCTCCGGCGGGCAGAAGCAGCGCATCTCTATCGCGCGCGTGTTCTTGAAAAACCCCTCCATTTTGATCCTGGATGAGGCGACCTCTGCGCTGGACAACGCCACCGAAATGCTGATTCAGGAATCCCTGGAGGAACTCAGCCGCGGCCGCACCTGCATTGTGGTGGCCCACCGCCTTTCCACCATCAAAAACGCGGATGAGATCATCGTCGTGGGCGACGAGGGCATCCAGGAGCGCGGCACCCATGAAGAGCTGTTGGCCAAACAGGGCGTTTACGCCGAGCTTTACCGCTATCAATTCCGCTCTTGATTGGGGCTGTACAAAACGGCCCAACCTGCTTATAATAGGGTTGACCCAAAAGACAAGGAGGTTGGCACGATGCAAGACGCGAAATTTACACAGCTTTATCAAATGGCGAAAAAGGAGCTGCTGGAGGACATTCTGCCCTTCTGGATGGAGCACGACGTGGACGAGGAGAACGGCGGCTTCTACGGCGTGGTGACGCGCGAGGGCGAACCGGTGAAGGAGGGGACCAAGTGTCTGGTTCTCAACGCCCGCATCGTCTGGACGTTTACCTCGGCTTACCGCATCTTAAAGGATGAAAAGTATCTCGCGCTGGCCAAGCGCGCTTACGATTACTTCCTTGCGCACTTCATCGACAAGCAGTTCGGCGGATGCTACTTCATGCTGGACAGCAAGGGCAATCCCGTCGACGACAAGAAGTTTGTCTATGGCCAGGCGTTTGCCATCTACGCGCTCTCCGAGTACTGCCGCGCCACGGGCGATACCGCCGCAAGGGATCAGGCGGTGGCCATCATGGAGCTGCTGGAAAAGCACGCTTACGACCCTGCGCACCCGGGTTACATCGAGATTCTGGACCGCGACTGGACCTACAACCCCGGCAAGCAGGGCTCCAACATCAACCCTGAGGGCGAGTCCACCAAGACCATGAACACTCACCTCCACTTGATTGAGGCCTACACCTGCCTGCTGCGCGTGCTGCCCACGCAGGAGCAGAAGGCGAAGGTGCGCCAGCACCTCAACATCATGCTGGACAAGGTCTACGACAAGGACATCCACCACTTTAAGATGTTCTTCCGCGACGACTGGAGCGCCACCTCGCCGGAAATCTCCTACGGCCACGACATCGAGGGCACTTGGCTGATGATGGAGACCGCGGAGGTGCTGGGGGAGAAGGACATGGAGGAGAAGGCCGCGCCCCTGTGCCTGAAGATGGCAGAGGCGTGCTTAAACGAGGCTATTCTGCCCGACGGCTCCATGATTTACGAGTACAATCCCGTCACCCGCGAAATTGAGACCCGCAGATCCTGGTGGGTGCAGGCCGAGACGGTGGTGGGCTTCCTCAACGCCTGGCAGATGAGCGGGGAGGAGCGGTTCCTGGACGCCTCGTTGGAATGCTTTAAGTACATCGACCGCTTTGTGGTGGATCACGAGTACGGCGAGTGGTTTACCATGCTGGGCGACAGCGGCGCGGTGCTCTCCGGTTACGAGAGCAAGATCGACGGCTGGAAGTGCCCCTACCACAACGCCCGCATGTGCTTTGAGATCATCGAGCGCTATGAAAATAAGGCCTAAGCAGCAAAAGGGAGCCGCGATTTGCGGTTCCCTTTTGATTTACCGATTCACCCCCCATATGACCAAGGCCTTCCTTGCGCGCACCAGCTTCGGGGTTCCATCTCCGGCCCGCTTTTGCAAGCCCCAATGCGTTCCCGCGCCAAGTGGAGGGGAGTGCGCCCCCCTTCCATGCCGGCGGGCGGTTCGGCGTTGCAATGTGCCCCGGCCGCGCAAGCAGCGTGCGTCGATGCGCGGCCTGCCTTCCATAACCGCCTCGCCCATGAGTGGATGACCATGGAAAAGGATCTTTGCGCGGGGTTGAGATTTTAGGCGGGATGCGATACAATGGAGAAAGTTACGGAAAGGACTGTGGCGCGATGAAGAAAAGAGCTCTCTGCACGCTGCTGGCGGCGCTAATGCTGTGCCTGCCGCTTTCAGGCTGCGCGCTGTTTCAAAACAAAGTGGAGGATTTGGGAGAGGCGGAGGCCGCGCCCTACTACGCTTTGACGGATCAATTCCTGGGCCGCCTGTTTGCCGAGGATTACGCTTCCTGCTATGCGATGCTGGGGGAGAATCTTCAAAACACCATGACCTTGCAGGAGATGCAGGACGCTTGGGAGCAGACGCGGCTGACCTGGGGCGATCCGGTGGAGGTGGACGCCCGCAAGCCCTATCGCATCAACGGCGAGGGCACGGTGGTCTCCCAGGTGGTCAGTCAGCATGGCGGGTGCAGCATTCAGCTCACCTTTGACAAAAACGACAAGGTAGCGGGCCTGTGGTTCGGCCTGCGGGAGACGCCCGTTTCCTATGCGGTGGCCGTGCCTCAGGGCGTCAAGGAGGAGAGGCTGACGCTTTCAGCGGGAACGCCCTATGCGCTGGAGGCCATTCTCACCCTGCCGGAGGGAGCAGAGGGCCAGGTCCCCGCCGTGGTGCTGGTGCATGGCTCCGGCGCGTCGGACAGGAACGAGGCCGTCGGCGGCTGTACGCCCTTTGCCGATCTGGCCCACGGCCTGGCGCAAAAGGGCATCGCCTCCATCCGGTATGACAAGCGCACCTATACCTATGGCGACTCCTACACCCAGGAGGAGATCAACGCCATGACCGTAAAGGAAGAGGTCATCGACGACGCGCTTGCAGCCGTGGACGCGCTGTACAAGGATGCGCGCATCGACCAGAATGGCATTGTGCTTGTGGGGCACTCGCTGGGCGGCATGCTCGCCCCGCGCATCGCAGCATCCACCGACAAAATCAAGGGCGTCGTATCGCTGGCGGGCACCGCGCGCGGATACCTCGATCTGGTCTACGATCAGAACATGGCCCTAACCGCCAATGCCTCGCAGCAAAACACCGTAAAAAAAGAGTACCGGAAGCTGGATAATCTCATGCAGATGAAGGACAGCGCCACCCTCTTTGGCATCCCGGTTCCCTATTTAAAGGATTTATACGCCCACCCGGTGGAGGAGAGCCTGCAAGGGCTGGACATTCCCTTCCTCATCTTGCAGGGCAAGCGCGATTTCCAGGTCTCTTTGGCCGATTACAAGTCCTGGCAGGAGGCGTTGAAGGATTATTCCGGCGGCGCGCAGTTCGAGCTGTTTGAGAATCTCAATCACCTGTTTGTGGATAACTCCGGCTTCAAGCGCCGGGGTACGGTCGCCGAATACCTTCAGGAGGGACACGTTGCGCAAGAGGTGATCGACAAAATCGCCTCCTGGATGGGGGAAGCGCTCCCCGCAACGTAAAATCTCCCGCGTTTGTTTCGTATAAAGAAACTTTCGTTCATATTGTGAAAAGCCTCTTGCGGATCGTTTTAAAAGCGTGTATCATATAGGTGTAATAACCGGTTTTGTGCTTTAAGGACGAAAGCGGTTAACAGAGAAATCAGGGAGGAAGAAAAAATGGCCGAGAATTTCGAACAGACTCTTGCCCATGTCAACACGAACTCCAAGCCCAGTGATCTTCGCATCACGGACATGCGTTTTGTTGACATCGTCGGCGCTCCCATGCACTGCACCCTGCTGCGCATTGAGACCAACCAGGGCATCACGGGCTATGGTGAGGTGCGCGATGGCGCCGCTAAGCTCTACGCGCAGATGCTCAAGCGTTTCCTCATTGGCGAAAACCCCTGCAACATCGATAAGATTTTCCGCCGCATCAAGCAGTACGGCGGTCAGTCCCGTCAGGCGGGCGGCGTTTGCGGTGTGGAGCTTGCGCTGTGGGATATCGCGGGCAAGGCCTACGGCATTCCGGTCTATCAGATGCTGGGCGGCAAGTTCCGCGACAAGGTCCGCATGTACTGCGATACCGACGTCGACGGCAAGGACACGGGTCTGAACATGGGCGAAGCCCTGAAGATGCGCGTTCAGAAGCACGGCTACACCATGCTCAAGATGGACCTTGGCATCAACCAGCTCTGGGACGTTGAAGGCGGCCTGTGCGCGCCTGTCGGCTTCCTGGATGAGTATCATCA
>CAOKIU010000033.1 GCA_948468595.1 uncultured Christensenella sp.
GCCCTTCCCCTGCGTCATGGCGCGCAGGTCGGTGGCGTACTTGAAGATCTCCGACAGGGGAACCTCTACAATGACTTGCTGCCCGTCCTCGGCGGGATTCATGCCCAGGATGCGGCCGCGCCGGCGGTTCATATCGCCGATGATATCGCCCATGTATTCATCCGGAACCACAATTTCCAGCGAGTAAATGGGCTCCAGCAACACCGGGCTGGCATCCACGCACTTCTTCAGCGCCAACCGCGCTGCCGTCTTAAACGCCATTTCCGAGGAGTCTACCGGGTGGTAGGAGCCGTCGTGCAGCGTGGCGCGGATATGCACCATGGGATAGCCCGCCAGCACGCCCTTGACGATGTTCTCGCGCAGGCCCTTTTCCACGGCGGGGATGAAGGCGCGCGGCACAACGCCGCCCACGACGTTATCGACAAACTCAAAGTCCACATCGCTGTCATAGATGGGCTCAAAGAGGATCTTGCAGTGACCAAACTGGCCGTGACCGCCCGTCTGCTTCTTGTGGCGACCCTCCGCGTCGATGGACTTGCGAATGGTTTCGCGGTAAGGAATCTTGGGGTCGATCAGGACGCACTCCACGCCAAACTTGGACGCGAGTTTTTTGACGGTGACATCCAACTGCATTTCGCCTTGACCGGAGATGATGGTCTCCGAGGTCTCCGCGGGCTTTTCCAGGCGGAAGGAGGGGTCCTCCTCCGCAAGGCGCGCCAGGCCCTGCATGATCTTGTCCTCTTCGCCCTTCTTCTTGGCTTGAATCGCCATGGAGTAGCAGGGTTCGGGATAGGTGACCCAGGGGAAGACCACGGGATGAACGGGATCGCAGAGGGTATCGCCGGTCTTGGTTTCGACCAGCTTGGTCAGCACGCCAATATCGCCCGCGATGAGCTTGAAGGTGGGGGTCAGCTTCTTGCCGCACATCACGGCGACGGACCCCGCCTTGCCGATTTTTTCGTTGTTGGCGTTGACGAACTGGGTGTTGGGCGTCAGCGTGCCGGAAATCACCTTAATCAGCGAGATCTTGCCCACAAAGGGATCGGCCAGGGTCTTAAAGACCTGCGCGGAGAACGGCGTGTCAACGCTGCACATGCGCTCGGCCGGCTCATTGGTCTTGGGATTGGTTCCGCGCTTGGGGAACGCCTTTTCCACGGGCGAGGGCATGAGGGTTACGATGAAGTTGAGCAGGTTGGAGATGCCCAGCGCCGGGAGCGCCGCGCCGCAGAAAACCGGGGTGATGGTGGCGGCGGCAATGCCCTTGCGAAGGCCGCGGAACTTCTCCTCGTCCGTCAATTCGCCCGTTTCAAAGTACTTTTCCATCAGTTCGTCATCGGCCGCGGCGGCAGCTTCCGTCACCTGCTCCCAGACCGCGTCGATTTTATCCTGCATTTCCGGAGTGGTTTCCATCTCCTTGGAGAACTTATCCAAATACCGATAGGACTTGCCCGTCACCAGCGACGAGAAGCCGATAAACTTGCCATTTTCATAAATGGGAAGCATCACCGGGCAGATCGCGGTCTGATATCTTTCCTGCAACTGCGCGATAACCTTGTCGTAATCGGCGTTTTCACGATCCATGGAGTTGATGAATATCCCGCGCGGGATGGAGTGCTTGCTGGTGTAGCTCATGGCCTTTTCCGCGCCCACGTTCAGGCCCGTTACCGCGCCCACCACAATCAGCGCCGCGTCCACGATGCGCAGCGGCCCCATCATCTCGCCGATGAAGTCGAAGTAACCGGGAATATCGATGAAATTGATCTTGGTGTCCTTCCATTCCACGGGCGCTACGGAGGTGCTGATGGAGAACTGGCGCTTGATTTCCTCTGCGTCGTAATCCGAAACAGTGGAGCCGTCCTCTACCCGGCCCATGCGGTCGATCGCACCCGTCGTCCACAGCAGCGCTTCGGTCAGCGTTGTCTTTCCCTCGCCGCCGTGGCCTACAATCGCAATATTGCGAATATTCTGGGATTGATAATCTTGCATAATCGATTGTCCTCCTTTTTTGTGTAATGCAAAGAACTCGATAACGTTATTTTAACATACTTTATCTCTATTGAAAAGCCCCTTTGTCAGCGGTGCCAAAATTATTTTTCAGCGGCAGTTTTTCCCCGCCAAGGCCCTTTTCGGACCTGCAAAGCGAGCGGGCTTGTCCGGCGCCGGGCGGCGCGATCACGCCTCGCGGTATTTAGCCATCAACGCGCGGAAGAGGTACGCGGACGTGGGCGGCGTATAGGTAATGGCGTTGGCGCCGGCCTCAATGGTGGCAAGGATGCTCTCCTGCGTGGGGCCGCCGGTGGCGATGATGGGCACCCTGGGAAATTCCGCGCGTATGCGGCGCACGAGCGGCGCGGTGTTTTCCGCGGCGGAGACGTTGAGGATGTCCGCGCCCGCTTCCAGCCGGGCGGCGATGTCGGTATCCATGCGGGCGACAGTGACCACAACGGGGATATCGACGACGTCCTTGAGCAAGCGGATGCATTCGTTACTCGTGGGCGCGTTGACCACCACACCCATGGCGCCCAAGGCTTCCGCATCCATGGCGAGGTTGACCACGCGGCCCCCGCTGGTGATGCCGCCGCCCACACCGGAGAAAACCGGCATCTCCGCCGCGGTGAGCACCGCATGGGTAATGGCGGGCTGCGGCGTGAAGGGATAGACGGCAATCACCGCGTCGGCATTGATGTTGCGCACAATGGCCACATCCGTGGTAAAGACCAGGGATTTGATGCGCCGGCCAAAGACGCGGATACCGCTGGCCTGCGCGATGCAGCGCGGAACCTCGATCATGTGATCGCGCAGGCGGCCACGGTATTCCGGCACGTATTTTTCGCTCTTCTCTGTCATTGGTTGGCACCCCTTTTCCTTTGCTTGATACCGTAAGGGTACAGGAAGGCGGCGCGCAAGTCAACCCTTCGGCGCTTCTACTCTAGCTTCATCCATCCCCGGAAGATGTCCTCCAGGCTGCCAAAGAAGCCGTTTTTCTCCAAATCCTCGGTCAAGATGACCGGCACGCGCGCCACAACCTCACCCCCGCGCGAGGCTATGGCCTCGCCCACGACCTCTCCTTTGGCCAGCGGCGCCTGGAGGAGCTCCGGCGCGGAAAGCTCCACGGCGACATCCCCTTCCTGCCCCTTCTTGATCAGCACCTTTAGGTCATCCTGCGCGGCCAAGCGGGTTTCTTTGACCTTAGCGCCCTTGACGGGGACGCCCTCTTGAACGATCTCATCCTTTGAATACAGCGTCTTGGTCGCGTAATGATCAAAGGCGTAGGTGAGCAGCTTTCCCGCCAGCTCAAACCGTTTGGCGCCAGAGGGCGCGCCCAGCACCACGGCGATAAAGCGCTCATCTCCGCGCTGCGCCGTGGCGGAGATACAGAACTTCGCCTCGTTGGTGGACCCGGTTTTGACGCCGTCCGCCCCCTCATAAAAGCGGATGAGGCGGTTGGTGTTGACCAGCTCCGTCACGCGGTCGTTCTTGTGCTTGATCTCATCCATCCAAATCTTGGAGTAATTGAAGTAAAGGGGGTGCTTGAGCACTTCGCGCGAGAGCGCGGCCACGTCGCGCGCGGTGGTATGCTGCCCCTCAACGGGCAGGCCGGAGGCGTTGACATAGTGCGTGCTATCCAAACCCAGCTCCTTGGCGCGCGCGTTCATGGCGTTGGCGAAGTTCTCCTCGCTGCCCATCAAAAGCTCGGCCAAGGCCACGGCGGAATCATTGGCCGAGGCCACGATCAGCGACTTGAGCAGGTCCGACAGGGGATAGATGCCGCCCGCGTCCAACAGCGCCTGGGAGCCTCCCATGCCGGCTGCGGCGGCTGAAACCGTCACCTGGTCGTCGAGCTTGATCTTACCCTCGTCCAGAGCCTCCAGCGTCAACAGAATCGTCATCAGCTTCGTCACGCTCGCCACCGGCCGTTGCTCGTCCGCATTCATCTCCAGGATCACCGTTCCCGTGGCCGCGTCCATCAACAGCACAGAGACCGCTTCCATCTCAAAGGGCGGCTCGCTTTCCAGTGGCGCCGTCCCCGCCAGCGCCACGACGGGCGCCAGCGCCATCAGCGCGGCCAGTATCGCCGCAACCCAGGTTTTCCGCATAAAAAATCCCTCCCGTCTGCTTATTTTTAAGCGGATGCGGAGGGTTTTATGACTGTTGGAATTAAATCGCTGTGCCGGCTGTCCAAGCAACGCCCAGGTGGCGGCACACCGTGGCGGAAAGGTCTGCAAAGGTTTCCCGAACGCCCAGGTTCCCCCGGGGTCCGCCCCTGAGCAACAACGGCACATATTCGCGCGTATGGTCCGTGCCTTGGAACGCGGGATCGCAGCCATGGTCTCCGGTCACAATCAAAAGGTCGTCCGGACGCAGCTTGGGCAGGAGCTGTCCCAGCGTTTCGTCGAAATGCTCCAGCGCGCGGCCGTAGCCCTGGACGTCGCGCCGGTGGCCGTAGAGCATGTCAAAATCCACCAAATTGACAAAGAGCAGGCCGGAAAAATCCGTCTGAATCAGACGCAACAGCGCTTCCTCCCCCTCCGGATTGCCATGAGTGGGATGGGATTGGGTGATGCCGCGCCCCGCGAAGATATCATAAATCTTGCCCACGGAGATCACGTCTTGTCCGGCGTCTCGGATCGCGTCGAGCATGGTGCGGCCCGCGGGCTCAAGGGAGAAATCGCGGCGATTGCTCGTGCGGACAAAGTGCGCGCCCTCGCCCACGAACGGCCGCGCAATGACCCGGCCCACGGCCAGGTCGCCTGTGAGCATCTCGCGCGCGGTGCGGCAGATCGCGTAGAGCCGCTCGACCGGCACAACGCCCTCGTGCGCAGCGATTTGAAACACGCTGTCGGCGGAGGTATAGACGATCAAAGCTTGCTTTTCCACCGCCTCTTGGCCCAGGCGGCGGATGATCTCCGTGCCCGATGCCGTGCAATTGCCCAGGCAAGGCATGCCAACCCTGGCGCTGAACGCCTCGATAAATTCCGGTGGAAAGCCATTGGGGAACGTGGGAAAAGGCTTGTCCAGGATGAGTCCGCTCATTTCCCAGTGCCCGGTCGTGGTGTCTTTGCCGCGCGAGCGCTCCATCATCTTGCCGTAGCCCGCCTTGGGCAGCACCGCTCCCCCATCGCCCATCAGCCTTCCCAGGCCGAGGCTTTTCAAATGCGGAATGTGCAGATCCGGCATTTTTTCCAAAATATGGCCCAGCGTATTGCTCCCTTCGTCCTGAAAAGCGCCGGCATCCGGCAGCGCGCCGATGCCCAGGCTGTCCAAGACGACGACTATCGCTCTTTTGTGCTCCAAATCCATCTCTCCTTTACGCGCCGGCCCATGCGCAACCGATGCAGCGCAGAAACACGGCGATTCCCTGTAGAATCAGAATGATCATCAGCAGCCGAAAGTATTCCCGCCTGGTGATAGGATGAATGCGCAGCGCGGCATAACTGGTGACGCATCCGCCATAGGCATAGGCGCCAAGCGAGATCAAGCCCTGCGGCACCATGGTTAGAACCAGAGAAAAAATCCCAATCCATCCAAACTTTGCCATCCACCATCCCCAGCTATAGCCCACCGCAAACGCCTTGCCGACGAGCAAGACCGCGCAAAGCGCGCAACCAAAGGGGTGCATGGCCGCCAAGAGCAGCGCCAGGACGCAAAGGGTTTCCCGAAGAATCAGCCCCAATACCTTCCAAACCGAAAGCGCGACGACGATGCCATCCAGCGATTCCTGCGTCAGCTCCGCGCCGCTGCGGACGCCGCAGGTGAGTGCCGCGATGACCAGAAAAACCGCCGCCAGCAATCCATACCGGTAAAGCGCAATGTTGTGCGCCGCGGAATGCAAACTGCGCATCCCCATCCCCCCTTTAGGGTAGGTTTATGCGCGATGTAGGCGAATATGCTCCGCAATCTGCGCCAAAAAGGCGCGATTGGTTGGCTTTCCCTTTTCCGCCTGAACGGTATAGCCGAACCTTGCCTCCAGCGCCGAAAGGTCTCCGCTGGTCCAGGCGCATTCGATGGCATACCGAATGTTGCGCTCCACGCTGGCGGGCGAACAGCCCATGCGCTCGGCGATGGGGCGATAGACGCGGCCCTTGACGTCGCCGAGCGCGTCATCGTCCTTGAGCACAATCTCAAGCGCGGATTGCAGCTGCCGAGTGCCCAGGGTTTGCGGTTTGAAGCCAAGGCACAGCAGCTCCTCGGCGATCTCCCTGAGGCTCTGCGCAGGCAGGCGCGCCCGTAAAATCCCCTCTAGCGCGGCGGAGATCTCCTCCGGGCGCTCCACCCAACGGACGTTGGGCAGACCCCTTACGCGCATCCCACCCGAAAGCATTACGCAGGGCAGCGGGTCCAGGGCGCGGGCCAACGCCGGCCCGTCGGCATAGGGCATGGCGCAGTCCAGCACAAAGGCGTCCGCGCCGCTCAAGCGCAAGCGCTGCGCGTCCGCCTGCGCGGCGCCGACACAGCCGACGATGCGATGCGCGCCGGTTCTTTGAAGCAAATCGCGCGTCTGGCGGGCCAACGCGGCGCTTCGCCTGCAAATAAAAATGCGCATCCGCCGCACCTCCTCTTGGGAGAGGAATTCGACAGATGCGCAGGGTTTCCCTCTTTACTGTGTGTCCAGCATCCAATCAATATACAGACCATAGCCCTTCTGGGGGTCATTGACATAGACATGGGTGACCGCGCCGACAATTTTCCCATTTTGGATGATGGGACTGCCGGACATACCCTGCACGATGCCGCCGGTGACGCTGAGCAGCTCCGGATCGGTAATCTCCAGGATCATGGAGCGCGAGGCTTTGCTCAGCTGCGGGGACAGCCGGATGATGTTGCAGGAAAACTCCTGCACGCCGCGGTCGTCAATGGTGGTCAGGATGCTCGCCTCACCCAGCTGCACCTCGGACTGCGTGGCCGCGGGCAGACCGTTGGGGTAGAGGGGATTGACAATGGGCTGCACCACCTTGCCGTAAACGCCGAATTCGGTGTTTTTATCCAGGGAGGAGATGGCGTTCCAGCCGCCGGTAAACACGCCGTGCAGCTCGCCGGCCTCGCCACGCGTTCCCTTTTTCACGTCGATAATCTCGGAAAGATAGACGTCCCCCTTGTCAATGGGCAGCACCCGTCCGGTATCCATGTCGGTCACCGCGTGCCCCAACGCGCCGAAAGCTCCCGCTTTGGGATCAACATAGGTCAGCGTGCCGATGCCCGCTGTGGAATCGCGCACCCAAATGCCCAGGCGCTTCTCGCCCGATTCGTCGGTGACGGGCGTGACCTCGGTGCGCCGCGTGCTGCCATCGCGGACATACTCCACCTCCAGCGCCCCACCGCCGCTCGCCTTGACGGCCTCCATCAGCGTTTGCATGGAATCGATGCGGCGGCCGTCGATGCTCTTGATGCAATCGCCCGAGGAGAGGCCCGCGTCCCTTGCCGGATTGATCACCGATCCGTCCGGCAAATAGACGTCCGCACTATCGACGATGAAGACGCCGTCGGTGAACATTGTAAGGCCGATGCTCTGGCCGCCCGGCATGAGGATGCGCTGGCTGTCCACCTGAACGGTGGCGGTTTTCAGCGGAATGCATCCCAAAAGGGAGAATTGCACCTTTGCCTGTCCCGCGTCGTTGGTGGTCAGCGTCGGGGCCCGCGACCCCAGCGTCTCATCCGTTGAGGAGGACACGCAGCGGCTCTGCCGCTCCACCTCCACTTTTACGGGCAGAAAAAAAGAATAGGACTTTTCCTGCCCCTCTGTCAAATGAATAAGTTCCGGGATATTGCACATGCTTTGAACAGAAGGCATAAAATTCAACGCCATCAAAGCAGCGGCCAACATCCCTCCCAACGCCTTTTTTCCTTTCATTTTCCACACCCCATTCGCTTTTCTCACGTTTAAGGTGTGAAATGTAGCGCCGCGCTATTCTGGCAAGTGTCGGCTGTTGGTCATTTGTACGGGACGGATGGTCATACTCTTTGGGAAGGACCGGCCCATTGGTAATGTTTGCAATTTAAATGTCGAGCAACTTATCCACAGCTTCCTGAAGCGCGCCGGCAGACCTATAATGAAGCACCAGCTTTTTTTCGCGGTCGCTCAGATCAGAAAGGCCGTCCTGCGCTCCCTGATCCACCAAGCTGGACTGCATCAGCCCTATGCTGGTATCCAGGCCGTTGCAGATGCGCGATACGTTATCCAGCGATGCGCCGCCTAGATTCCCTGCAAGCATGGAAAGCAGCGTGGAATACGGCATGTGGATCATGCGCGCGTAATCCTTGAGCGTCATGCCCTTTTCCTTGATTTTTTTCTTTATGAACTCCTCGCGTGTCATATACCCTCCGCAGCAAGTAGACCCTGACGCAAATAGTTATAAAACATCTTCTTTTATTCTATACCAACCAAATTCAACAATCAAGCTCTCTTTCTCCTCAAAAAATATCTGCAAATTAAGCTGTGGGAAAGAAAACTTAATGAAATGAGATAAAAAGAAAAAGAGCCATTGCAATCACTTTAAGAATGACGCAATGGCGCGGTTAATTCTGCTCGGCAGGCAAGGAAATTGAATTTGCCTGCGTTTTTATAAGTCTCTTTTAAAACGTTAATTTTTAGTTATAACAGCTCACCATCCCGCGCGCGGGCCGCGAGCAGAAGCATTTCCCGCGCGTGAGAGAGTGTGGCCTCGGTTTGCATAGCGCCGCCCACCATGCGGGCCAGCTCCTGGACGCGCTCTTGGCTGGTCAACGTGTGCACGCGCGTGATGGAGCGGCCGTCCTCCTCCGTTTTTTCCACCAAATGATGGCTGTGGCCCAGGGCGGCAATCTGCGCTAAGTGCGTCACGCAAATCACCTGACGCGCACGCCCGATGGCGGCCATCTTCTCCCCCACCACCTGGGCCATGTGGCCGCTGATGCCGGTATCGATCTCGTCAAAGACCATGGTGCCCACGTCGTCCCGGTCCGCTGCAATGGCCTTGAAAGCGAGCATGATGCGGGAGAGCTCGCCGCCCGAAGCGGTGCGGGATAGGGGCTTGAGCGGCTCGCCCGCGTTGGTGGAGATCATAAAGCGCACGCGGTCAAGACCGTTGGCGGTATAAAAATTCCCCGCTTGGTCAAAGGCGGGCAGCGCGGCAAAATCCACGTGCAGGCGCGCCTTGGCCATGCCCAGGTCGCACAGTTGCTTTACCACAGCCGCGCTAAACCGCTGGGCGGCCTGCAATCTGCGCTCATGCAACTCGACGCAGGCCTCGTAGAGCTCCTTTTCCAGCTTCATAAACTTTTTGTCCAGCTGGCTGGAATCCCTTTCCTGGCGGGAGAGTTGCGCGATTTCCTTTTCCGCGTCCTGCTGGTAGCGCAGCACATCCTCGATGCTGTTGCCGTATTTGCGCTTGAGGGATTTGATTTCGTCCAAGCGCGTTTCCACGGCGTCCGCCATAGAGGGATCAAAATCCATCTTATCCGCCTGGACGTGGATCTGCATGGCGACATCCTCCAAGGTGTAATAGATGTCGCGGAGCTGCTCTTCAAGCTGCTCAAACTGCGCGCCATAGCCCGCGATACCGCCCAGCAGCGATACGGACTGCCGGATGGAATCGGTGCAGGCGGGCATGTCGTCATAACCGTCCAGGTAGGCCGAACACTGGGCGAGCGCCTTGAGGATGCGCTCAGCATTGCGGATGAGCTCGCGCTGCTCCGTCAGCTCCTCCTCTTCCCCCGCGCGCAGCTTGGCCTGTGCGATCTCCTGGACCTGATAGGTGAGCATGTCCAGGCGCTGAGCGCGCTCCTGCGTGCCCTCGGAAATGCCGCGCAGGCGGAGCTTGAGCGTGTGCATCTGCTGATAGAGCTCGCGGACCTTTTCGCGCGGCGCGGCGAGCTCCTTGTGGGCAAATCCATCCAAAAAGCCCAAATGCCGCCCCTCATCCATGAGGTACTGGTGCTCGTGCTGGCCGTGCACGTCCACCAATTGGGCGGTGATTTGCCTAAGCAGCGATAGCGGCACGAGAGAGCCGTTGATGCGCACGATGTTGCGCCCGGCCGAGGTGAGGACGCGGGAGACGATGAGCTGGCTGCCGTCCGTCTCCACGCCGTTTTCTTCCAAAATGGGCGGAATGGCCGGACTGCCGGAGATATCAAAGAGCGCCTCCACGCTGGCGCGCTCCTGACCGGCGCGAATCAGCTCGCGGTCCGCGCGCTCGCCCAGCGCCAAATTCATCGAGTCAATGACAATGGACTTGCCTGCGCCCGTTTCGCCCGTGAGCACGTTGAGCCCCTCGGTCAATTCTATGGTCATCGCATCGATGAGCGCGATGTTCTTTATGCTGAGCTGACAAAGCATGGCCTTTCCCTCCCTGTCCGCTTCCCCGCCGCTATTTTTTCATCTGGCTAAACTTGCGCGTCAGGTTCTCCGCGTCCTGAGCGGTCTGGGCAATGACCAAAAGCGTGTTGTCACCCGATATGGTGCCCACAATCTCCGCCCACTTCAGGGAGTCGATGGCCTCGCCCGCCACGTGCGCGCTGCCGGAGATGGTCTTGATGACGATGAGGTTGCCCGCCGGGGTGATGCTGATGACGGATTCGTTGAAAATGCGAATGAAGCGTTCCGCCAAGCCGTGCTCCGCCTTGTCGGCGGTGGCGTACTTGTAGCCGCCGCTTTCCGAGAGCACTTTGAGCAAGCGCAGCTCCTTGATGTCGCGGGAGACCGTCGCTTGCGTCACGTCGATGCTGCGCGCGCGCAGGGCGGCAGCGAGCTCTTCCTGCGTTTCGATTTCCTGCGACTCGATTATTTCTTTAATTAGGGCATGTCGTACCGATTTCATTGGGGAGCCTCCTTAAAGCCTTGATGCTATGTTCTGTCCACGAGCTTAGCATGGACCATGGAGAAAAAATCCTTTTCGGAAAAGCGAACCAACAGCGCGTCAAACGGCGCTTTTTCAATGATAACCGGCTCGTTTGAGCACATCGAGATGACGTCCTGCCCGTCGGCGCAAATCATCGCCGGCAGCGACCGCTGGGCAATGTCCACGCATATCACCTGCTCGGGGGCGAGCATGACGGGCCGCGCGCGCAGGGAATGAGGGCAAATGGCCATCATGGACAGGCATTTGAGTTTGGGATGCACGATGGCCCCGCCGCAGGAGAGCGCGTAAGCGCTGGCCCCTGTGGGCGTGGAGACCAGAACGCCATCCGCCACATAGTGATCCAGCAGCAGGCCGTCGACATGCACATCCGCGCGCACCACGGCCAGAGAGGATTCGCGCCGCACCACTATGTCGTTAAGCGCGGTAACTTCCCGGTCCTGCCACCGCGCGCGCAGCATCAGGCGCCGCTCAATGGTGAACTCTCCCTCAATCAGCTTGTCCACGGCCTGTGCAAGGC
Source organism: uncultured Christensenella sp. (assembly GCA_948468595.1). Lineage (GTDB taxonomy): Bacteria > Bacillota > Clostridia > Christensenellales > UBA1750 > Spyradocola. The sequence continues at coordinate 11,353 of CAOKIU010000033.1, forward strand.
CGCTGGCCTCCACTTCCGACAAAAAGCCGAGCTGACCGAAGTTGACGCCCAACACGGGGATGGAATGGGTGGCGGCGCAGCGCGCGACGGAGAGAATGCTGCCATCCCCCCCGCAGACGATGAGCGCGTCGCTTTTGCGAATTACATCCTCGCGCGGCATCGGCCACCCTGTGGACAGCTCCGCCCGATCGCTGAGCACGTCGCATCCTGCCTCACGCAGCTTTTCCGCCGCGCTTACAACCAAGGGAGAGGTCGTCGTACTGTTCCCGGCGCCTTGCAAAAGCCCAAGCCTATCGTATTTCATCTCCGTGCCACCTCTAGTATACACATATTTCCGCAATTATACAATCATTTTTCAAGTTTATGCACGCTCAATGATTCGTTCTACCGCGTCTTCAGCGTCAAAACCATCGGTTTTAGCGCCGGTTATCAGGTGCAGCAGGAATTCCGTGTTCCCGCCCACGCCTTTGATGGGAGAGACCGTCAGCCCCGTGGGCGCAAGGCCCATGCCCGGCATCGCGGCGATCACGCCCAAGAGCACCTCGCGGTGCACCGCGGGATCGCGCACGATGCCGCCCTTGCCCACCTGTTCGCGCCGCGCCTCGAATTGCGGCTTGACCAGCACCGCCAAATGCGCGCCCTCCCGCAGGCATGTGCGCACGGCGGGCAGCACGGTTTTGACGGAGATAAAGGAGACGTCCATGGAAGCGAAATCCGCCGGCACGCCGCCGATCATCTCGGGGCAAAGCGTGCGGGCATTGGTGCGCTCCAGCACCGTTACGCGGGGATCGTTTCGCAGCTTCCAATCCAGCAAACCGTAGCCTACGTCCACGGCAAAGACGCGCCGCGCGCCTTTTTGGAGCATGCAATCGGTGAATCCGCCCGTGGACGAACCCACATCCATGCAGATCAAGCCCTCTAGGTTGAGGCCGAACGCCTCGATCGCCTTTTCCAGCTTCAGGCCGCCGCGGCTGACGTAGGGCAGCCGGTCCCCCTTGACAAACAACCCGGCGTCGCTTTCCAGCATGATGGCGGGCTTGTCCAACCGCATGCCGTTTTGGAACACACGTCCCTCCATGATGAGGGCGCGGGCCAGGTTGAGATCCCCGGCGTATTGCAGGCGCACCAGCGCCTCGTCCAACCGTTCCTTTTTCATCGATTTCACCCAATGCATTTTATTCGCAGATCCGCCCGGCGACGCGGAGATTTTCCTTCCACACGAAGGCGGGAAGAAAAATGTTTCCAATTCCCCGCCCTATCCAATGAATTCCTTGATGCGTGCGCACACGCCTTCCACGTCCAGACCACAGCGCCTAAGGAGCTGCGGGCGCGCCCCGTGCGGCACGAAAGCATCCGCAAGCCCCAAGGGAAGGAGGCGCGGCGCGTATCCCAGCTGGCTCAAGCGCAGCGAGACCAGCGCCCCAAAGCCGCCGATAACAGCGTTCTCCTCCAGGGTGACGATGGGAAGGCGCGCGTACTTTTCCAGCATCTTGTCCGGCAGGGGCTTGATTTGACGGCAGTTGACCACCTCAACATCCACGCCCTCCAGGGCCAGCGTGTCGGCAGCGATGATCGCGGTGGAGACCATGGCTCCCGTCGCAAAGATCACCGCACGCGCTTTATGGGCGATACTGACCACCTGCCAAGCGCCCTTTGCCATGGGCACGATGGTGTGCATAGCCATGCAGCCGGTCTTGGGGTAGCGAATGAGGACAGGGCCCTGCTGATCGCGCGACCAGCGAAGCATCATTTCCAGCTCCTCCGAACAGGAGGGCGCCAGCACGCACAGGTTGGGCACATGCGCCAGGTAGGACAGGTCAAACGCGCCGTGATGCGTCGCGCCGTCCTCCCCCACCAGCCCCGCATGGCTGCAAAGGAAGACCACATGAAGGTTTTGCAGCGCCACATCATGCACAATTTGGTCGTATCCACGCTGCAAAAAGGTGGAATACACCGCAAAATACGGCTTGGCGCCACCGGCGGCCAGCCCCGCGGCCAGCGTCACGGCGTGAGACTCCGCGATGCCCACATCGAAAAAGCGGTCGGGAAACCGCTGGCCAAACCCAGTGACGCCCGTGCCGTCGCGCATCCCCGCGGTGATCACGGCAATGGAACCATCCTCTGTGGCCATGTCGGTCAAGGTGTCGCCCACCACGCTCGTAAAGGAGACGGGGCTTTGGCCGGCATCGTGCTCCACGATGTATGGCGCCACGCCATGGAACTGGTCGGGCTTTTCCTCGGCTGGGCGGTAGCCGTGACCCTTCTGCGTCACCGCGTGGACCAAGACGGGGCGCTCCAAGCCGCGCGCGCGCGTCAACGTGCGGATGAGCAGGGATAGATTGTGGCCGTCGATGGGTCCCAAATAGGTCAAGCCCAGCGCTTCAAAAAACTGTCCCTTGACAAACAGCGCCTTGAGGGCGTTTTTAGCCGAATAGGCGAGGTCATGCAGCGCGCCTCCCACCAGGGGAATGCGCTTTAAAAAGTCGGCGGTGCGGCTCTTGAACCGCCAATATCCCTTGTTGGATCTGAGGCGGTTGAGGTAGTTGGACAGCGCGCCCACATTGGGCGAGATGGACATGTTGTTGTCGTTGAGGACGATGACCAGGGGCAGCTCCGCACGCCCTAAATCGTTGACCGCCTCCATGCAGGGGCCATCCATAAAAGCGCCGTCCCCCACCAGCGCGACGGTGCTGATCTTTTGCCCGAGGATCGCCGCGGCGCGCGCAAAGCCCAGCGCGGCGGATACGGCCGTACCGCTGTGCCCCGCGCCAAAGGCGTCGTATTGGCTCTCCTCGCGCTTGGGAAAGCCGCAAAGGCCGTCCAAGCGCCGCAGCGTGTCAAAGCGATCCGCCCGGCCGGTGAGCAGCTTATGCGCGTAACACTGATGGCCCACGTCAAAGAGCAGCTTATCTGCGGGGAGATCGTAGACGTAGTGCAGCGCCACGGTCAGCTCCACGGCGCCAAGGTTGCTGGACAAGTGTCCGCCATTGGTCCGAACCACGCGCAAAATCTCCTGCCGAATCTCCTGGCAAAGCTGCTCAAGCTGGGGAAGCGAATACTCCTTCACCTTTGCGCCAGCCTGGATTTCTTCTAAAATGGTCATGGGCTCCCTCCATTATTTGCGCGGAGACCTGCCGCCGAAGAAAGCGGCGACGCGGCCGGCGAGCATGAGGATATCGCGGGATTTGGAAATGGCGATGCGCTTGCCAAAGGCCTTGCCCCCCACCGTCAAAGCGGCGATGAAGGCAGAAACCCAGATGCCCACCGCAAAGACGGTGGCATGCTCCGTCAGCTCCACAATGCGGATAGCCAGGGTCGCGCCGGCCGAGCCGGAGACCACGCCGCAAATATCGCCCACCACGTCGTTGCAGACAGAGGAAACGCGGTCGGCGTTCTTGAGCATCCACAGCGCCTGCTTGGCGCCGGGCACCTTTTTAGACGCCATGGAAACCAGCGGCGGCATGTCGGCGCTGGTGACCGCCACACCCAGCACATCAAAGAGTATGCCGATGGCCACCAATAAAAAAACCGTCAGCGTCGCCACCGCAATGCCCACCGAGGCCAGCGCCACCGAGGAAGACCAGCTCATCAGCATCGAGAGGACAAAGGACAGGCAAAACACCGTGATTACCCAAGTGGTTGCGCTCTTGCGCGGGTTCTTTTTTGTCTTTGCCATTCAGGCACTGCCTCCTACCCCAATAACCGATCATAAAAAAGGGTTTGCCTCTTATGCGCGATAAGAAAACAAGCCCTATCCTTCATGTAAAAAAGGTGGTGATATGCCGAGTAAACCTTGCGGCTTTAGGTCCAGTAGGATTTCCCGGCGGCGTGCTCCCCGTTGCCGAAAGGAGCGGTTTCCCATTAAACGCCGCCAAGTCGCGTCGCCGCGAGCTTGACTGGACTACCACTTAGACCACACTATAATCCCCGGCATATACAAACAGCCTAGGAGCTTTCCTCAGCAACGCCGCCATGCCCTAGCCTCTTTTGCAGTTTCGTTTTCCTCCGCAGATAGCGCCGCGATCCGAGCTCAAGATTCACAGCGCAATGAACCGGATTCCCACAGCAACCGCTTCAAGGCAGGCTACAGCTGCACACAGCTTTCGCCGCATTGCAGGTTTACCCCCAATGAGTAGGTTATCCGTCTAAGATCTTTCATCCAACCCACCCGTTTGGGCCTCCACGGAGGCGGGGTCAACGCCCGCATGCCATTGCGGATCGCCCTTCCTCCTTACATCCCAGCACCAACCCCCGACTGGGCGTCGGCAGCCAGCACCAGGAGCTTCATCGATATGCCCTTTGACGGATTTTTAGGCCCGCCTTCAGACATGGCATTGTTGACTAGAATACTGCACCACCTAAGGACTGATTATATCACATTTGTCTCGTTTGTGCAATCCGGGCCGGCGCAACGGCGTGCGCCCCCTATCACAGCACCCATAGCAGAGAGATGATCATGCCCAGCAGCGCGCCGGCCACAACCTCAAGGGGCGTATGGCCCAATAGCTCGCGCAGCTGCTTTTCCGTGTCCTGATAGTCGGCGGACTTCTCCATTAAGTGCTTGATGATCTTGTTGATCTTGGCCGCTTGCCGGCCCGCCGCGCGCCGCACGCCCGCCGCGTCGTACATCACCACCGTCGCCATCGCCGCCGAAAGGGCGAAATACGCGCTGTCAAAGCCGTAGTTTAGCCCCATGGACGCCGCCAGCGCCGTGACGAACGCCGAGTGCGCCGAGGGCATTCCGCCCGCCCCCACAAAGCGCGTCACATCCAGCTTCCGCAGCAGAATCAGGTTGAGCAGAACCTTGATGATCTGCGCGCTGGCCCACCCGACCAGGGCGGGCATCAAGCACGGGTTGCGAAAGACGAGCAGGATGTTGTTGGTCACGGACTGTGCCTCCTTATTGTTTGCGCGTGAGCAGTTCCCTGGCAAGAGATGCGAAGAATCCGTCGCGGTCCACGGGCGCGACAGATGCAATGGCCTCCTCGGTCAGCGCCTCCAAGCGGGCCTTGGATTTTTCCACGCCAAAGAGGGAGACATAGGTTAGCTTGCCCGCGGCCGCATCCTTGCCCACGGTCTTGCCCATTTGCTGGCTGGTGGAACAGGCGTCCAGGATGTCGTCCGCCACCTGAAAGGCGACGCCCAGCCGATTGCCGTAGAGCGAAAGCGCCGCAAGCAGCGCGTCGTCCGCGTCCCCCAATTCCGCGCCGGCAAGCAGCGCCCCGCGGATCATGGCGGCCGTCTTGTTTTCGTGGATAAACTTGAGCTGATCCGCTTCCCTGCCCGCCTGTGCGCCCTGCTTTTCGCATAGCACATCCACAGCCTGGCCCGCGGCCATCGCCTCCGCCGCCTCAGCCACCCGGCCCGCCGCGCGCAGGTGCGCCTGTGCGCGCTCGGGATGACGTCGCGCCGCCCCGGCCATGTGGACAAAGGCGTGCGTCAGCAGGCAGTCTCCCGCCAAAATCGCCATGGCCTCGCCGTAGACGACGTGGCTGGTGGGGCGGCCTCTGCGGAGGGTATCGTTATCCATGGCGGGCAAGTCATCATGGATAAGCGAATAGGTGTGGATCATTTCCATGGCGCAGGCATAGGGCAGGGCTTCTTCCAGCGCCGCGCCCGCGCGCTCGGCCGCGGCCAGCACAAGGCAGGGCCGCAGGCGCTTGCCGCCCGCCAAGAGCGAGTAGCGCGCCGCGTCAAAGAGCGTCCTTGAATAGCCTGCGCCATCGGGCAGGCAATGATGCAGCGCTTCCTCCGCCAGCGCGCGATAGCGCTCCATCTGCTCCATCACGCCTCTTCCCCCTCTTCAAAAGCCGTCTTTGTCCCATCCTCCTGCAATTTGAGGATGCGGCCCTTGCCCTCGCTGAGCATCGCCGCCAGCCTTTGGGAAAGCGCCGCGCCCTTTTCATAGGCTTTTAGGGTTGCCTCCAGTGTGAGCTCACCATTTTCAATGCTGGCGATGATGGCGGTAAGCTCCTCCAATCCCGCTTCATATGTCTGTTTTTTCATGCTTTTCCTCAATTCTCTCCACTGCCGCCCAAATCGTTCCGTCCGTTACGCGCACGGCGATTCCGTCTCCCAGGCCTACCTGCCCGATGCTGCGGATGGCCGTGCCGCCCTTGCGCGCAACGGCATAGCCGCGCCGGAGCACCTCTTCGGGGTTGAGCGCGGCAAGACGCGCCGCACTGTGCTTGAGCTCCGTCTCCCGTTGGGCTAAAAAGCGCTGGATTCCCGCATCTAGCCGTGTATGCAGGTCGGAAACCTGCTCTTCCCTGCGGATCAGCATCCTTTCCGCGTTTCGGTACGCCACGCGGTCCTGAAGCGCCGCGAGCTGCCGTTCCTTGCGCTCCAGGCCATGCAGCGCCGCATATTGCAGCGCGCTGGTCAATTCATCCACATGCTGCATCGCGTCGCGCACGTCCAGCACGCATATTTCCGCCGCGTTGGAGGGCGTGGAAGCCCGCACGTCCGCGGCAAAGTCGCTCAAGGCAAAGTCGGTCTCATGCCCCACGGCGGAGACCACGGGAACCTTGGAGGCATATACCGCGCGCACCACCTCTTCCTCATTGAAGGCCCAAAGGTCCTCCAATGAGCCACCGCCGCGCCCGACGATGATGACGTCCACCCCCTGCGCGTTCAGCGCGCGCACGCCCGCGGCGATGCCGGCGGCCGCGCCCTCTCCCTGCACCTTACAGGGGTAGAGCAGAATGTCTATGCCGGGGTTTCTGCGGCGCGCCACGCGGATGATGTCGCGGATGACCGCGCCGGTGGGCGAGGTCGCAACGCCAAGGGTTCTGATCAGCGTTGGCAGAGACCGCTTGCGCGCCTCGTCAAACAGACCCTCCTTGGCAAAGCGCGCCTTGTTGCGCTCAAACTGCTGATAAAGCGCGCCCACGCCGTCCGCCTGCATGTCCTCACAGTAAAACTGGTATTGGCCGTCGCGCGTATAGACCGAGGCGTAGCCGCTGAGCACCACCTGCTGCCCATCGCGCGGGAAAAAGGAGAGCGCGAGCGCGTTTTGCCGGAACATGACGCAGCGCACTACGGACTGCGCGTCTTTGAGAGAAAAGTACAGATGGCCCGAGGAATGGCGCTTGAAGTTGGATATTTCCCCCCGCAGCTCCAGACCGCGCAGCAAAGGGTCCGCGCTCAGCAGGGACTTGACGTACTCATTTAGCTGGGTGACGGTGAGGGTAAAGCGGCGATCACCGCTGTGCATAGTGTTCCGCCGCTTCCACGGTGTTCTCCATCAGCATGGCGATGGTCATGGCGCCCACGCCGCCGGGAACGGGCGTGATGAAGGAGGCGACCTCCTTGGCGCTTTCAAAGTCCACGTCGCCCACCACCTTGCCGTCCACTCGATTGATGCCCACGTCCATGACCACCGCGCCCGGCTTGATCATGTCACCGGTGATCATTTCTGCTCTTCCCACGGCGACAACCAGGATGTCGGCGCCGCGCGTCACCTCCGCCAGGTTCTTCGTGCGCGAATGCGCGATGGTGACGGTGCAGTTTTTCTGGAGCAGTAGGAGCGCCATGGGCTTGCCCACAATGTTGGAGCGACCCACCACTACCGCGTTCTTGCCGTTTAGATCCACGCCCGTCATTTCCAGCAGCCGCATTACGCCCTTAGGCGTGCAGGCGACAAAGCCCTCTTCGCCGTTCATCAGGCGGCCGGCGTTCATGGCGTGAAAGCCGTCCACGTCCTTATCCGGGTCTATGGCGCGCAGCACCGCCTGCTCGTCGATGTGCTTGGGCAAGGGCAGCTGCACCAAAATGCCATGCACTGCCTCGTCCGCGTTGAGTTTGTGCACGATCTGAAGCAGTTCCTCCTGCGTTGTCTCTTCCGCAAGGCGCGTCACCGTGCCGGCCATGCCCAGCTTTTTGCAGGCGCGGTCCTTGTTGCGGACGTAAATGGCCGAGGCGGGATCATCTCCCACCACAAGAACGGTAAGCCCCGGCGTGATTCCCTTCGCCTTGAGCGCCTCTACGCGCGGGGTCAGTCCCTCGCGCACGGCAAGGGCGATGCTCTTTCCATCAATGATCTGTGCGGTCATTGCTCTCTTCCTCTCATTCTCACTGTTTTTTTATCCCCTTTCGAAATCCGAAATGGGGGTGCTATTTTTAATGCAGCGTCAGCAGCCAGTCCTCTTTTCCGAACTGCTCCCGGCGCTCATACAGCATCTCGTTCCATTCCTCTTCATCCATGACGTGAAGCAGCTGATCGAAGTCGTCCACCGTTTTCTCGGCGGCAAGGTCCGCTCTCTTGATCCAGCGCACCCTGCCCTCGTCAGAGGAATGGAGCTCGCCCTCGAATTCGCTCGCCTTAAACAGCAGCACGACGTAGCGCTCCCCCTCTTGCGTGGGGAATTGTTTGATGCCGCACAGCTTCAAACCGCGCACGTCAAGCCCCGTCTCCTCGCGCATCTCGCGCCGGATGCCCTCGACGAAGGATTCCCCTCTTTCGATGTGCCCGCCCGGGAAGGCCACGCCCCGCCAGTCCTCCTTGACGCGGTCCTGCACCAGGATCTCGTCTCCGCGCCAAACCATGCACATCGCCGTCAGCTCCACCTTTTCGCTTCTGGACATCGCTATTCTCCTCGTCCCCTAAGGTATTGCTGCCTGCCCAGCATTGCCACCCCTACGGCGTTATCCCCAGAATACTCCGGGCGCGCAAAAAACGGGCGCACAGTGCTGCCCTTGCGCGCAATCCGCTCCAGCAACAGCGCGCGAAAGCGAGCCGAGGATACCACGCCGCCAGCCAACAGGACGTTCTCCAAGCCCGACTCGCGGCAAGCATTGGTGAGCAGCTTTTCGATGGTGCGCGCCAGACAGGAATAGACTTCCGCGGCGATTTGCTCTTTGGTGAATTCGCCGCTCTCCGCCATGCGCATGACCTGGGCCTCTGCGCCGGAAAAGGAGCATTTTAAGCCGCGGCAGGTGGCCACGATGAGCGACCTTGGCGTCGTTCCCTCGGCCAGACGCTCCAACTGGGGACCAGCGGGAAAGCCCAGGCCTAGCTTGACGCCCACGCGGTCCACAAACTGGCCCGCATGCAGGTCTTCCGACCCGCCCATAAGCTCCAATCCGCCGTCGGCCTGGCACCGCAGTACCTCCGTCGTTCCGCCGGACAGGTGCAGCGCCAAATGCGGGCCCTCCGGCAGCTCCGTGCCGATGCGCGCGGCGGCGACATGCCCCGCTTGGTGGTTGGTGCGCACCAAGGGCACGCCCATTAAAGAGGAAATCACCTCGGCCGCGCCGCTGCCCACGGTAAAGACCGGCATATAGCTGCCCACGACATCCCTTGGGGTAAAGGATGCGGCCACCGCGGCAATTTCAAGGCTGGGAAGCTCTTGCTTGAGCTGACGGACCAGGCCGGGCAGGTTTTGCGTGTGCTGGAAAACGCCCTCGCTCTGGCGGAGGCCGCGACCGCCCTGTTTAACGACAAGTAGCCGCCTGACGCTTGCAAGCACCTGCCCATCAAGCGCAACAGCGGCAACCGACGTCGTATAGCAGCTCGTATCCAAACCCAATATCGCCCGCACGGTCAGACTTCCCCTTTGGGCGCGCGAGAGACCGACCCCAGAATGCCGTTGATAAAGGAAGCGGCCTCCGGCGTGGAAAATGTGTGCGCCAGTTCAATGGCCTCGTTGATGGAAACGCCCTCCGGAATGTCGTCGCGGTAGAGCATCTCATACAGCGCCAGGCGCAGGATGGATAGGTCCACCTTGGCGATGCGTTCCAGCGTCCAGCCCACAGCGAAGCCGGCGATTTTTTCATCGAGCGCATCCGCTTTCTGCACGGCGCCATCCACGATTGCCTGAATATAGGCCATGTCCTCCTGGTTGAGATCGGGCTTATCCATGCTCTCTTCAATGGTGGAGCTCACCCCATCGCCGCCCAGTTCGTATTGATAGATCAATTGCATGGCAACCTGCCTTGCCGTTTTACGCGCCATAGTTCCTCCCTAGAACCCCTCTCCGTCATCCTCGCCGGACGCGGAGCCGGGAAATATGTGATCCACCACGTCTGCAAGCTTTTGGCCGCGGTCCAAAAAGGCTCCCGCCGCCGCGCCGCCGCCCGTAAGCAGGAGGATCAGCATCGTCCTCCAAAACCCGAGCGTCAGAAACAACACGGCGGCAATCAAGCCGAGTAAAGCGCCCAAAATCTTAAAGAAGTTCAAGCGGATCAGCCGCTGTATTTCAGGCTTTTTCAACCCAAGCCCTCCTTACTCCACCCGCGCCGGCTGATTGGACCCCACAGCGTCGACAAAGACCTGCACTTCCTGCACCGGCACGCCCGCGTGGGCCTGCACATATTCCTTGACCTCGCTTTGAATTTGCGCGGTGGCCTCGGTCAGCATGGTATCGGGCGCGAACGTGATGCGCAGCTGCACAAAGAGCGCGTCGTGTTCGTCCACGCGGATGCGGCTGACCACATCCCGAACCGCCGGAAGGCTGCGCGCGCTGCGCTGCACCATGGTATCCACCGCGGAAATGGCGATGCGGATGGCGCCGTTATCGGTGGTTTTCAAAAGCACCGTCGTCGGCAAGGGCGAGGCGCCCTTGCGCGCGCAGATTGCGTAAATCACGCGGATGGCAATTAAGAGCATGACAACGCCCACGGATGCGAGAATGAGCGAATTAACCCACACGCCGTTGGTCATCAGGTTGTAAAAACGGATAAAAGGCGCGCCCAATACGCCCAACGCGATGCCGATTGCAAAAATGGCGATGCCGATGAAGACGATCAGCACCAATGCCAGCAACACGCGGTCAAACCACTTCATTTTCATGGGGTGCGCAACCTCCTTTTTATTAGCTGTCTATTTATTTCCGTAACCTCAAGGAAACCTGCGCTTGTTCACACAGACGCAGGCTCATGAGCGGGATATTTACTTGACTCTGGAGGCGGAGGGAACTTCTTCGGGGGCGGCGATTTCCACCGGCGCTTCCTTCTCGAACTTGACGGCCTGAACATGTACGTTGACTTCCACCACGCGCAGCCCGGTCATGGTCTCAATGGCCTTTTTGACGTTCTCCTGCACGGCGCGGCAGGTATCGGGAATGCTGATGCCGTAAGTCAGCACCAGATAGAGGTCCACAGCGGCCTCCTCGGTTCCCACTTCCACTTTAACGCCCTTGGTATGATCCTTTTTGCCCAGGATCTCATTAAGGGAAGAGGTCATGTTGCCCGACATATACGCCACGCCCTTGACCTCGGTGGCGGCCAGGCCCGCGATGATGGCGATTACGTCATCGGCAAAAGTGACCGAACCCATCCCATTATCGATTTCGACATTGACCGGCATATTTTCGCTCATGATCAGCACCTCCAAACATAAGTTGATTCTATTATAGCAGATGCGTTTCGAAACTGCAAACCCATTTGCAGCGATTCCCAGGAAAATTATGGTTCATGCGGCAAACGATTCAGGCTACGGGAATAATTTTGATGTTTCCCGCCTCCTGTTCGGTCTGGCGCATGGCAAGCTCCAGAATCTTGGCGGTATCGGCGTCGGAGAGCTTTTCCTTCTTGACCACGACCGAAACCGTGCCCTCCTGCACAAAGGCCGCCACGTCCTCAAATCCCTTGGCCACCAACAGTTTTTCGATGGCGCGCTCCTGTTCGGTAAAGCGCGTCAGCTCAATTTTGCGGGCGTCCGCATCCCTGACCGACTCAGCCGGCGCGTTCTTGCGCTCGATGATGGAATCCAACAGCGCGATCTCATCGGCCCGGGCGGTCTCCCGCTGCGCGCGGAAATCCTTAAAAAAGTCGCCTGTTCCCGAAACCTGCTGCGTGTCCAGCGCGGCGGCGGGCGCATCGCGCCCCTCCAAGGACACCACCGGCGTGGAATTCTGCCCCAAGGCCCTGGCGCAGAGCAGCACGCCCAGCAGAACCACTAGGGCCGCCAGTGTCACCGTAGAGCGGTTGATCCAACTTTTCATGCCTTCTTCACTCTCCTTGTTCGCTTTCTCTTGCAAAGACCTCCACCGCGGACGCGGGAACGTCCAGCGCCGTCATGGCCGCGCGCATCAGCTCCGTGCGCACCGTCAGCTCCCGCGCGCCGTCCGCCACGACCAGCACCCCGCGCACGCCTTCTTCGTCCTGCACCACCATCACATTGACGTTGCCCGCCCCCGCGATGCTGGACAGCACGCTGGATAGCCGCGACTCCATCTCCGTAGAGGCGTAGGCAAGGTCCGCTCCCCTTGGCTCTACCTCCTCCCGCGGCGGAGACAGGACAAAGGACAGCGCGATCAGCGCCGCGCCGCAGAGCAGCATCAGGATCAGGGTGACGAGCTTTTTCTCCTCTTTGAGCTTTTTCAGCGTTTCTTTTGCGTTCATGGCCCTTTCTCCGTCAAAAATTGGACCAGCGCGATGGCGGGCCTCAACAGCACCGCCATGGTCGCCAGTGCGAAGATGAATTTGGCGTACCTCTTGACCGTCCCCTCCGGCATGATCATTTCCAGCGCCGTACACAGCACCGTCATCATCACAAGGGTCTTAATCGCGTCCTTCAGTTCCTCCACTTTAGGTAAACCCCATTCCCACGCGCATCAGCGCCGCAATAAAGACAAAGAACATGGCGCCGACGCTGATTATAAGTATGAACAGTGTGGTCAGAATATCCGCAAAATCGCAAAGGGCGGATACAATGCGCGTCTCGCCCAAGGGGTCCAGCGCCGCGGCGCAGAGCCGGTAGGCGCTCAGCGTCATGAGAATCTCCAGGCAGGGTTCCAAAATCAACAGCGCGAGCCCCGCAAGACCCACCACGCCCACCGCGTTTTTCACCACCACCGAGCATCCAACCAGCGTATCGGCCGTATCCTTGAACACGCCGCCCACCACGGGCACGAACTTATCAATGGCGTATTTGGCCGCGCGCAGGGTGACGCCGTCGTAGCTGGAGCTGGTGGCGCCCTGGGCGGTGAGCAGGCCCAAGAATACGGTAAAGGAAATGCCCAGGCACCAATGAATGCCCGTGCGCAGGAGCTTGAGCGCGCGGCCCAGGCGGATCTCCGGCGCGAAGTTGTTAAGGCACGCCAGCGCCGCGGCAAAGCCCAGCACCGCAAAGAGCACGGTTTCCACAAACCCCGCTAGGAAACCGGTGGCCGTGAGCGACAGCTCGCTCATCATCATCGCGCTGTGCGCCCCGCCCATGGAGGTCATCAGCGCCAGCATCGTGGGCAGCACCGCCTGATAGAAATTCACCATTCTCTCCGTCACCGCGCGCCCCTGGGCAAGCAGTGCGGAAAAATCGTAGGCCACCGGCAGGATCATGCACAAATAGGCCAGCGTCTCCATCAGGCGCGAAATCCCGTCCCTTCCCGTCAAAGAGCGCAGCCTGAGCAGCGCCGCGCACAGCACGGTGATGCCCAGAATGCGCACCATGCGCGGGATGAGTCCGCTGGCCTTTCCCACGAGCGTGCGCCGCACAGCTTGCGTCAAGCCCTCCCCGTCGATGGAAAAATCCCCCTGCACCGCGTCTTTGAGAATGCGCACAACATCCATCTCCGGCGCCTGCTCCACGATTTCCGTCAGATCCATGCGCTCGATCAAGCGCGCCGTTTCCTCGGAAATAACCTGCTGGATGCCCTCCTGCGCCTGGGCATGCGTTAGAAGCGCCCCCATTACCAGCAGGAACATCAGGACAGCAGCGAGAGCATGCAGTCGCACAGCGCCAGCATCATGGGCATCGCCGCGCACAGAATCACCACCTTTCCGCCCAGCTCAATCTTCTGCGCCAGCGCGCTCACGCCCGCGTCCCGGCAAAGCTGGGCGGCCAATTCCGCCAGGACCGCTACCCCCGTCACCTTTAAAAGCAGCTGCACTAGCCCGTCGTCTATGTCT
>CAOKIU010000034.1 GCA_948468595.1 uncultured Christensenella sp.
CCAGTTTTTCGGAGAAAAATAGGTCGTCGTCATCTAAGAAGCAGATGTACGCCCCCGTTGCATGTGCGATGCCGGTATTTCGCGCGGCGGAGCCGTTTTGGTTTCTCTCGTGACAGATGTATTGCACGCGGGGATCATCCGCGAACCGCGCCATGGCCTGAGCGGTTTTTTCTCGCCAAGGGGTATCCGGATCGTTGTCATCCACCACAATGACCTCCACATTTGGATAGGTCTGCTTAAGGACGGATGTGATGGCTTGGAGCAGCAGATCCGGCCGCTTATAAGTCGGAATCACGACGGATACTTTTTTCATAGAACTGAAGCTCTGACTGCCCGGCATAGCGTTTCCTCCATAAGGAAGTTCCTTCCTTGCGTAGGTTATGAAGAACAACAACTCAATAAGTTTGACGCAGTTTCTTAAATCGGTTACGTTCGAGCCCTATGGCGGTCAATGCCGCTGAAGACGCGCAAAATCATGATAAACTCTGTTGGAGAGAATATAGAGCGCCCATTAAGGAAAAAAGGAGCGGAAAGGGGTAAAACTGGCCTGATGTGCCGTTCTGAACAGAACCGAGAAAGCCATAGCTACCATCATAAAGAGTATAGCACAAAGCGCGTGAACCAGGCAATTGTTCATAGAATACCGGGATGAATGTGCCGAAAGTGAGGTTTTAGAATAAATTGATATAAAACCTTGATTGCCAATTTCCAAGATGATATAATTGTTAAGAGACTTGTATCTTACTTGAACTTGTAATGATATAAAATGAGAAATTCGCGCGAAAACATGATCGGAGTTCCCCTCGTCAAAGAGCCTGGCAGTTTCTAGAATTTTAAGCAAAGAGAAGTTGGATAGAATGAAGAACATTGCTGAGTTTATCATTTCAGTGAAAGACGGCGGATGCGGAACTCTGGTCAAGAATTATGCGCTTGCGCTTGACAAGGAAAAGTTTAAGGTTGTCATCATTGTCATATATAGAAACAAGCAAACGGCAAACGACCGGATTTTAACCCAGAATGGCATCAATATTATCCCTATATATCGGAAAAATCCGGCATCCCCATCGATTCTATATCGATTGATTAAGAAACTCAATTCCTGGTGGTATATTCCCTATAGATTGAAGAGAATCCTGCAAAGGGAGCGGATTGAGGTCCTGCATATTCATATGTGGCTGTTGCACCTGGTAAAGAGAATATCCAGAAGCATAAGAGGCATGAGGCTGCTCTATACTTGCCATAGCCTGCCCAGGCTTTACCTTGCCGGCCAGCGCCAGCGGGAGGGCGAGGCGGCAGAGCATCTGATCCGGCATAACAATCTTCAGATGATCGCCCTGCATGAGGATATGCGAAAAGAAATCAATGAAATGTTTGGGATTGAAAATACGGCCGTCATTAGAAACGGCATCGATCTGGCGAGATTTCAGCATGTGCCCGAGACAAAGCGAAGCATTCGGGCATCCCTGGGAATTCCCGAAAATGCCTTTGTGACCGGCCACATCGGCAGATTCTCAGAAGAAAAAAATCACGCATTTCTTGTGGATGTCTTTGAAAAGCTGTGTAAACAGAGGGAAAATGCCTTCCTGCTCATGATCGGTTTGGGTCCGCTGCGATGGAACGTGGAGGAGAAGCTGGCCGCCCTGGGGCTGAAGAGGAAATACCTGATCTTATCCCATAGAACCGATATTCCTCAGCTTTTGAAGGCCATGGACGTTTTTGTTTTTCCGTCTTTTTATGAGGGCTTCTCTCTGGCGCTGCTGGAAGCCCAGGCCGCCGGATTGAGATGCGTTGTTTCCGATTCCATCAATGCGGAGAGCTTCTTGTCGGAGTTGACTCTGCCGGTCAGCCTGGAAAAGAGTTCCGGTAAGTGGTGTGACGCGGTGCTCGCTCAACCTGTGAAGGGGCGAACCAACGGAAAGATTGAGGATTACGACATAAACAGGGAGATCAGACGGGTGGAACAGCTCTATCTTGGGGGATTGGATGGCTGAATCGAGAACGATCAACACAAAAAGAAATATCATAAGCGGATTGATCCGGCAGGTGCTGAGCATGATCCTGCCCTTTGTGCTGCGAACCCTGGTGCTATATCAGCTGGGCCAGGAATACCAAGGCTTGAGCGGCTTGTTCTCGTCCATCTTATCCATGCTCAGTTTAACGGACTTTGGGTTTTCCCTTGCGATCGTATATGTGCTATACAAGCCCATTGCGCAGGGCGATGTTCCGGCGATCTGCGCCATTATGGCCTACTTAAAAAGGATTTACCGCAGGGTAGGAATCGCTGTTTTGTTATTGGGCTTGGCGCTCATGCCGTTTTTGCCGCATTTTGTGAA
This sequence comes from uncultured Christensenella sp., assembly GCA_948468595.1. GTDB lineage: Bacteria > Bacillota > Clostridia > Christensenellales > UBA1750 > Spyradocola. The sequence goes on from CAOKIU010000034.1 coordinate 2,334, forward strand.
GGGAATCCATCCCAAGGACATCAGCATCTACTTTACTTACTTGATTTATCTGGCAAATTCCGTGATATCCTATTGGCTGTTTGCCTATAAAAGCGCATTGCTGAACGCCATGCAGAGAATGGATATTGTCCATAGCATTGCGGCGCTAACCAGAGTGGTGCTCAACCTCATTCAAATCGCCGTCTTGATGCTGTTTAAAAACTATTATGCTTACATCCTGTTGTATCCGGTGATGACCGTGGTCAACAACCTGCTGATCGAGTATTTTTCTCGAAAATACTTTCCTCAAATCATCCCCAAGGGAACCATGAGGGTGGATTTAAAATCCGATGCGCTAAAACAGGCCAAGGGGATTTTTATCAATCGCATGGCGGATGTGGCACGAAACGGCGCGGATAATCTGGTGCTCTCCTCGTTAATCGGGCTTACCGCCGTTGCCGTATACAACAATTATTATTATATCTATGCCGTCGTATATAGGATTTGTGCGGTCATCGCAAATTCCATGGGGGCAAGCGTTGGCAACAGCGTCGCAAAGGAAAGTAAACACAAGAATTATGAGGATTTGTGCATGTTTACCTTTGCCTTTTCGTGGATTACGGGTTGGTGTACGGTATGTATGTGCTGCCTGTATCAGCCCTTTATGACCATTTGGATGCGCGCCAACGCGAGCTTGATCTTGCCGGAGCGGGATGCGGTCTTATTCTCCATGTATTTTTATGCCATAACCATGTGCTGCATACGAAACCAGTATTTGAGTGGAGCGGGGCTGTATTGGGAATTGCGGTTGTGGTATCTGCTGGAGGCGGTCAGCAACATCGCCCTTAACTTGATTTTGGGGTATTTATTTGGAACCACGGGAATCCTGCTCGCCTCGCTCATAACGGTCGTCTTTTTTAGTTTTATAGCGAGAAACACCGCGCTGTTTACGCTTTACTTTCAAAAACCCATGAACGGGTATTATGCCGAGCATATTGCGTATGCCGCGGTCACGGCGGCGGTTTGCCTGGTCACGCGCGGTATCTGCGCTCTGGTTTCCGCCGATGGTTTGGCGGCGCTGATCGGCAAGGCGATGCTCTGCTTGATTGTTCCCAATGTGCTGTACTTGGCCATCTACTTTAAGACAAAGCGTTTTGGGCAGATATCGAGGTTCATCAAAAGGAACTTGCTGTATCGTGCGGAGAGTCCCTGAAGCAAGTCGATCTGTTTGATCGTTCTGCTATAGGGCAAGACCGCCGGGGAGAGAGGAGCGCCATGGGATGAGGCTGACAAAAGAAGATTATCGATACCTAACGGCGGAGGCTTTTTCCAACCGGTATCAAATGAAGCTCGTGAACAACCCCCTGTATTCCAGGACCGAGGAAATTCTAAGGATTGCATCGGGTGGCACGGTTTTGCACATTGGCTGCTGTGACCACCTGGAGTTGATCGACCAAAAAATCAAGAACCACACATGGCTTCAAGGCTTGCTGGAAGAAAACTGCAAGGATGTGTATGGGGTGGATATCAACCGGCAGGCGATCGACTATGTCAATAAAGAGCGTTTGACAAGGCATCCTGTGGTTTGGGCGGATGTGACCGCGTCGGATTTGCAGGGGATCTTTTGCCGTGCGTCCTTCGATTTTATTCTGCTTGGGGAGATATTGGAGCATTTGGACGATCCCGTGACCTTTTTGCGATCGTTGAGGCAAAACTGCGCCCAAAACGGGTTTGATGGGCGCTATATTCTTACCGTGCCCAACGCCTTTTGCCTTCAGCAAAGGCGATATCGGAAAGGCATTGAAATTGTCAATTCCGAGCACAAATACTGGTTTACGCCCTATACGGCCGCGAAAGTCATGGTTCAAGCGGGTATCATCCCGGAAGAAATACGTTTTGCCGATTACGTTCGCAGGGGTTGCGGCGGCAATGGCATTGCCAATCTCTACTATAAAATCGTTGGAAAGCTGACCGGAAAGCCGTCATCTCATAGAAGCTATCGCGGTGGGCAGCTCATCCTCATTGGCAAAGGGTGCGATGTTCCCAAATGAAGGGAGCTCCTCGCACCCTTCACAGATCCGCGATAGGGGAGCGAATGCCCGAACACAAAGCGGTTGTTTTGTAGTTGCCGTGCCATCGCTCTTTAGCGCGAACACGATCGCTATTTTCGGCTCCGATCCAGCGCGACGCAGGGGCAAATATGGGCGCCCAGGCCATCTAAACACAACATTTCCCAGGCTTGGATGCGGCCCTTTCTCCAACCCTAAGCATGCTCCTGTAGCCAGCGGACTGCGCAGTGCGCCAGGCATGCGGAACCGATGGGGCAGACGTCCTCATTGAAGCGAACCTTTGGGTTGTGGGCAGGGGCATCCCCGCGCTCATCCATAAACCCAGCCGAAAGATACATAAATACGCTGGGGACTTTCTCTGCAATGATGGCGAAATCCTCGGAGGCGCTGGCGGATGTATTGGGGACAGGGGCGAGGTTGGGGATGGGCAGCTCCTGCATATACCGCACGATTTCGTCCGTCATCACGGGATCGCAGACCAGCGGCGGCACCTGAGAGATCATGTCGATCTCCACCGAGCCGCCATAGACCTCCGCCGTCCTTTGAGAAACCTCCTTCAGCCGCCGGACCAACTGATCACGGCTGGCGCCGTCGTTGGTGCGCAAAGTTCCCTGAAGGACCGCGGTTTCCGGGATGATATTGGGGGCCGAGCCCGCGGAGAAACTGCCGATGGACAGCACACAAGCTTTGCTGGGGTCTGCCTCACGGGCGATCAGCGCTTCCAGCGCCAAATAGATATGGACGCCGATATTGATGGGGTCGATGGAATGATGGGGATAGGCGCCATGTGCGCCCTGGCCATGAACTGTAATCCGAAAGCCGTCCACCGAGTACATCATCGCCCCGCCGCTATTGTACATAAACAGGCCAATCGGCATCCTCCCGGCGCCGACATGATAGGCCAACGCTCCGTCCACGCCCTCTAAAACCCCGTTTGCCAGCATGTCCTTTGCGCCTTCAAAGGTTTCCTCAGCGGTCTGGAACATGAACCGGACCCGGCCGCAGAGCATGGACTCCTTCTCTTTCAGCATCTTTGCCGCCGTCAGCAGCATGGCCGCGTGGAAGTCGTGGCCGCAGGTATGAGCCTGGGCGCCAGTGGGGCAGGAGAAGTCCTCGCCGCTTTCCTCCGGCATGGGCAGTGCGTCCATATCCGCCCGGAGCAGGAGCGTCCGCTTTTGGCCCCCGCCCAGCTCGGCGGTCACGCCATGCCCGCAAGGCCGCGGTTCTAGGCCACATTCCTTTAACTGCTCCAAAACGTAGGCTTTCGCTTGGGGCATATCCAAGCCAACCTCCGCATGGCTGTGCAGCCAGCGGCGATGGGCAACGGTTTCCGCCCGCAGTTCCAGTGCTCGTTGATAAAAGTCCATAGCTGCGCCTCCTTGGTTTGCCTTAGAATACAGAAATACAGGTAAGAGAATTTTTAGGAAAGAGTTGCTGCCGTCAACAGTGCCTGCGGCTGGTATAACGCTGGATCAGGCATTGACCTCGTTGCCGACTAAGGATGACTACAAGTCAGGTTTAGCGGGACGCGATGTTTGTATTCCTGCCCGGCAATGAAATGCTCGATTTGAGTTCGGGGCATTTGGAATGCCAGTTTTACTAAAAATAATCGGATGGAATCGAACGTTCGCATTCCCAAAAGGGTTAGTAGCCTGTCGAAGTGCAGCGTGACCTTTTAGGAAAAAGGAGACGCAGTGGGATGAACGCACCTGCGGCTTTTACAAAAAAGCCGCAGCAAGCAATGAGCAGCTTGCTGCGACGTGGTGGAGATAAAAGCACAAAATCCGAACCCAATGGGTTCGGATTTGCGCGTTTTGGTGGAGGTGAGGGGAGTCGAACCCCTGTCCGAAAACCCGTCAAGACATCTTTCTCCGAGCGCAGTCTGTGATTTTACATTCCCTCTGCCGCGCCCCCAACAGACAGGGTCGCGGGTTCAGTAGCTTCATCAATACGGCCGATGGCAAAGCTTAGATCGGTTCGGTCCCTGCATTTCTGACGCCGGGAACCCAGGCTGCAGGTGGCCTGGGGCCGACGTTCGCCATTAGGCGGCGAAAGCCAATTCGTTAGAATTGTCAGTTCATTTTAAGTTCCCGCTTGTTGACGCAGTCGCAGGGCTGCGGCTCGCTTGACGCCTTTCCGTTGTCCCCGTCGAAACCAGTACACCCCCATATCACGAATTACGCTTTAGTATATCACAATCGCGTCCAAAACGCAACTGTGCGGCATGCTTTCCCCAGCGGGCCAGCGCCGGCGATCTAGGAGTAGGTCTTGATGATATCTTCGGCGACCTGTCCCTTGGATATGCATTGGTCCATCGCCTGTTTTTCGATGTACCGGTGCGCATCGGGCTCGGTCATCTGCAATTGTGAGATCAGGAGCCATTTGGCCCGATTCACCAGGCGGATCTCTTCCATTTTTTCTTCAATGGAGAGGGTTTTCTTTTGCATTTTGCGCAGCCGTTCCCGGGCGCTTGACATCCAACTCAGAGCCGTGAGGACATTTGGCTTTGAAGTCGGCTTGGACAGAGTGAAAACGCCGTGTTCGGCAACTCTGTCGTGAATTTCCGCATGGAGTTCGGCGCGAATCAGGAGCAAAACAACCGTCTCTTTTGAACTGCAAACATCGATGGCGAACCTGATGCCGGCATCGTCGGGCAGGGGAGAGTTGACGATGACATAGTCGAAGGCGCGTTCCGCAAACGCCCTCTTGGCGGAGCTTACGCTGGATGCGATGTGGACGGGACTGTATCTGGACTCAGGGAGCAAAGCCGATAGGGCGGCGTTGAGGCTCTCCGCCGCCGAAACGATTAAAATGCTATAGACTCGCTCCTTGAGGCTCATTTTTCATCCCTCCTTTTTGCTGCCGTCTTGCCTTCAACCTCATTTATTGCAGTAGATCTCCAAAATTTTGGCGGGAACGTGCGCCTGGATAAAGTCGCTTGTAGCGGCGGCTTTGCAGGCGGAGCGCAAATCCCCGGGGAGCTTTTTGAATTTCGATAGGGTCTGCGCGTCGGCCTTGTATAAGTTGATGTTGGCGGCGCTGGGCATGCTCAGCTTGTTTTCCAATCCGTAGAGCCCGGCGTAGATGATCAGCGCAAAGGCCAGATACGGGTTGGCGGTGGGATCGGGCGAGCGCAGCTCGGCGCGGCAGTATTCGCCAACAGCCGCGGGAATGCGGATGAGTTGGGAACGATTCTCGCTGGACCAGGAAACATACCCCGGCGCCTTGCTCTGCGCAAAGCGCTTATACGAATTCTCGGTGGGGTTCAAAAAAGCCGTCATCTCTTCGATTTTATCCAGGATACCCGCGATGGCATAGTAGAGATTATCGGAGGAGGGGCTGGGCTTTACCGATAAGTTGATGTGAAAGCCGTTGCCGGGCGCGTTCTCGAGCGGCTTCGGGGAAAAATCGGCGCAGAGACCGTTTCGGCGCGCGATGGTCTTGACAATCGTCTCAAAGGTCTTGGCGTTGTCGGCGGCCGTTAGAGCGTCAGAGTAGCGAAAATCGATCTCGTTTTGTCCGGGTCCCTCTTCGTGATGCGAGCTTTCCGGCTGAATGCCCATCTGTTCCAGCGTCAAGCAGATCTCCCGGCGGATGTTTTCGCCGCGATCTTCCGGGGCGATGTCCATATAGCCGGCATCGTCGTAGGGAACCTTGGTCGGCTTGTCTTTTTCATCCAGCTCAAACAGATAGAACTCCAGCTCGGCGCCAAAGGCAAAGGAATACCCGGCCCTTTTGGCATCCTCCACCGCGCTTTTGAGCAGGCTCCGGGTATCGCACTCAAAGGGCGTGCCATCCGGATAGGTGATATGGGTGAACATGCGCACCACTTTGCCGTGCTCCGGCCGCCAGGGCAGAAGCATGAGGGTCTCCGCATCGGGATGGAGAAGCAGATCGCACTTTGTCTCATCGCCAAAGCCCGCGATGGCGGAGGCGTCAAAGGCAATTCCGTATTCAAAGGCACGAGGAAGCTCCTCCGGCATGATCGAGATGTTTTTTTGCTTTCCAAATACGTCGCAAAAGGCCAGGCGGATAAACTTCACGTCTTCCTCCAGGACGTACTGCATGACCTCTTCCTTTGAATACTTCATAGGATCATACCTTCTTTCTGCTAATTCGCTACGTACATCTGCTTATACGGGTTCTTGGTATCGGGCGTGACCACGGTAAAGGGCGAGGCCAGCACGCCGCCCAAATCCTCGCCAAATAGCGCGCAGTATTCGGCGACATATTCCCGCAATTCCTCCAAATCGGTTTCGCCGGCGGGCCGCACGGTGACCTGATCGGGAAAGACCACGTTCCTGCAATCGGAGCGGAGAAACATCTTTCCGCCGTGCATGCCGGTGCAGGGGAAGAAGCCCACGATCTCTTCCGCCTTTGCGTGAAGCCCAAGCACGACAATCACGCCGCCCGCTTGATATTCGCCCAGGAAGCTCCCCGCCGTGCCGCCGATGACCATGACGGGGATCTTGTCCTCATAGGCCTTCATGTGGATTCCCGCGCGGTACCCCGCGTTTCCCTTGACGAAGATTTTGCCGCCGCGCATGGCGTAGCCGGCCGCGTCCCCGATATTGCCGTGCACGACGATGCGGCCTGCGTTCATCGTGTCGCCCACCGCGTCCTGAGCGTTGGCGTTTACGGTGATGGTTCCCCCGTTGAGATATGCGCCGAGCGCGTTCCCAGGCACGCCCTCAATCGAGATGTTCTTATCCGACATGCCGGCGCCGATAAATCGTTGACCGCAGCAGCCGGTAATGGAGCAATCGCCCTGTGCGCTGCGAAGATGATCGTTCAAGGCCTTGTAGTCAAGGTCACGTGCATCCAATAACATCATCGTATACCCACTTTCAAAGTTTTTTCAGCGATCCTTGAAAGAAGATGCGGCGCGGCCCCATGCCCGTTTGCACTACTCCATTTTGCATGCATTGCGCAAAAAGTGCAATAGGCAAAATCCGGACGGCCGCCGCAATGGACCGGTTTCGCATTTTACGCCGCGCGCCCCTTCTGCTTTGCGGTTGCGCGCGCCCGCCGGAGCGGGGGGAGGTTGACGCGCTTTAAGACGGGTATGAGCGCCGAGGCGATCGCAATACCGGCGGCGCCCTGAAGAACGTTGCCCGCAACAGCGCCCGCGGCGGCCAAGCCATACCCCATCACAACCGCCTCAAAGGCGAAATACCCCGCGACCATGATCGTTTCGGAGACAAGCCCGGCGAGCATGACGCTGGGAACGCCCCTTTGGGCCACATCCTCCACGAGAAGCCCGGCCACGGCCGCCATCAGGAATTTGATGAAAAGGGTTGCGGGCGCATAAACTGCGTATCCGCCCAGCAAGTCGGCAAGGGAGGAGCCGATCCCCGCGGCCAAGCCCCCGTACACGGGTCCCAACAGAATGCCGGACAGAAGGATGATGCCGTCGCCGGGATTGATATAGCCGCCCGTTGCCGGGATGGGGATTTTGATGACCATGGTGGCCACACAGGCCATCGCCGCCATCATCGCCGCCGCCACGAGCCTTAGCGTCTTTTGATCCTTCATGGCGTCTCCTCACTCTCCGGCGTGGGAAATGCCGAGGATCTCCAACTCCTTGGCGGTCATGCCCACGCCGCGAAGCATCAGCCGGTTGCCGCGAAGCGATTCGATGGAATTGATCCCCATGCCGCCCATCAGCTCCTTGATTTCGTGCCTCCAGGCGTTCATCAGATTGATCAGCCGCTGGCTGCCCACATCGGGATTGAGGCGCTTGACCAGCTCGGGGCGCTGGGTGGCGATGCCCCAATTGCACTTGCCGGTTTGGCAGGTGCGGCAAAGGTGACAGCCGAGCGCCAGCAGCGCCGCCGTTGCGATGTAGCAGGCGTCCGCGCCCAGCGCAACCGCCTTGACCACGTCCGCCGCGCTGCGTATGCTGCCGCCCACAACCAGGGAAACGCGATTGCGGATGCCCTCGTCGCGCAGTCGTTGATCCACGGCGGCGAGCGCCAGCTCAATGGGAATCCCCACGTTGTCGCGGATGCGGGTGGGCGCCGCGCCGGTGCCGCCGCGGAAGCCGTCGATGGCGATGACGTCCGCGCCGCTCCTGGCAATGCCGCTGGCAATGGCCGCGATGTTATGGACGGCCGCGACCTTTACGATGACCGGCTTGCGATACTCGGTAGCCTCCTTTAAGGAGTAAACCAACTGGCGCAGGTCCTCAATGGAATAAATATCGTGGTGAGGCGCGGGGGAGATGGCGTCCGATCCCTCGGGAATCATGCGCGTGCGGGAGACGTCCCCCACGATCTTGGCCCCGGGCAAATGCCCGCCGATGCCGGGCTTTGCGCCTTGCCCCATCTTGATTTCAATGGCCGCCCCGGCCCGGAGGTAATCCTCGTAAACGCCGAAGCGTCCGCTGGCCACCTGCACGATGGTGTTTTCCCCGTAGCGGTAAAAATCCTCGTGCAGGCCGCCCTCTCCGGTGTTGTAGAGGGTGCCCAGCGCGGCGGCGGCGCGGGCCAGGGAGGCATGCGCGTTGTAGCTGATGGAGCCGTAGCTCATGGCGGAAAACAGCACCGGCATGGACAGCTCGATTTGCGGGGGCAGCGTGCAGTCGATCCTGCCCTGCGCGTCGCGCTGGATTTGATCGGGCTTTTTGCCGAGATAGACGCGGGTTTCCATGGGCTCGCGCAGCGGGTCGATGGGCGGATTGGTCACTTGCGAGGCGTTGATCAAGATCCTATCCCAATAGACGGGAAAGGATTTTGGATTTCCCATGGAGGAGAGGAGCACGCCGCCGCTGTTGGCCTGCTTATAGATCTCTTGAATGGTGTCGCTTTGCCAGTTGGCGTTTTCACGCAGCGCGCAGTCGCTTTTCACAATTTTGAGCGCCCGGGTGGGGCAGAAGGAGACGCAGCGCTGGCAGTTGACGCACTTGGTCTCATCCGCGGTCATGGCGCCGGTTTCGGCGTCGAAGGCATGAACCTCGTTCGCGCACTGCCGCTCGCAGGCGCGGCAGGCCACGCAGCGGCTTGGGTTGCGGACAACCTCAAATTCTGGGTACAGGAATTCCACGCTCACTTAATACGCACCGTCCTTTACTTGGATGATGACCGGCTCGCCGCCGGCAGGGGCCCAAACGCGCTCCGCGCTCGGCTCCATCGTGCGGATTGCCGCCTCTTCGCTGGCGATAAAGACGCGGTCGCCCTTTTCGCCCACCACCATGGAGCGGAGCTTCAGCCGGTCGTTCAGCGCCATGAGCCCGCCGTTAAAGCCTAAAACAATGGAAAACGGGCCGGTAATGAGGAGGCTGGAGAAGATGGTGCGAAGGTAGGTCAGCTTGTTCTTCTCCTCAAGGTCCGCCTTGCCCTGAATCGTGCTCCAAAAGGGCGCCGCAATCACGCTCGCCGCTTCGCTGAGCGTGAGCCCCTTGACGCGCAGGAGGTAGTCCATCATGTAGGTGATGACCTCGGTATCCGTCTGGAGCGTGCACTTGTAGCCGAACATCTCGATGAAGCGGCGGTTCGCGTCGTAAGAAGAGATCTCGCCGTTGTGCACGATGGACCAATCCAGCAGTGTAAAGGGATGCGCCCCGCCCCACCAGCCCGGCGTGTTGGTGGGGTAGCGGCCGTGCGCGGTCCAGGAATAGCCCTCGTATTCCTCCAAACGGTAAAACGCGCCGACATCCTCAGGAAAGCCGACCGCCTTGAAGGTCCCCATATTCTTGCCGCTGGAAAAGACGTAAGCGCCCTTCATTTCGGTATTGATTTTCATCACCGTGCGGGCGACGAACTCCTTCTCGTCCAGCTGCAAATCCCTCAGAACGGATTTTAAGGGGGCGACAAAATATCGCCACAGGATGGGCTCGTCGGTGATGGCCGGAATTTTGCGCGTGGGCATGATCTCCGATTTGACAATCTCGAAGCGCTCTTTTAGGAAGGTTTCGCAGCTCTTGCGGGTCGCGCGCTCGTCAAAAAACATGTGCAGCGCGTAAAAATCCCGATATTCAGGATAGATGCCGTAGCCGGCAAAGCCGCCGCCCAGGCCGTTGGACCGGTCGTGCATGGGCTTCATGGCCTTGATGATCGTCGCGCCGGGCATGCGGTTTCCGTCCCTGGAGATCACGGCCGCAATCGCGCACCCGGAAGGAATTCGAACCTGCCCCTCGATTTTCATATCGATTCCCCATCCTTTCGAAAAGTAAAAAGAAAGGCGTTCATTTCAATGCAGAACCCCGTCTGCACGGAAATGAACGCCTTTGCTCATTTGCCGATAGTCTACTCCTTCCCATGAAATTTGTCAAGAAGCAAATGCGCGGGGCGGGAAATGTGAAGAATTGAAGAAGGTGCTTGACAATTCCTGGCCATGCGATTATACTTCACCGTGTCAAGGCAAAGGCGTCTTTGAGGATTCTCAAAGGCGCTTTCTCTTTTGACGGAAATAGAATACTCTGCGCGTTAAGAAGGCAAAGGCGTCTTCGATGTTGTTTGGCATCGGGGGCGCCTTTCTCATTTTGAGGCGAGGAGAATTCGGCACGTGGATGCGCAAAGAGGGAAGGAGAGATGAGGATGTCTACGGTTAAGGATTTTTTTGGGAGCTTGGTCTTTGACGACAGAGTGATGAAGGCCAGCTTGTCGGCCGAGGTGTACAACTCGCTCAAGAGGACCATCGACGAGGGCGCGCGCCTAGACATCGGCGTTGCCAACGCCGTTGCGGACGCCATGAAGGAATGGGCGGTTCAAAACGGCGCGACCCACTACACGCATTGGTTCCAACCGCTCACCGGCATCACCGCCGAAAAGCACGACAGCTTTATCACCCCCTCGCCGGACGGCGGCGTGATTCTGGAGTTTTCCGGCAAGGAACTGATCAAGGGCGAGCCGGACGCCTCCTCTTTCCCCAGCGGCGGCCTGCGCGCCACGTTTGAGGCGCGGGGGTATACGGCGTGGGACCCCACCTCCTATGCCTTCATCAAGGGGAAGACACTGTGCATCCCCACCGCGTTTTGTTCCTATGGCGGCGAGGCCCTGGACAAGAAGACGCCGCTGCTGCGCTCGATGGAAGCGCTCAACAAGCAGGCGCTGCGCATTCTCCGCCTGTTCGGAAACGACAAGGCCAAGTACGTGCGCGCTTCGGTGGGACCCGAGCAGGAGTACTTCCTCATCACAAAGGAGATGTACGACCAGCGCCCGGACCTTCGCTTTACCGGCCGCACCCTTTTCGGCGCCAAACCGCCCAAGGGGCAGGAGATGGACGATCATTACTTTGGCGTGATCAAGCCCAGGGTGGCTGCGTACATGGCGGAGCTGAACCAGGAGCTTTGGAAGCTGGGGATTCTCGCCAAGACCGAGCACAACGAGGTCGCGCCCGCCCAGCACGAACTGGCGCCCATCTACACCACGACCAACATCGCCACCGACCACAACCAGCTGACCATGGAGATCATGCAAAAGGTCGCGGCCAGGCATGGCCTGGTGTGCCTGCTGCACGAAAAGCCCTTTGCCGGCGTCAACGGCAGCGGCAAGCACAACAACTGGTCCATTTCCACCAACGAGGGCGCGAACCTGCTCTCGCCCGGGGAGACGCCCTATGAGAACGCGCAATTCCTGCTCTTCCTCTGCGCGGTGATCAAGGCCGTCGACGACTATCAGGATCTGCTGCGCATATCGGTCGCCACCGCCGGAAATGACCATAGGCTTGGCGCCAACGAGGCGCCGCCCGCGGTCGTATCGGTGTTTCTGGGCGATGAGCTCAATGGAATATTGGAAGCGATCGAGAAGGATGCGGAGTACCACGGCGTGGAGAAAAAGAAGATGAAGCTGGGCGTTGACGTTTTGCCCAGGTTCCTCCGCGATACCACCGACCGCAACCGCACCTCGCCGTTCGCCTTTACGGGCAACAAGTTCGAATTCCGCATGCTGGGCTCTTCCAACAGCATCGCCTGCGCGAACATCATGCTCAACACGGCCGTGGCCGAAAGCCTGCGGATCTATGCCGATGAGCTGGAAGCGGCCGGCGACTTCAACGCGGCGCTGTATGAGGTGATCAAAAAGACCATTCGCGACCACAAGCGCATCATCTTTAACGGCAACGGCTATGACGACGCTTGGATCCGCGAGGCGACGGAGAAGAGGGGCCTGTGCAACTACCGGACCACGCCGGATTGCATGCCGCACCTGCTGGACAAAAAGAACGTGGAAATGCTCACCGCGCACAAGGTTTTCTCCGAGGCGGAGCTCAAGTCCAGATGTGAGATCATGCTGGAAAACTACTGCAAAACCGTTGTCATTGAGGCCAACACCATGGTGGACATGGCCAGAACCCAGATCGCCCCCGCAGTGGAGGCCTACGCCGCCGACATGGCCAAGGCGGCCTCCGCCAAGAGAGCCCTGGACGCCTCGCTGGTGTGCGGCTTTGAGACCGGCCTGATCAAGAAGCTGTCGGCGCTTACGGACAGAATCGCCGCAGGCGCGCAGGATCTGGAGGAGGCGGTTGTGCAGCTTGGCAACGCCGATGATATCGGCGCGGAATCCGCGATGATCCGCGATACCGTGCTGGTGAAGATGAGCGAGCTGAGAGTGGCCTGCGACAAGGCCGAAACCCTGACGGCAAAGAGCTACTGGCCCTTCCCCAGCTATGGCGATCTCCTGTTTAGCGTCAAGTAAAGAAAGAAGATGATTTTATGGCAATGGAAGAAATCACGAAATTGGTCGAGGAGGCCGTGACAGGCGAGGTCTTTGGCGTTTGGTTCTTAATCGGCGCCGCGCTCGTGTTCTTCATGCAGGCCGGATTTGCGATGGTGGAGACGGGCTTTACCCGGGCCAAGAACGCGGGCAACATCATCATGAAAAACCTGATGGATTTCTGCATTGGAACCGTCGTGTTCGTGCTGCTCGGCTTTAGCCTGATGATGGCGGAGGATTACGTGTTGGGCATTTTCGGCGTACCCAACCTGAAGATCCTGACCGATTTCGGCGCGTTCTTAAAGGACGGCAACGCCCCCTCCTTTGTGTTCAACCTCGTCTTCTGCGCCACGGCCGCGACAATCGTTTCGGGGTCCATGGCGGAAAGAACCAAGTTCGTGTCCTACTGCATTTACTCCGGCGTCATCTCCCTGTTCGTCTATCCGGTCGAGGCCGGCTGGGTTTGGAATTCGCAGGGCTGGCTCGTCCAGATGGGCTTCCACGATTTTGCCGGCTCCGCGGCCATTCACTCGGTGGGCGGAATCACCGCGCTGATCGGCGCGATGATGGTGGGACCCCGCCTTGGCAAGTATGTCAAGGACAAGGCCGGCAAGGTCAAGAAGGTCAACGCGATCCCCGGCCACTCCATCACCCTGGGCGCGCTGGGATGCTTTATCCTTTGGTTTGGCTGGTACGGCTTCAACGGCGCGGCGGCGTGGGACGGAACCTCCCTTGCGTCCATCTTTGTCACCACCACGATTGCCCCTGCGGTGGCAACCTGCACCACGATGCTGTTTACCTGGTTTAAAAACGGCAAGCCGGATGTTTCGATGTGCCTGAACGGCTCGCTCGCGGGCCTTGTGGCCATAACGGCGGGATGCGACGCGGTGGACGCCCTCGGCTCCGCCATCATCGGCGCCGTCGCGGGAATCCTCGTCGTCGTGGTTGTGGAGCTCCTCGACCTCAAATGGCACATCGACGACCCCGTCGGCGCGGTCGGCGTCCACTTTGCCAATGGCGTATGGGGCACCATTGCCGTCGGGCTGTTTGCCAATCCCGATGCGCCGGCCGGGCTGGAGGGCCTGCTCTACACCGGCAGCTTCAAGCTCCTGGGCGTCCAGACGCTGGGCATCGCGGCCATTCTCATCTGGACGGCGGCGATGATGGCGCTGACCTTCTGGGCGATCAAAAAGACGATTGGCCTGCGCGTGACCGAGGAGGAGGAGCTCAAGGGGCTCGACAGCACCGAGCACGGCCTGGCAAGCGCCTACGCGGACTTTGTGCCGGCCGTGGAGAGCTTGGATTACGGCTATGAAAAGGCCGTCGCCGTCAGCGGAGACGTTCCGGCCGCCGAAGCGATTCCCGTAAAGAAAATGCCCGCGTTCGAGTCGGACGCGCCCAAGATGACCAAGATCGAAATCATCTGTAGGGAGTCCCGCTTTGAGGCGCTCAAGAGCGCGCTGGTGGATATTGGCATTACCGGCATGACGGTATCGCACGTGCTTGGATGCGGCGCGCAGAAGGGGAAGCCGGAATACTACCGCGGCGTTCAGGTGGAAGCGAACCTCCTGCCCAAGGTTCAGGTGGACCTTGTGGTGAGCAAGGTTCCGGTGCGCAGCGTCATTGAAACGGCCAAGAGGGTGCTCTACACCGGGCACATCGGCGATGGCAAGATCTTCGTCTATGACGTTGAAAACGTCGTAAAGGTGCGCACCGGGGAAGAAGGCTACGCCGCGTTGCAGGACGTGGAATAAAGACGGCGTTCGGGGCTGAACCGTAGCGCGGACAGCCCGGCGCACCAAAGGCGTTTGAGAAAAGAGAAGTAGTGCAGGGAACTCGCCCACAGCGAGTGCGGGAGGGTGAAAGCCGCATGACGAGCCTGCGTGAAGAACACTTTTCGAGCTGCAAACCGAAAGGCAGAAGCTAAGTAGGGGCGCCGTTTCGTCATACGTGAGTTGACAGGGCCTTGGCAGAGGCTTGGAAATGAGAAAAAATGCAGGTGGCACCGCGGTGACAGCAACCGCCCTGTAGGATGCTGACGGACGGACTTAGGATCGGAGGGATTTTCCTTATGTGTTCTATTATGGCATACTGTGGCGCAAAAGCTGTATTGGATGCCTTTAAAAGGGGTTTTGACCGCACGGTGTCTCGCGGCCCGGACGACAGCCGCATCATCGATACCGGGAAAGGGCTTTTGGGATTCCACCGGCTCTCCATCATGGGGCTTACGCCCGATGGAATGCAGCCCTTTGAGATGGACGGCAGCTATGTCGTCTGCAACGGCGAGCTCTACGGGTTTGAAACGATGCGCCAGGCGCTGATGCAAAAGGGATACGCCTTTAAGAGCGACAGCGATTGCGAGATCCTGCTTCCGCTCTACCGCGAATACGGCGTGAAGATGTTCGGCATGTTGGACGCGGAGTTTGCCTGCATCCTCTACGACGGCCGCACGCAGGAGTATATTGCGGCCAGGGACCCCATCGGCATCCGCCCGCTGTACTACGGCTATGACGATCAGGGCGTGATCCTGTTTGCGAGCGAGGCAAAGAACCTTGTCGGGCTGGCGGACAGGATTATGCCGTTTCCCCCCGGACACTATTACAAAGGCGGCGAATTCATCCGCTACTGCGATATTGCCAAGGTGGAGGCGGTTTGTCACGACGATTTGGAAACGGCGTGCGCGCACATCCGCGAAAAGCTGGTCGCCGGCGTGGAAAAGCGCCTCGTTGCCGATGCCAAAGTGGGATTTCTGCTCTCGGGCGGGCTGGACTCTTCCCTTGTCTGCGCAATCGCCGCAAAGAAGAGCCCAACTCCCATCAAGACCTTTGCCATCGGCATGAGCGAGGACGCGATAGATCTCAAATATGCCAAGCAGGTCGCCGATTATATCGGCAGCGACCACCAAGAGATCTTTATGACGCCGGAAGAGGTGCTTGGCTCCCTTGAGCAGGTCATCTACCTGCTGGGCACTTTCGACATCACCACCATCCGCGCCAGCATGGGCATGTACCTGATCTGCAAAGCCATTCACGAGCAAAGCGATATTCGCGTTCTGCTCACCGGCGAGATTTCCGACGAACTGTTTGGCTATAAGTACACGGACTTTGCCCCCAGCGCGCAAGCCTTTCAGCAGGAGGCGGAAAAGCGCGTCCGCGAGCTGCACATGTACGATGTGCTGCGCGCCGACCGCTGCATCTCGGTCAACGCGCTGGAGGCGAGGGTGCCCTTTGGCGATCTCGATTTTGTCCAATACGTCATGGCGCTTGACCCGGAACTCAAGCTCAACCGGTATGGGAAGGGGAAATACCTGCTCCGCCATGCGTTTGAGGGCGGCGCATACCTGCCCGATGAGATTTTGTGGCGCGAGAAGGCGGCCTTCTCCGACGCGGTGGGGCACTCCATGGTGGACTATCTCAAGGAATATGCGGAAAAGCAGTTTACCGATGATGAATTTGAGGCCGCCCGCAAAAAGTACGCGCATGCCGCGCCCTTTACCAAGGAATCCCTGCTCTATCGCCAGATCTTTGAAAAGTATTACCCGGGGCAGGCGGAAATGATCGTGGACTTCTGGATGCCGAACAAGTCCTGGAAGGGATGCGACGTCAACGACCCCTCCGCCCGCGTGCTCTCCAACTACGGCGACAGCGGCAAATGAGAAGGCTGCGGCTTAGCAAACGCCAGGGAGGTTCAAGATGACAAAGTATATTTTTGTAACGGGCGGCGTTGTATCCGGATTGGGAAAGGGCATCACGGCGGCGTCCCTTGGAAGGCTGCTCAAGGCGCGCGGCCTTAAAATCGCGGCGCAGAAGCTGGACCCATATATCAACGTGGACCCCGGCACCATGAGCCCCTATCAGCACGGCGAGGTCTACGTCACCGAGGACGGCGCCGAGACCGACCTCGACCTGGGGCACTACGAGCGCCTCATCGACGAGGACCTCAACCAATACTCCAATTTGACCACCGGTAAGGTCTACTGGAACGTGCTCAATAAGGAGCGCCGCGGCGAGTACCTTGGCTCCACCGTGCAGGTGATTCCGCACATCACAAACGAAATCAAGGAGTTTGTCTACCGCGTGGGCAGAAAGACGGAGGCCGATGTGGTCATCACCGAGATTGGGGGCACCATCGGCGATATCGAATCCCAGCCGTTTATCGAAGCGGTCAGACAGATCTCCCTGGAAGTGGGCAGGGAGAACAGCCTCTTTATCCACGTGACGCTGGTGCCGTACCTGCGCGGATCGGGCGAGCACAAATCCAAACCCACGCAGCACTCGGTCAAGGAGCTTCAGGGCATGGGAGTCAACCCCAATATCATCGTTCTTCGCTGCGATGAACCGCTGGAGGCCTCCATCTTTAAGAAGATTTCGATGTTCTGCAATGTAAAGCCGGACTGCGTCATTGAGAACATCACGCTTCCCAACCTTTACGAGGCGCCGCTGATGCTGGAAAAGTCCAACCTTTCCGGCGTTGTTTGCCGTGAGCTCGGCCTTGACGCGCCCAGGGCCGAGCTTGCGGAATGGCAAGAGATGGTGGAGCGCATCAAGGCCCGGCCGCACTGCGTTTCGATCGGCCTGGTGGGCAAATATGTGGCGCTGCACGACGCCTATCTCTCGGTGGCGGAGGCCCTGGACCATGCGGGGTATTATCACAACACGCACGTAAAGATTCAATGGATCGATTCCGAGGGCATCACGGCGGCGAACGTTTCGGAAACGCTAGCCGGGCTTGACGGAATTCTCGTTCCCGGAGGCTTTGGCAGCCGCGGAATTGAAGGCATGATCCTGGCGGCAAAATACGCCCGGGAAAACGCGATCCCGTTCTTTGGCATTTGCCTGGGCATGCAAATCGCCGTGATCGAATATGCGCGCAACGTCGCGGGCATTGCGGACGCCAATTCCGGGGAGTTTGACGAACAGTGCAACCACAAGGTCATCGACTTTATGCCCGGCCAGAGCGACGGCATTGACAAGGGCGGCACGCTGCGCCTCGGGGCGTATCCATGCCGCATAAGGCCGGGCACAACCATGGAACGGTGCTACCGTTCGGCCATCATCAGCGAACGGCATCGGCACCGCTACGAATTGAACAACGAGTATTGTGCGGCGCTGGAAAGCGCCGGCTTGACGCTCAGCGGCGCCTCGCCCGACGGCAGGCTGATCGAGACGGTGGAGCTTAGCGACAGGCCGTTTCACGTGGGCGTGCAGTTTCACCCGGAATTTAAGAGCAGACCCAACCGGCCGCATCCGCTCTTCCAGGGGTTTATCGGCGCGGCCCTTTTGCACGCGGGCGGGAGGTAAAGCATGAGCATCCATGAAGAATGCGGCGTATTTGGCGTAATGGCGGCGGAGCCCTGCGATGTTGCGGGCATTTCCTACTACGGATTGTACGCCCTGCAACACAGAGGGCAGGAAAGCTGCGGCATCGTGGTCAACGACGACGGCGTTTTTGCGTCGCACAAGGATTTGGGGCTGGTCGGCGAGGTCTTTTCGGCGGAGATCCTCTCTAGCCTGCCCAAGGGAACCATGGCCGTCGCCCACGCGCGGTACGGCACGACCGGCGGCACAAACCGGAACAATTGCCAGCCCCTGGAGGTCAACCACCAAAAAGGGAGGATGGCCCTGGCGCACAACGGCAATCTCAGCAACGCCGCCGAGCTCCGCAACGAGCTGGAGTTATCGGGCGCGATTTTTCACACCACCAGCGATACCGAAACCATCGCCTATATCATCACAAAGGAGAGGCTGACTGCGCCGTCCATTGAGGAGGCGGTGAGCCGGGCGATGAACGTCCTGGACGGCGCCTACTCCCTGGTGCTGATGTCGCCGCAAAAGCTGGTCTGCGCAAGGGATCCCTATGGCTTCCGCCCGCTTTGCTATGGCAAGACGGCAAACGGCATTTACGTGGTGGCCTCAGAGAGCTGCGCGCTCAAGGCGGTGGGCGCGGAGGTGGTGCGGGACGTAGAGCCGGGAGAGATCCTCGTCTTCAGCAAGGAGGGCGTCGTTTCCAGAAAAGAGCACTGCGGCAGAAGGGAAAAGAGGCTGTGCATCTTTGAGTACATTTATTTTGCCCGCCCGGATTCCGTCATCGACGGCGTATCGGTGCACGCTTCCCGCGTCAAAGCGGGGGAGATCCTGTTTAAGACCCATCCTGTGCGCGCGGACGTCGTCATTGGCGCGCCCGATTCGGGCTTGGACGCGGCGCTCGGCTTTAGTCAGGAATCGGGCATTCCCTACGGCATTGGCCTGATTAAGAACAAGTATATCGGAAGAACCTTCATCGCCCCGGGGCAGGGCGCAAGGCTGGACGGGGTGAAGATCAAGCTCGCCGCCGTGGAGGAGAGCGTCCGGGGCAAGCGCGTGGTGCTGGTGGACGACTCCATCGTCCGCGGCAATACCATGGGGCGGGTGGTCAAGCTGCTCAGAGACGCGGGCGCCAAGGAGGTTCATGTGCGCATCTCCTCGCCGCCCTTCCTGTACCCATGCTACTACGGAACGGATATTGATTCCCAGGAGCACCTCATTGCCTGCAAGCACAGCATACCGGAAATCGCGCGCATCATCGGCGCCGACTCCCTGGGCTATCTTCCGGTGGAGAGCTTAAGCGCCCTGATTGGCAACCGCGGGTTCTGCCGCGCTTGCTTTAGCGGGGATTACCCCACAAAGATCCCTTCGGACACCCGTAAGGACCGGTTTGAACAGAGATTATCCGAAAAAGAGAAATGAGGCGCCGGCAATGGTTAAGGATTATACCGCGAAGATCATCTTGGAGGACGGCCAGCAGTATTTAGGCTATCGCTTTGGCGCCGCCGCGGAGAGGGTATGTGAAATCGTGTTCAATACCTCTATGGCGGGGTATCAAGAGATCCTGTCCGATCCGTCCTATACCGACCAGGCGGTGGTGATGACCTACCCGCTGATTGGCAATTATGGAATGGCACAGGACGATTACGAGCGCGAAACGCCCACGGCCGGCGGCCTGATCGTCCGCGAATACAACGACGAGCCCTCAAATTTTCGCAGCGCGGCCACGCTTGGCGCGGTCATGGAAAGGCACGGCATCCCCGGCGTTTATGGCGTGGACACGAGAAAGCTAGCGCGCTCCATCCGCGATTTCGGCAGCCGAAAGGCGTTGATCACGGATGCCGCGACGCCCCTTGCGAAAGGGCTAGCCCTGCTCCAATCCACGCGCCTTCCCACGGACGCGGTTTCCCGCGTCAGCTGTAGCCGGCCGGCGACCTTTTGCGCGGGGGAAGAGAAATACCACGTTGTGGCCATTGACTGCGGAATGAAATGGAATATCGTGCGGTCGCTGCGGCAAAGGCGCTGCAAGGTCACGGTTGTGCCGTGGAACGCCTCCGCGGAGGAGATCCTGGCGCTGCGCCCGGACGGCGTGCTCATCTCCAACGGCCCCGGAGACCCCACCGACGTGCCCCAGACCATCGCAACCACGAGGCGGCTGATCGGCAAAACCCCCATTTTCGGCATCTGTCTGGGGCATCAGATCCTTTCTCTGGCTTGCGGGGCAAGGACCTATAAGCTGAAGTTCGGCCACCGCGGCGGCAATCATCCCGTTAGAAACTTGGAGACGGGCAGAATTGAAATCACCGCGCAGAATCACTCCTATGCGGTGGATGCCGGCAGCCTTTGCGGGACGATGCTCACGGCAACCCACGTCAACCTGCTCGACGGCACCATTGAGGGCGTCAAGTGCGAGCGGGAGCGGGTGTTGAGCGTGCAATACCACCCCGAGAGCGCGCCGGGGCCGCAGGACAGCGCCTACCTTTTTGACCGCTTTGTAACCATGATGGAGGAGGAGAGGCGTCATGCCCAAGAGAACGGATATTAAAAAGGTGCTGGTCATCGGTTCCGGCCCCATTGTCATCGGCCAAGCCGCGGAATTTGACTACGCGGGAACGCAGGCCTGCCTCGCCCTCAAAGAAGAAGGCTACGAGGTGGTTCTCTGCAATTCCAACCCGGCCACCATCATGACCGATACCTCCGTTGCGGACAAGGTGTATATGGAGCCGCTGACCCTGGAATACATCGCCAAAATCATCCGCTATGAACGGCCGGACGCCGTGCTTCCCGGCATTGGCGGGCAAACGGGCCTCAACCTTGCGATGAGCCTGGAAAAGAAAGGCGTCCTTGCCGAATGCCGGGTGGAGCTGCTGGGCACCAAGATCAGCAGCATCGAGCGCGCGGAGGACCGCGAACAGTTCAAGACGCTCTGCCAGGAGCTGGGCGAGCCGGTCTTGCCCTCCGACATCGCGGGGACGATGGAGGCGGGCTTGGAGGTCGCGCAGAAAATCGGCTACCCCGTCGTGCTTCGCCCCGCTTTCACGCTCGGCGGCACGGGCGGCGGCTTTGCCGAAAACGAGGCGGAGTTCCGGCCGTTGATGAAGAACGCCCTGTCCCTCTCCCCGGTAAAGCAGGTGCTCATCGAAAAGAGCATCAAGGGCTATAAGGAAATCGAGTATGAGGTCATGCGCGATGGCCAGGACACGGCCATTGCGATTTGCAATATGGAAAACCTCGACCCTGTGGGCATTCACACGGGCGACTCCATTGTCGTGTGTCCGTCGCAGACGCTGACGAACAAGGAATATCACATGCTCCGCGACAGCGCTTTAAAGATCATTCGTGCGCTCGAAATCGAGGGCGGGTGCAATGTGCAGTTTGCCCTTGATCCCCGGTCGTTTCAGTATTACCTCATCGAGGTGAACCCAAGAGTATCCCGCTCCTCGGCGCTGGCCTCCAAGGCGAGCGGCTACCCGATCGCCCGCGTTTCGGCCAAGATCGGCATCGGGATGACGCTGGACGAGATACGAATTGCCAACACGCCCGCCTCCTTTGAGCCGGCGCTTGACTATGTGGTGACCAAAATGCCGCGCTTCCCGTTTGACAAGTTTACCGATGCCAGCCATTCCCTTTCCACCCAGATGAAGGCGACCGGCGAAGTGATGAGCGTTGGCAGAACGATGGAGGAGAGCCTGCTCAAGGCCGTGCGCTCGTTGGAGACCGGGCTTTGCCACTTGGCCTGCCGCAAGTTTGAGGGAATGCCTCAGGAAGCGCTCGTCGACTACATCAAGATTGGAACCGACGACCGCCTTTACGCCATTGCCGAGCTGCTGCGGCAGGGGTGCGGCGAGGAGGTCATTGCTACGGCCACGGCCATCGACCCCTTCTTCATCCGCAAGCTGCGCAGCATTGTCCGGCAGGAAAGGGAACTCAAAGAGAAGCGCGGCGACATGGAGGCGCTTCGGGCGGCGAAGCGAATGGGCTTTTCCGATCAGGCGATTGGGCGGCTGTGGAACAAACCGGAG
>CAOKIU010000035.1 GCA_948468595.1 uncultured Christensenella sp.
AGCGCCTATTCATGGGACAGCGCTCACAGGCAAAGGGAAAAGCCACGGGAAGGGATTGCGGCCCTTCCCGTGCAGTCCAGCGGATACGGCGTAGCCGCCCAATGCGCGGCATCCCGATCGGGCAGTACGGGCATGTTCACGATACAGCGCCTATTCATAGGACAGCGTTCGCAGGCAAAGGGAAAAGCCACGGGAAGGGGCTGCGCCCCTTCCCGTGCAGTCCAGCGGACACGGCGTGGCCGTCCAATGCGCGATCCCCATCGAGCAGTGCCGGCCAAAGAGACCTGAAGCGTTTACGACAGTGCGGGCATGTTCACGATACAGCGCCTATTCATAGGGCAGCATTCACAGGCAAGGGAGGCTGCACGGCGTGGCTGCCCAATTCGCGGCATTCCGATCGGGCGGTGCTGGCAAAGAGGCTTGAAGAGGTGTTTATTTAAGGACTGGCCAGTTCACGGCGCAGCGCTCGCAGGCAAGAGGAATGCTCCGAGGGGAGGAACACACGGAAAAGAGCGGCGCCTCTTCCCATGCAGCCCAAAGGAGACGCTTCCGAACGGACAAAGGGAAAGGGAAGGGGCACAGCCCCTTCCCTTTCCCTTCTTATCGTCAGAAAATTGGATTGAACGGTTACTGCCTGGCCGCCCAGTTCACGGCGTTGCGCAGCAGGCGCAGCATGTTCGGGCTCGTGAGCACCTCGGTGGTGTGGCCGGGCGTGATGCCCACCACGCGGCCCTTGCCGTGCGCGTGCGCCCAAACGCCCACCTGCTCCCCATGGGCGGAGGCGGTGGTGGCCAGCACCTGCGTGCTGTCCCACAGGCCCTCCATCTGATAGTGCTCGTCCTCGATGGTGAAATCCTCCACGCCCGCCGTCACCGGATGATCCTGCGTGACGTGCACCGTGACGGGGCACTTGGGCGGAT
Organism: uncultured Christensenella sp.; assembly: GCA_948468595.1. GTDB lineage: Bacteria > Bacillota > Clostridia > Christensenellales > UBA1750 > Spyradocola. The sequence goes on from CAOKIU010000035.1 coordinate 921, forward strand.
GCGAGAGGAAGCGGCCGCGCAGCAACTCCGTATAGAAGGGATGCGCGGCGGGGATGTTGGCCAGGCCGCAGTGCACGCCGATGTAGCCCGCGCCGCCCATCTCCACCAACAGCTTTCCCGTCCATTTTTCCAGGGCGCCGTTTTCGTACCAGTTGGGCGTGGGGATGGAGGTGTTCGCAATGCCGTCCTTAAAGTTGAGAATGAGGTCGGGCGCCATGAACAGCGCGCCCAGATAGTTGGGATCGCTCGTCACGTGTACGTTCCAGTCCTGGTCCGGCAGGATCTGGGGAAGGATGGGCTCGATGGTGTGCGCCGGATGCCAGTAATCATCCAAAAGTACGATGGCGTATTTTTTCATATCCGACTCTCCTCCTGACGATGATGGTTTGCGCGCTCAGCCGCGCGCGGTGTAGCAGTGGATGGCCCATCTTTCCGGACCGATCTTGGGTACGCCCACAAGGGAAGGCCTGCCCGTGTGCGTCACGTCCGCCAAGGTCCCGCAGAACATGCCCGTATCCGCGCTGATGAAGCGCTCCTGGAAGGTCTCGCCGTCCGCGCGCGCGAAAAGGCGAATGGAGGGCTTGGCGCCCTGGCTCAGATAGCGCGTGGTATCGCTGCTAAAGTCGAAGCCGCCCAGGTGCGCGGGCTTTTGGAAGGTGCACAGCGCGCGGGTGAGGCCCTCCTGGCCGATCTCCCCCACCAAAATGTCCGGGCGCTGGCCGCCGGTAAAGCTGCCCACAAGCAGCGCGCCGCAATCGTTGACGGTGTCGCAGAGCACCTGCTCCTCCCACAGGCCGGTGATGTCCACGCCCTGGCGGAAGACGGAGAGCGTCGCACCCGAGAGCTCGTATTCCGATATGGCCGCGCTTTCGCAAACCACGATGGCCATTTCGTCCTTACCGTCAACATCGCCCAGCGCGATGCGGCAGGAGATCTTGCCGGTGCAGTATTGATGCTTGACAAAGTCCGCGCCCTCGCGCTTGAACCAGTAATTGCCGCAAACGAATTCCAAGTGGCCGTCGCCGTCCAGATCGCCCACCGCAAGACCGGTGGAAGGGACGGTGAGGCCGTATTCCGCGTTCTCGTCCATCAGGCCGGCGCACAGGACCATGGGCGCGGGCCAGGCGGCCTTCGCGTCCGCGGGAAGGGGCGCGCACAGCACGTCCGTGCCGCCTTCGCCGGGGTTGGTCATCAGCAGGCAGCGGCGGCCGTCCCCCAGCAGGTTATCCGCCAGGAGCATGTCCGAAAAGCCGCGCTTGCCCGTGGCAAAGGCCACGCGCTTGACCCATTCCCCCTCAAGAGAGCCGGGATTCTCGTACCAAATCACCTCGTCGCTGGTACCGTCCCCGCCGATGACAATATCCAAATAACCGTTGCCCGTCAGGTCGCAAAGGGCGGCGGCCGTGCCCGCGCCGCTGACCTGCTCGTCAATGACATAGCGGTCCCAACGGCGGTAGCTCTCGCCGTTGCGCATCACCGCAAGGCGGCCGTTGCTGCCGCAGACGACAATATCGTTCCACCCGTCGTTATTCATATCCCCGACCAGCACCACGTTGTTGCAGGCGTCCGGACCGGCCTCGTTCCGAAGAACGTTCAGAATCTGCTTTTCAAAAGTCATCTCTTCATCCCTCCGATTTCTTTATTATATCAGACAATAGGGCGCTTGCCCATGGGAGAGGCATGATTTTATGTTAAAAAAATGTGGCGTTTCGGCGGTTTTCCAGCCGATGTCGCCCTTTTGATCGCCCCGCGCCCGCGCAATAAGCCCGGCAAAGGTTTAAGCGCCTTGCGGCGAAACTATTTGGGCCGGCGCCCCGTCTAAACGAGCAAGAATGCATCAGATTGGTTTGGAGGTCATGCGCCGTGAAAACGAGATTCGCGCTGGTTTTTGCCCTAGTTCTCATGCTGAGCCTCACCGCCTGCGGAAAGCCGCCCGCAATTGCCGGCAAGAGTCCGATTGCCGCGCCGGACGGCGCCGCCGCGACGCCGGTTGCCCCCGCGCCCTCCCAGGAGGAGCAAGGCGACGCACAGATGGATTTGCAGGCGGAAAAGGTCCAAAGCGCCCCGATCGCGGTGCGCAGCCAAGCGCAGGCGGGCGAGGAGCCGTGGGAAGCGTCCCTGGAGGGGAGCGACGCCGCGGCGCTCGAGGACCTCCTTTGCCATTTGGACTATAGCGAGGGGATTTGCCGGTGCATGCCGGAGTACTATGCCGAAACCGAGACCGGCGCGGAGTATGGGATCAGCCTGACGGGAAGCTACGCCCGGTATTGCGGCGGACAGGCCACCCTGACAGAGGAGCAGGTGAAGTGCATCGCGGAGATCCTCGACCGTCAGGGCAAATGACGCTGCGCAAAACGAGAAGCGCCGCGCGTGCATCGCAAAGATGCGCGCGCGGCGCCTTTTAAAAATGAATGGAAAATAGAGAATGAAAATCAGGCCTTGTGAATGGTGAGATAACCGATGGTCCCCGGTCCGCAGTGGCTGGCGATGGTCGCCCCCGCGCGCTCGACCAGGATTTCGTCAAAGTAGTTAAGGCTTTCGATCTCCTCCTTGAGGAGAAGGGCTTTGTCGTCGGGCAGCGTATGGGTGATGAAGATGCGCTCCGGCTCGATGCGGTCCAGGATGTCCAGGACCATGCGCTTTTTGTACAGTTGGATGCAGTGATCCAGCTTGCCGCGGAACTTTTCCCCGGCGAGCATGGCGCCGTCCGTCATGTTGATCTGCGGGTGCAGCTTGAGCATGGACCCGGCAAGGTAGGCGATGGATGAACAGCGGCCGCCCATGTGCAGGTATTGCAGGGTGTCCACGACGAAGTGGGTCGAGAGCCGGGGCAGCGTCTTGCGCATGTCCTCCTCCGCCTGGCCCGCCGTGCCGCCCGCCTCCACGATGCTCGCCGCGCGCAGCAGCAGATGCGCCGTGCCCGAGGAGAGCTGGCGCGAATCCACCAAGTGGAACCGGCCCGCGTCATATCCCTGCGCCACCAGCGCGTCCCTGGCCAGGCAGGCATTTTGGTAGGTGGAGGAGAGCTCTGAAGAGAGGCCCGTGTAGAGCATTTCGTCATAGCCCGCGTCCAGCGCCTGTTGGAACGCCGTTTGGAAATCCAGCACGCCCACAGCCGCCGTCTTGGGGAGCTGCTTGTGTTCGGTCGCATAGCGGAAGAGCTGTTCGGCGGTCACATCCACGCCGTCCAGGTGGTCCTCGTCACCCAAAAAAACGTGCAGCGGCAGCGCGGTGATGTCGTGGGCCGCCCGCCTTTCCGGCGAGAGGTCGCAGGTGGTATCAGTAAAGATCTTGGTTCGCATGGCGTCCTCCTTTCTGTTGATTGTCTTTGGATGCACGCCTCATTATACCCCTTGGCCCGCTTTCTTGCAAGCGCGGCGGGCGGCCGCGCCTTGTCAGGGCTTAAATCCCTCGTGCCAGGCGGCGATCATCGCGCTGGCGATGGAGATGCCGGCGGGGGTTTCGGGCATGGTTTCGCGCGTGAACCACCGGGCGTCCACGAGCTCCTCGCGCTGAATGCGCAGCGGCTCAGCCTCGTCCGCCTCCGCGAAAAAGCCCACCATTTGCGTATCGGTAAAGGGCCAGGGCTGGTTGCCGAAGTAGCGCAGCGAGCGAATGTGCAGGCCGGTCTCCTCCAAGGCCTCGCGGCAGGCCGCCTGCTCCAGGCTCTCGCCGATCTCCAGATACCCGGCGATGAGGGAGTAGAAGTTCCCCACGAAGTTCTGCCCCCTGGCCAGAAGGATCTTCTCCCCGCTGGTGATGAGCATGATGACCGCCGGGGAGATGCGCGGGTAGACGGTGTTGCCGCAGGCGGAGCAAACCATCGCCCGCTCCGTCCGGCTGTGCGCCATGGCCGCGCCGCATGCGCCGCAAAAGCGCGTTTTGCGGTACCAGTCCCAAAGGTGCTGAGCCGTGCCGGAGACAAAGGCCGAGGCCTGGTCCAGGGCGCGCAGCGCGCGCAGGGGCTGGGGCGTTGAGCCGGTTGGCGGGACATCGGACAGGAAGACCGCCGCGCCGTCATAATCGAAGAGGTATTGAAGGCGGGCGGAGGCGGGATAGTCGGAGCGAACGGGGAAACGGCCGGCCCTGAGGTATACGCGGGTCCCGTCAAAGTGGAAGACAATGTCCGTGGGCGCCGCCTCGCGGGGGAGGTAGGCGTTGGAAAAGGCGTGCGGGTGAATGTCGTGCAGCATGTTGCCTTCGCTAGTGCAGAAAGAAACGCACCAGCTTCTCCTTTTTATCAGTATAGGGATGGTAGCGGAAGGGAAGGTCCACAAAGGTGGACTTATGGACCACGCTCTTTTCGTGCGTGAAGGTTTCAAAGCTCTTTCTGCCGTGGTAGGCGCCCATGCCCGATGCCCCCACGCCGCCAAAGCCCATGTGCGGCGTGGCCAGGTGGATGATGGTGTCGTTGACACAGCCGCCGCCAAAGGAGAGGCGGGTGAGCACCTGGCGCCGCGTCTGCGGGGAGGCGGTAAACAGGTACAGCGCCAGGGGCTTTTCGTCCCCCTTGACAAAGCGGATCATCTCCTCCGGCGTCTCGAGCGTCAAAATAGGCAGGATGGGGCCGAAGATCTCCTCCTGCATGGCGGGCGCGCCGCGGTCCTTGACCGCCAGCAGGGTCGGCTCCATGGTCAGGCCCTGCATGCGCCCGCCGCAGAGCACCTCGCCCCCTGCCAAAAGTCCCTTCAGGCGCCGCGCGTGCTTTTCATTGACGATGTGCGGGTATTCGGGACTGTCAAGCGGATGCTCGCCCAGAAACGACCGGAAGCACCGCTTTAGGGCCTCGATCAGCCGGTCGCGCGCGCCCGGCTGCACCAGAACGTAGTCCGGGGCCACGCAGGTCTGCCCGCTGCCCAGCAGCTTGCCAAAGGCGATGCGCCGCGCGGCCAGGTCTATATCCGCATCCTCCATCACCAGCACCGGGCTCTTGCCCCCCAGTTCCAGCGTCACGGGGGTGAGGAACCGCGCGGCCTTTTCCATCACCAGCCGGCCCACGTCCTTGCCGCCGGTAAAGAAGATGTAGTCAAAGCGGGTGTCCAGCAGGGCGGCGTTTTCCCGCCGGCCGCCCTGCACCACGCGCACGAGCGCCTGGGGAAGACAATCGCGCAGCAGCGCCTCCATCGCAAGCGCGGTGCGCGGCGCGTAATTCGAGGGCTTGAGCACGACGCAGTTGCCCGCGGCCAGCGCCCCGATGAGCGGCTCCATGGAGAGCTGAAAGGGATAGTTCCATGGCGCCATCACCAGCACCAACCCATAGGGCTCCGGATAAACGCGGGAGACGGCGTGGAACTGCGCCAGCGGCGTGGGCACGCGCCGGGGCTTGGCAAAGGCCGCGACGTGCCTGATTTGGTAGCGAAGCTCGTCCAGCACCAGCCCCACCTCCGTCATGTACCCCTCAAAGGGCGCCTTGCCCAGGTCCTCCTTGAGCGCCTGGAGGATGCGCTTTTCGTGCCGCCGAATGCCCGCCTCCAGCACGCGCAGGGCCTGCCGCCTGGCTTCGACCGGCAGGGTTTTCCCCGCGTCCCAGTGCGAACGCATATTCGAAAAATCCATCATGCCCTTGCTCCTTTCCCTTGACCTCATTTATTATAGCGCACCCCGCGCCGAAAGCCAACCGCGCGCCCCGGCGCGTTGTTACGAAGGGGAGCCGGTCTTTTTGCGGTAGGCCGCGGGCGAGACGAGGTACCGGCGGTGAAAGAGGCGGGAGAAGTAGAACTCGTCCGCAAAGCCGACGGCCGCGGCCACCTCGGCTATGCGCAGGTCGGTGCGCTCAAGCAGGAGCGCGGCGTTGCGCAGGCGCACGGCGTTGAGGTAATTGGCGGGACTCATGCCAAAGTGCGCTTGAAAGCGGCGGTAGAGCGTGGGCAGGGAGAGGCGGAACCGGGCGGCGAGCTGTGCGGCGGTCACGCGCTGCGCCGCGTGCTCTTCGATGTAGCCGCGCATGGCGGCGGCAAAGGCGTCGGGCGGGTCGCGCGGCGTCGAGACGGCCAGCAGCACATCCGCCAATTGGAAGAGCAGCGCCTGCCGGCGGCAAAAGGAGTTGGCGGGGGAGAGGGCGGAGAGGATGCCGCCCACCTCTTCCCAGCGGTCGCCGGGGAGCAGCAGCGGCGGGGCGCAGACGTCCTCCAGATGATACCGGCCGTTGACCAGGATGTCCACAAAGGCCCACTGCGCGCGCATCGCGCCCGTGCGCGGGTCGACGTGATGGACGATGCGCTGCATCTTGTCGCGCGGCGCGATAAAGACGCCTCCCGGGCCGGTGAAGCGCGGCGCGCCGCCGTCCAGGGAGATGTCATAGCTGCCCTCCAGCGCCTGGACCACCGAGAGCACCGGAAGGCTCTTGTGGTGCGTCATGCCCTCCGCCTGGCGGCCCAGCGCCATGTCCCGCCGGTCGATCAGTTGGACGCGCACGCTCTCAATTTCCATTCCCGCATCTCGCCTCCCTTGTGGAAATGAGAATATAGTACAGGTTTTTGCGAGAAAATTCAATGCCATTTTTCCCCAAAGGGCGTATAATCAAGGGGAAGAAAAGGTGGGGAGGACGGCAACGATGGAGTTTTATACCTGTTTTGACCGCAAAAGGCCCGTGCGCCTTGACGATGCCACGCGGGCGTTCGCCTGGGAATCACTGCATGGAAAGTATGGCCAGGAGGCGGTGCGCAACGGCGCCATCGCCATGGACGGGGAGGAGGGCTTTGCCGCGCTGCCCCCTCTTGCGCAGTACGACCTGTGCATCCGCCGCATCGCCGAGCGGGCGCCGCTGCGCCTGGTGCCCGGGGAGCACATCTGCGGCGCGGCGACGCTGGGCGCGGCCATGACCCATCACGTCCCCGCCACGCTGGGCGGCGAGCCGGTCTTCTACAGCGTCAGCCATGTCACCCTGGGGTTTGACCACGTGCTCACCCTGGGCATGGACGGCATCGCACAAGAGGTGCGAAGCTGCCTGAACAACCCGGATTTTACCCCCGAGCAGCGCGCGCTGGACGAGAGCCTGCTCAGCGCCATCGAGTCCATGCGCATCTGGCATGGGCGGTATTTGGAGGCGATTGGGGAGACGCAGCCCGAGATGCGCGCGCGGCTGAAGCGCGTGCCCTTTGCGCCGGCGCAGGACTTCCGCCAGGCGCTGCAAAGCCTGTGGTTCACCTTCGCCTTTGTAAGGCTGTGCGGCAACTGGCCGGGCATCGGGCGCATCGACCAGATGCTGGGCAAGTATTTGGAGGCGGACCTAAAGCGCGGCGCGATCACGCTCGAAGAGGCCAGGGAGTGGCTGGCGCACTTCTTCATCAAGGGCTGCGAGTGGATTGAAAAGGACACGCCCGTGGGCTCGGGCGATGCGCAGCACTACCAGAATTTGGTGCTGGCGGGCGTGGACGAGGAGGGGAAGGAGGTCGCCAACGAGGTGACGTACCTGATCCTGGACGTGGTGGAGGAGCTGGGCATCAGCGATTTTCCCATCACCGTGCGCGTCAATCCGCGAACGCCGGAAAGACTCCTGACCCGCGTTGCGCAGGTGATGCGCCATGGCGGCGGCGTGCTGGCGGTCTACAACGAAGACCTCATCCTCGACAGCCTTGCGCAGCACGGCTACCCGCTCAAGGAGGCGCGCCGCTTTGCCAACGACGGGTGCTGGGAGGTGCAGATTCCAGGGCGCACCAACTTCATCTACCTGCCGCTGGACGCGCTGCGCGCGCTGTTGATCGATACGCTGCACCTGGATGGCGAACCGGCGCACTTTGACAGCATGGCGCAGCTCTACGCCGCCTACGACGCGGCCATGCGCCGCGTGGTGGAGGACGCCTGCGACCGCACGCTCCGCGACCGGCTGGACGGCGATGGAAACTTCCGCAAAAAGCAGCCCTGCTCCGTCGTCTCGCTGCTGGAGGAGGGCTGCGCCCAGCGCGGGCGGTCCTACCACGAGGGCGGGCCCATCTACACCGTCGTCTCCCCGCACATCGGCGGCGCGCCGGATGTGGGCAACAGCCTCTACGCCATTGACCGCCTGGTATTTCAGGAAAAGCGCGTCGGCTTTGACGAGCTGATGCGCGTGTTGCAGCGCAACTGGGAGGGCGCGGAGGCGCTGCGGCAGTACGCGCTCAACCGCATTACCTATTACGGCAACGACTGCGACGAGGCGGACGCCTACACCGTGCGCGTGCTCAACGACTTTGCCGGCATGACCAAGAAGTATGACGGCGGGCCCATCCGCTTCCCCACGGGGGTTTCCACCTTTGGCCGGCAGATTGAATGGGCGCCCTTCCGCGCGGCGACGCCCTCCGGCCGGCGCAAGGGGGATGTGCTCTCGGGCAACGCCTCGCCCACACCGGGAACCGATGCCCAGGGCGCTACCGCGGTGATTCGCTCCTTTTGCAAGGCCGACCTCAAGCGCCAGGTGACGGGCGCCGCGCTGGATGTCAAGCTGCATTTGAGCGCCGTGCGGGGGGAGGAGGGCGTCGCCGCGCTCATCGCCCTGATCCGGGGCTTTGTGGCGCTGGGCGGATACTTCATGCAGCTGGACGTGATGGACGCGGAGGCCCTTAGGGCGGCGCAGCGGGACCCGGAGACCTACAAGACGCTCTCGGTGCGCGTTTCGGGCTGGAACGCGCGGTTTGTCACGCTGGATAAGCAGTGGCAGGACATGGTGATTGCGCGCACGGCGCAGGAGATTTGAGCATGAAACTACCGGTGACGAGGATTCAGCGCTTCTCCACCCACGACGGGGCGGGCGTGCGCACGGTGGTCTTTTTGAAGGGCTGTCCGCTGCGCTGCGCTTGGTGCCATAACCCGGAAACGCAGCGCATGGGGCGCGAGATGATGTACGCCGCGGGCAAGTGCATCGGCTGCCGCGCCTGCGAGGCGGCCTGTCCCAGGGGCGCGCACCTTTTTTCCAACGGCGCGCACGTCTATGACCGTTCGGCCTGCGCGCTGTGCATGGCCTGTGCGGACGCATGCCCCACCCAGGCCCTCACGCCCGCCGCCCAGGAGATGGAGGCGGAGGAGATGATCTCCATCGCCCTGCGCGACCGCGCCTTTTACGGCAGGGAGGGGGGGATAACCCTCTCCGGCGGCGAGCCGACCGCCCAGGGGGAAGCGGCGGTGAAGCTGCTTGCCATGGCCAAGGCGGCGGGGATGACGACGGCGATGGAGACGTGCGGGCACTTCGCACCGGCGCTGGTGGCGCCGCTGGCCGGGACGGTGGACGAATTCCTCTGGGATGTCAAGGATACCGACCCTGCGCGCCACAAGCGGTACGTGGGCGTGGACAACGCGCAAATCCTGCGCAACCTGCGGGCGCTGGATCAATACGAGGTGCGCATCGTGCTGCGCTGCATTTTGGTGCGCGGCGTCAACCTGAATACCGCGCATGCGCGCGCGGTGCGGGAGCTATTTGCCTCCCTGCGCCACGGCGTGCGCGTGGACCTGCTGCCCTACCATCCCTTTGGCAGCCAAAAGGGCGAGCAGCTCGGGCGGGAAGGCGGAGGAAGGACGGACTGGATTCCCACCCGGGAGGAGGTGGAGGACTTCCGGCGGGAGGCAGGGCTTTAAGAGCGGCGCTTTGACCGGCGGGCATGGCCGTGGTATAATGGAAAAAACGCCTGGGGGTGATTTCGTGCAGGAGACCGTGCAAATGAAGGTCATTGCCCGCATCCGCAGCGACTTTACCGCCAAATTCGGCATTCCTCGCCAGAGCGGCCTGGTGGACGCGCTGGAGGCCGAGGTGATCTTTGAGCCGGAATACCGCATCCCGGAGGCGCTGCGCGGGCTGGAGGGCTACTCGCACATCTGGCTGCTGTGGCAGTTTTCCCAAGCGGTTCGGGAGGATTGGTCGCCCACCGTGCGGCCGCCGCGCCTGGGAGGCAACACGCGCATGGGCGTCTTTGCCACCCGCTCGCCGTTTCGGCCCAATCCCATCGGCCTGTCGTGCGTGCGCCTTGCCGCCGTGGACCTGGACGCGCCGGGGGGACCGGTGCTGCGCGTGCGCGGGGCGGACCTGATGGACGGCAGCCCCATCTTCGACATCAAGCCCTATCTGCCCTACACCGACGCCCACCCCGACGCCTTGGGCGGATTCGCGCTGCAAAGGCGCGAGGGGAGCCTGCGGGTGGAGTTTCCGCCGGCGCTGTTGACGCGCATTCCCGATAAACTGCGGCAGGGCCTGGTGGATGTGCTGGCGCAGGACCCGCGTCCCGCCTATCAGAGCGGGGCGGAGCGCCGGTACGGCATGGAGTTTGCGGGGTTTGACGTGCGCTTTACGGTGGCGCAAGACGTGCTGACCGTGCGGGAAGTGCGCAGCCTTCCCGGCGGGCGGCCCGCCGAGGGGACATGAGCAAGAGGAGCGCCGCCTTCCGGGGAGGGCCCGGGGCGCGCCGCTTGGGCCGCGGACGCGGGGGGCCCGGCGGGGGCGAGTGCGGGCGCGGCCGGCATGGACAAAAACGGGGTTTTTCAGGGCGAACGCGGGGTTGATGGCGTAGAAGTTGGGCGTGCCCGCGTTGTCGGTGACGTTGCGCAGGGCCTCGCCGAAGCGCTGATAGTGCACGATCTCCCGTTCGCGCAGGAAGCGCAGGGGCGCGAGCACGTCGGGGTCGTCAACCAGGCGGATGAGGTTGTCGTAGGTGGTGCGCGCCTTCTGCTCCGCGGCCATATCCTCGTGCAGGTCCGTGATGGGATCGCCCTTGGACTGGAAGTAGGTGGCGGTAAAGGGCGCGCCGCTGGCGGCCTGGGGCCAGACGCCCAGGGTGTGATCGACATAGTAGGCGTCAAAGCCCTGCGCCTTGATGTCGTCCACGCCAAGGCAGCGCGTCAGCTGCCGGATGATCGTGGAGATGATCTCCAGATGCGCCAGCTCCTCGGTGCCAATATCGGTCAGCAGCGCCATGGTGTCGCGGCAGGGCATGGCGTAGCGCTGGTTTAGATAGCGCTGGGAGGCGGCAAGCTCGCCGTCCGGCCCGCCCAGCTGGCTGATGATGGCATTGGCCAGGCGCGCGTTGGGCGTTACAATCTTTACGGGGTATTGCAGACGTTTTTCATAGCGCCACATGTGTCAAGCCTCCATTTCCCAGGGCCAAGGCGTCGAAACCCAGGCGCTGCAATCCGCAAGCGGCATATCGTCCAGCTGGAGCGGGCCAAACTGGGCGACGTAAGCGTCGTAGGCCATGTGATAGGCGGCCTGATGCTCCTGATAGAAGCTGTGCGCACAGGCGTCATCCGGGTGCGTATCCAGATACAGCAGCGCGTCGTCCAGGGCAAAGCCCTCGCTAAGGACGTTCGCAAACGCCATTTCCTGTTCACATGTCACAGCACGCACCTCCCATAAAGGGCAGATCGAGCTCGGCAAAGATCGTGCCGCGCGCAAGGCCCTTGTCAGAACAATAAATATCGCGCCACACCTGCCGGGCCACGTAGGCCATGGCCAGGGGGGATTCTGCGATTACGCGGCTATCCGACTGCGTCGGACAGCCGTTGCAATTCACCATCAAAGGCATATGGATGTCTCCCTTCTTGTTTTGGATGGGTGAATATCCATCCTTATCCTATGCAGGGCGGAAGGAAGAGGTGCGCGCGGGCCGGGCGCGAAAAAAGCGAAAAAAACGAGACACCCAAGCGCGGGTGTCTCGCGATGCCTTTGAGAATGCGGGATCTTATTTCATGATCTCGGTCTTGTTGGGGCTGTTGCGGCCCTCCAGGTCGGGGCGGCGGTGCTCGATGGCCGCCAGGGAGATCTCCACGTCCTCATGCACCTCGGCGGCGGTCATGGCGCCGACGGTGACCATGTCGCAGGGGCGAATGGTGTTGTAGGAGAAGGTGAGGCCCACATAGGGCGAGCAGCGGCCCGCCGCCATGGACTTGATGGTCATCACGGGCTTTTTGGCCTCCCAGATGATCTTGTTGATGTATTCAACCTCCACCTGCATCAGGAAGCCCATGCAGTTGTAGATCTGGATGTAGGTCTCCACGTCGTACTCGTTTTGATCGGAGTAGACGATCAGCTCCGGCATGTGCGCCGAAAGGCCGGGAATCATGCCGCGGTCGCGGATCATGGAGAGGTAGTCGGGCAGGCGGTCCATGGTCTGCTTGTTCTTGTTGACCAGCTGCTCGGCGGAGGAGTGATGGATGAGGCAGAAGGTCGCGCCGCCCTTTTGCACCTTGTCCAGGATCGCCTCGGACTCCTTGCGGGCCTGGGGCGTGTCGTCCATCTTGAGGATGGGCGTATCGATGATGAGGATGCCCTTGCCCGTCTTGTCCTCAGCCGCGTGGATGGCGTCGTAGGTGTAGGGGCTGTCGGAGATGGGCCCCATGATGGCGTTAATGTCGTAGGAGAGATAGGCCTCCAGCATCTCCTGGACGGCCTCCTTGTTGGCGTTGAGGCGGCGGATGTTGCTGTCGGCGGCGGCGCTGGTGTGCGAATAGCCGTAGACCCAGTTGGTGCCCATCAGCATGCGGGGCAGCGAGACGCCCGCAACCTCGGTGCGGGGAAAGGACTGGTTGGCCATGAATGTTACCCCCTTGAACGTATACTTTTCGTGATTTAGAGCGCGCGCACGTAGTCGCAGCTCATCTTGGCGGCCTCCAGCGCGGGGCGCTCGGAGGAGCGGTCCTGCTCCACGACGAACCAGTCCGCGCCGCTCTCCAGGCCGGCTGCGATGATGGCGGGAATGTTCTGCTTGCCATAGCCCACGGGGCGGAAGTCAAAATCCGGCTCCTGCTGGGCGTCCACCTTCACATCGTCGGAGCCGTCCTCCTGAATCAGCGCGTAGAGCACCGCGCCCTCCTTCTTGGCGCCGATGAAGTCCTTCAGGTGGACGACGGGGCAGCGGCCCGCGTACTTGCGGATGTAGGCGGAGGGGTCCTCGCCCGCCACATTGACCCAGCAGGTGTCCAGCTCCGTGGCCAGGGCGTCGGCGGGAATGGCGTCGTAGAGGAAGTCCAGGCCATACTGGCCGCTGATCTTGACAAACTCAAAGTCATGATTGTGGTAAAGAAGCTGGATGCCCGCCTCCTTGCACATCACGCCGAAGGCGTGGATGTTCTTAAGGGCCGTGGCAAAGCCCGCCGCGCCGGGACGGGTTTCCTCATCCAGGTAGGGCACGGCGATGTACTTGCAGCCAATGGCCTTGTGAAAGGCGATGGTGCCCGCCATGTCGGCAACAATGGTCTGATAGGGCACGTGAGAAGAGACGGCGGCAAGGCCGGTGCGGCCGAGAATCTCGCTGACCTGCTCGGCGGTGTAGCCGTAAAAGCCGGCAAACTCCACGCCGTCATAGCCGATTTCCGCTAGGCGTGCGCACACCGCGCCCAGGTCCTTTTCCGCCTCCTCGCGCGCGGAATAGATCTGATAGCCCAATTTAATATCCATGGTTGGGTGAACCTCCCTGCGTTTTTAAGTTTACGCCCTCAGTATACCGCAATCGCGGCCGTTATTCAACCGGCATAGGGCTGAAGTTTTTCAAGCAGCGCCCGGGTATCCTCCGCCGATGCGGGGAAGAGCTCCACGCCCACGGGAGAGGAGACGTTGTGGCGGGCAAGCAAGGCAAAGACCTCTCGGTAGTCGAAGTTTTCGAAGATCTTGTCGTCGCGGTTGGGGTGGCCGGCGATGTGATAATGCGCGATGAGGGGGAGATTGTCCTCGATGCGGCGCAGCACGTCCTCGCCCATGTGGCGCTGATGGTACACGTCGTAGAGCAGGCGGACGCGGGGCGAATCCGCTTGAACAATGAGGTCGAAGCCCTCGGCAGAATCGGTCAGATAGTAGCCCTTGTGATCCTTGACGTCGTTGAGCGGCTCGACCAGCAGCGTAACGCCCGCGCTCTCCAAAAGAGGCGCCATGCGGCGCAGGCCCTTTAAGATGGCGGTGTGCTGCTGCGCCCGGGGCGCGCCGGTATCCTGCCCCACCTGGGTGATCAGCGACGGGCAGGAGAGAAAGCGGGCCTGTTCCAGCGCCCTTTTGAGGGACGACTCGTATTCGTCGTGGCGGGATTCGTCGTTGAGGATGAAGAAGGAAGGGCAGCAGGTGGATAGCTTCATGGAAAAGCGGTCCATCGACGCCCGGAGAGCCGCAAGGTCGATGCCGTCCAGGGACCAAAGCTCGAAGGTATCAAACCCGTAGTCCCGCATCACCCGGAACGCCTCGTCAAAGGTCAGCCCCGGAAACAGGCCGATGGTGTTGAGCGAAAACCGCATGGAAAAGCCCCCTTTGCGCTTGGTTTGCCGTCTTTATGATAGCAAAGGCGGGCGGGCTTTTCAATATCCTTGCTCAAGGCTGAAGGATCATGTTTACAGGCCGCGGGATTGTCAGCGGGCCAAGCCTTGCGCGGACTTTTTTGCGGGAACCCAGCCTCGACCGCCTCTGGTTTGGCCGCGCCGCGCTGTTTTTTCGGTATAGACAAGCGCGGTTAAAAGATGGTAAAGTAAGGGGGAAAGCAATCGTCTCAGGGGGAGGAAACAGAATGCTGTACAGGGTGTTTACCGATAGCTGTTCGGATCTTTGCCAGGATTATGCCAAGGAACGCGCGCTGGGCGTCATTCCCATGCTCTACCGCATCGAGGACAAGGAGTATCAGGATGATTACGGCGCGTCCATGTCCTACCACGATTTCTACGAAAAGCTGCGCGCGGGCGGGAGCTGCACGACCGCGCAGATCAACGCCGCGGAATTTGAGCGGGTCTTTGCGCCGGTGATGGAGGGCGGGGAGGATATCCTCTATATCGCCTTTTCCTCGGCGCTCTCGGGCACGGTGCAAAGCGCGCGGATCGCCGCGCAGGAGCTGGAGGCGCGCTATCCCGGCAGGCGCCTTGCGGTGGTGGACAGCAAGTGCGCATCCATGGGCGAGGGGCTGCTGGTCCACTACGCCCTCAACAACCGCGACGCGGGCATGACCTTGGAGGAGAACGCCGCGTGGCTGGAGGAAAATCGGGGCAAGGTCTGCCACTGGTTCACCGTTTTTGACCTCAATCATTTGCGGCGCGGCGGCCGCGTTTCGGCGGCGGCGGCGTTCCTGGGCACCATGCTCTCCATCAAGCCCGTCCTGCACGTCGATGATGAGGGGCGCCTCATCCCCATGGAAAAGGCCAAGGGCAGGGCGCGCTCCATCCGCGCGCTGTTTGAGCACATGAAGAGCACCGCCATTCAGCCCGAGGGACAGACGGTCTTCATCTCCCATGGGGACAGTGAGTCGGACGCCCGCCTCCTGGCGGATATGATCCGCGCGCAGTGGGGGATTGAGGACATCCGCATGAACTACATCGGGCCGGTCATCGGCGCGCACTCCGGGCCGGATACCATCGCCCTGTTTTTCCTGGGAGACAAGCGGTAAGGGAAGATGAAGATCGATTGGAAGTCCAAGGAGGTGCGCGTGGCGCTGACGGTATTCGTTACCGTCGCCGCGCTGATCGTATTTTGGCGGGTCATTGAGGACATAGACGACCTGTTGGGCGCGCTGCGCGCGCTGCTCAAGCAGGCGGGCACGGTGCTTCAGCCCTTTTTGATGGGCGCATTGATCAGCTACATCCTGCTGCCCTTGGTGCGCTGGATGGACCGGAAGGTCTTGATTCGGTTCATCCGCGGGGAGGGATTGCGCAGGGGCGTCTCGGTGCTGGTGGCCTACGTGCTGCTGCTTGCCGCGCTGGCGGGGCTACTGGCGTACCTGGTGCCGCTGCTGGTTTCCAACGTGCAGGAGTTTGCCGCCAACCTCTCGACGTATCTGGACAAGGGCCAGCGGCTGATGGAAACGCTGCTGGACGAGCACGCGCTGCTGAGCCAGCCGGCGGTGCGCCGCGTTGTGGAGGACGCCCTGGAGAACTTCGGCACGCTGCTCAGGGAAAGCACCGCCCAAATCGCCCAAGCCGCCGTCAACACCGTTTTGACGGTATCGGGCGTTGTGACCGACACCTTTATCGCCCTGATGACCAGCATCTACCTGCTGGTGGACAACGACCGCTTAAAGAGCAGCTTAAAGCGCCTGGTGCGCGCGCTGTTCAAGCCCGCGCACGCGGAAAAGATCTTCCTCTTTACCAACGACGCGGACCGCATCTTCGGCCAATATGTGCGCGCAAGGCTGCTGGAGTCGCTGATGGTCTTTGTGGCGATGCTCATCGGCTTTACCGTCTATCCCGTGCCCTATGCGGTGCTCTTTGCGCTCATCGGGGCCATCACCAACCTGGTGCCCTTTTTCGGCCCCATCGTGGGCTTTATCATCATCGTGCCCCTGGTGCTGCTCATCCGGCCCGAGCGCGCGCTCTACGCCGCCATCTTCATCACCTGCCTGCAACAGATTGACGGCTATGTCGTCGGCCCCAAGGTCATGGGCGACGGGGTCAACCTGCGGCCCATCTTCATTTTGATGGCGGTCTCGGCGGGCGGCGCGTTCTGCGGCGTGCCGGGCATGGTGCTGGGCGTGCCGGTGGCGGCGTTTATCGGGGTGCAGCTCTCCCGCTTTACCTTGAGCAGGGTCGGCGCCAAGCCGCCCGAGCCGAAAAAAAGCGGCAAGCGCCGCGCCAAGGAGACATAAAACCGCAGTCTGGCCGGCAGGATGCAGGGCCGCAAGACGCGCTGATGCAGTTTTTAGAAAAGAGAAGGACCGCTTACGGGCGGCCGCGCCGTGCGCGCGGAAGCCCGGGCGGTCTTTTTGCGGACGCATATTCGGAGAATTGAAGGACGAGCTTCCGAATTTCTGCAAATCGAAAACCGTCGTGAGAAAAACAAGTTAATTATTGAATTATTTGAAATTATTGCTTGCAAAAAAGCGTGGAATGCGCTACAATGCAATTATCGCTCTCGTGAAAATGCAAAATCGCGGGAGAGAAGCCAATGAATCTACAGGCGCTGCCGATAGAGAATTTCAGAAAGGCGATGCAACGAGAGATGAGGATTTCCAACCGCTGTCAGGCCGTGACCGGGTCGCTGACGCTTGAAATTGACGCAAAAGCAAAGGAAATGAAGAAAAAGGGGCTGGACGTGGTGGGCTTTGGCGCCGGGGAGCCGGACTTTGACACCCCGCCGCACATCCGCCAGGCCGCCAAGGACGCCCTGGATCAGGGCATGACGCGCTATACGCCAGCCTCGGGCCTGCCGGAGCTCAAAAAGGCGATCTGCGAAAAGCTCTTAAGGGACAACGGGCTTGCGTACACGCCCCAGCAGATCGTGGTCTCCAACGGCGCGAAGCACTCGCTCTACAACGCCTTTCAGGCGCTGCTCAACGAGGGGGATGAGGTCATTGTCCCCGGTCCCTACTGGGTGAGTTACCCCGAACTTGTGCGCATGGCCGGCGGCGTGCCGGTGATCGTGCAGGCAAGGGAGGAAAACGGCTTCAAGCTCCTGCCCTGCGAGATCGAGTCCGCGGTGACGGAAAGGACGCGCGCCATCATCCTCAACTCCCCCAACAATCCCAACGGCTACGTCTACAGCCGCAAGGAGCTGGAGGACATCGGCAAGCTCGCCATCAAGCACGATCTGACCATCGTTTCGGACGAGATTTACGAGTATTTGGTCTATGACGAGGCGGAGCACGTCTCCATCGCCTCCCTCTCGCAGGAGATTCAAGAGCGCACCATCGTCATCAACGGCATGTCCAAGGCCTATGCCATGACGGGCTGGCGCATTGGGTACACCGCTTCGCCCTTGAACGTGGCCAAGGCCATGACCAATTTTCAGAGCCACTCCACCTCCTGCCCCAACTCCATCGCCCAGTTTGCCGCGCTTTGCGCGCTCTCCGGTCCGGACGACCATCTAAAGAGCATGGTTCAGGAGTTTGACCGCCGCAGGAAGCGCATCGTGGAGCTGATCAACGCCACGCCCGGCCTCTCCTGCATTGCCCCCAAGGGCGCCTTTTACGTGATGATGAACATCTCGGCGCTGTTTGGCAAGCGCATCTCCGGCACGCCGATTGTGGACTCCATGTCCTTTACCCAGCTGCTGCTGGAGGACAGCCAGGTGGCCGTGGTGCCCGGCATCGGCTTTGGGGCCGATAGCTTTGTCCGGCTCTCCTATGCCACCAGCATGGAGAACATCGAAAAGGGACTGGAGCGCATCAGCGCCTTTGTTCAGCGGCTGACCGACTAACGAATTGTCTGACACGCTTGGGGAACGATGCGTGCATCGTTCCCCTTACCATATCCATATCACGGGATCAGAAATTGAAAAAAGGAGGGCAAACTCATGCTGGAATTTGACGGAAAGTCCAATCTGCTGGAGCAGGCAAACTACCGGTACCGCCTACAGGATGTGGAGGAGCCAAACCTCTACCGCGAACTGTACGAATATACCTCCGTGCCCAAGATCGCGTTTAACCACCGCGTTGTGCCGCTGCACATGCCCGAGGAGATCTGGATTACGGATACCACCTTCCGCGACGGACAGCAGAGCTGCTCGCCCTTTACGGTGGATCAGATCGTCGCGCTGTATAAGCTCCTGGCGCGCCTGGGCGGGCCCAAGGGCATCGTGCGCCAGAGCGAGTTCTTCCTCTACACCAAGAAGGACCAGGAGGCCGTGCGCAAGTGCATGGAGCTGGGCCTTCCCTTCCCGGAGATCACCTCCTGGATCCGCGCCAATGAAAAGGACTTTGAACTGGTCAAGGAAATGGGCTTGCAGGAGACGGGCATTCTGGTCTCCTGCTCGGACTATCACATCTTCAAAAAGATGCACATGACCAGGCGCCAGGCCATGGACAAATACCTGGGCATTGTGCGCGCCGCGCTGGACAACGGCATCCGGCCGCGCTGCCACTTTGAGGACATCACCCGCGCGGATTTTTACGGCTTTGTGGTGCCCTTTGCCACGGAGCTGATGAAGCTGGCCAAGGAGAGCGGCATCCGCATCAAGATCCGCGCCTGCGATACCCTGGGCTACGGCGTGTCCTTCCCGGGCGTGGCGCTGCCCAGGTCCGTGCCGGGCATCATGTACGGCCTGAGGCACTATGCGGACGTGCCCTCCGGCTGGTTGGAGTGGCACGGCCACAACGACTTTTACAAGGTCGTCACCAATGCCGACGCGGCCTGGCTCTACGGCTGTTCTTCGGTCAACTGCGCGCTGCTGGGCATCGGCGAGCGCACCGGCAACTGCCCGCTGGAGGCCATGGCCATCGAGTATGCGCAGCTGCGCGGCACGCAGGACGGCATGGACTTTACCGCCATTACCGACATTGCGGAGTTCTTTGAAAAGGACATTGGCTACGTGGTGCCCCCGCGCACGCCCTTTGTGGGCCGCTCCTTCAACAGCACCCGCGCCGGCATCCATGCCGATGGCTTGCTCAAGGACGAGGAGATCTACAACATCTTTGACACCAAGCTCATCCTCAACCGCCCGGCGACCGTGGCGGTGGACAGCCACTCCGGCCTTGCGGGCATCGCCCACTGGATGAACGGATATTTCAACCTCAAGGGCGAAAACACCCTGGATAAGCGGCACCAGGTGGTCAACGCGGTCAAGGAAAAGGTGGATGCCGAGTACGAGAGCGGCCGCAACACGGTCATGGGCGATGAGGAGCTGGAGCAGATGGTCTTTGCCGCCGATCCCGACTTCTTCGAAGAGCTCATGGCGCACAAGCGCATCCTATAGGGCGAAGGCGAATGAAAAAGGCGCATGCGGGTTTTCCGGCGGGCTTTGTTCGGGGAAAACCGCATGCGTTTTCAAGCGGGAAACGACAAGGTTCGCGCGGGGAAAAGATTTTTCAAAAAGTGTGGATTAACACTGGATTAACCCTTGCGTTTCATGTATAATAAGGCTACAAAAGAAAGGAGGAAGTTCACCATGATTCGTATTATTTACGGCAAGAAGGGCAGCGGCAAGACCAAGAAGATCATCGACGCGGCAAACGAGGCGGTCAAGTCTTCGACGGGCGAGCTGGTGTTCATCGACGACGACAATCGCTACATGTACGATCTGCGCCATGAGGTACGCTTCGTCAACGCCACGGAATACGACGTGTCCAGCCCGGAGACGTTCATGGGCTTTATTTGCGGCATCCTTGCTGGCAACTATGATATGAAACAGCTCTTCATCGACGGCTTCCTGCGCCTTGTCAAATGCGACATTGCGGAATTGGAGGCTTTCTTTGTCAAGCTGGAGGATATTACCCATCGCCACGGCGTGGACGTGGTCATCTCCGCCAGCGCCAAGGACGACGAGATCCCGGAGTTTCTGAAAAAATACATTGCGGAATGATAAAAAGGCGGTCATCTATCCGCCCATCTTTCATCAACAAAAGAGGAATTTGTATCCATGAAGTATGTAAGTACGCGCCCGAGTGAGCGGAAAGTGGATGCGGCACAGGCCATCGTCGCGGGAATCTCCCACGAAGGTGGTCTGTATGTGCCAGAGAGCTTTCCCACCTTTGCGCCAAGCGACATCCAGAACATGGCGGACATGCCCTATGCCGCCCGCGCCAAGGAGGTTCTTTCTGCCTTTCTGACGGACTACACGCCGCAGGAGCTGGAGGAGTGCGCCCAGGGCGCCTACGCCGCCGAGCGGTTCGGCAGCGACCCCGCGCCGGTGAGGCAGGTGGCGGATATGCACGTTCTGGAGCTTTGGCACGGCCCCACCCATGCCTTTAAGGACATGGCCCTGCAAATGCTGCCCCGCCTGATGACGCGCGCGGTGAAGAAGACCAAGATGGACAAAGAGGTGCTGATCCTGGTGGCGACCTCTGGTGACACGGGAAAGGCGGCGTTGGAGGGTTTCTGCGGCGTGGAGGGCACGCAGGTGGGCGTGTTCTACCCTGTGGATGGCGTATCCCCCGCCCAGAAGCTGCAAATGATCACCCAGGAGGGCAAGAACGTGCATGTTTGCGCGGTTGAGGGCAACTTCGACGACGCGCAGACGGGCGTGAAGCGCATCTTTGGCGACGAGGGATTTGCCGGGGAGCTCTCCGGCAAGGGGATTGTGCTCTCCAGCGCCAACTCCATCAACTGGGGGCGCTTGGCGCCGCAGGTGGCGTACTACTTCTCCGCCTATGCGGATTTGATCAAGAGCGGCGCCGTGGAGATGGGCGACGAGGTGAATTTCTGCGTGCCCACCGGCAACTTTGGCAACATCCTGGCGGCCTACTATGCAAAGCGCATGGGGCTGCCGGTGGGACGGCTGATTTGCGCCAGCAATGAGAACAACGTGCTTTACGATTTCATCTGCCAGGGCGTGTACGACGCCAACCGTCCCTTCCACAAGACCACGTCCCCTTCGATGGATATTCTCATCTCCTCCAACCTGGAGCGCCTGCTCTTTGAGCTGTGCGGCCGGGACCAGGAGCGCGTGGCGCAGTGGATGCAGGCGCTGAAAACCGGCGGGGTATACGCCGTTGGGGAGGAAGTGCGCGCGGAGCTTGCGCGCAGCTTTGACGCCGGATGGGCCGGGGACGAAAAGGCGTTACAGGCCATTGCCCGGGTACAGAAGTCCTTTGGCTACACCATGGACCCGCACACCGCGGTGGCCTGGGCGGTGGCGGAGGAATACCGCGCAAGGACGAAGGACGCGCGCCCGATGGTGGTGGTCTCCACAGCCTCTCCCTACAAGTTCAGCCGCAGCGTGCTGGGCGCGCTCACCGGCGAGGCGGCGGTCCAGGAGCTGGACGAGTTCGCCTGCGCGGACGAGCTGGAGCGGGTAAGCGGTCTAACCATGCCCGATTCCCTGCGCGCACTGCGCACAAAGAAACAGTTGCACACGGGCGTGGTGCAGCCCAAGGACATGATGGACGAGGTGCGCCGCTGGACGGAATAAATGGAATGGAAAAAGGGAAAGGGCAGCTGCCCTTTCCCTTTTTTGCCGTCTGAGCGCCCGATGCATGCGCAAAAACCGGTCACTCGTGCAGCAGCCGCTCTCGTTGGAGCCGCTTGCGCTTGGAGAATATGCGCAGGAACCCGTACCCTATTAGCCCGCTCACCAGCAGGCAGAGTATGCTCACGGCGAGGCTGAAGGAAAGTCCGTGGACGAAAAACTGAATAAGGTTATTCAAGCCGTTGCCCAGGTTGACCATCCCCAGCACGAACAGCAGCGACAACAGCCGGTTGAGGTGGCGGATGCGGGAGTCGATGTCGGAATACAGGTCGAAGGGACCGGCGTCGGTTCGCTTGCGGAAGTAGGCCCAGCGCAAGACAGAGCCCACGTACTCCGCGCCCGTATCCTCGATAAAGCGGATGTATTGCTCGCTCACGGGGTGGCTGGGCATCCTGTCCAGCAGCTCCAGGCGCACTGCGTAGGCGCCGGGCGCGCCCTCCTCAAAGACATAGGTGCAAAAGCTCACGCCGCATAGGTTCAGCCCGCGGGCGGACATCGCGGCCAGCCATTTTTCCTCCTTGTCAAAGTCCCAGGCCCAGAACCACTTGTGCAATGTTCTCTTCATCGTCTTCAACCTCCCAACAGATTGCGGCCATTGTACAGCAGCTCTTCCAGGCGGCGCATCTCCTCACGCAGCACTGCTCGGCCCGCGTCGGTGATGAGGTATTCCTTTTTGCGGCTGTCGCGCTCGGCGGTGACCGTTTGAATCCATCCCTTTTCCAGCAGCGTGCTCAGCGCCCCGTAAAGCGTGCCCGCTGCCAGGCGCAGGCGGCCGCCGGACATGCTCTCCACCTTTTGCATGATGCCATAGCCGTGCAGCGGAGACAGGAGCGAGAGCAGGATATAGTAGACCGCCTCGGTCAGCGCGGCGCCATCGTGACTGGCCATGACCATTCCCCCTTAAGTATCCTCGGACGATATATCGCCCGGCGATAGATTTATTATATCGGAAACCGTTATATCTGTCAAGGATATATTTCTGGAATCGCAGGCAAGCGGGTATGCTGTGGGAAGCACGACGGGAAGCATGACGGGAAGCACGACGGGAAGCACGACGGGATACGCGACGGGATACGCGACGGGATACGCGACGGGATACGCGACGGGATACGCGACGGG